>JAHDYJ010000012.1 GCA_023383795.1 Burkholderiales bacterium | reverse complement strand
GCTAACCGCCCCCCCGCCCCCGGCACGCGGGGGCGCCCCGCGCCACCCGGCCGGCGCGCCGCCGGCGCTCGGCGATCTGTATTCGCTGCTCGACTACCAGGCCGCGAACGCGCACATCTGGCCGTCGATGCCGTCTTTCCGATGGTGGATCCGGACGCACCATGCGGAGCTCGTCGAGAAAGGCGCGCTGCTCGAGCTCGCCGGCCGGTTGCACGTCGTCGGCGCGGCGATGGGACGGGTGGCGATCGAGATCGGCAAGCGCGCGATCGCGGCGCGCTGAGACGCCTGCACGCAATGCGCGCTCCCGCGCAGTTCTGGCGGGCCGCCCGACTTCAGCTCAACGCAAACGGGACGCCCTACCTGAACGCCGCGAACGTCGCGCGCGTGCTGGATTTCCATCCGGATTACAAGGGCGCGCTCTACTTCGACCGCTTCTACCAGCGGGTGCGTGTCGATCACGACGCCACACCGCGGGACTGGCGCGATGTTGATGAGCTGCGCCTACTGCGGCTGCTGCAAACCGAGGTCGGCCTGCCGCGTATCGGAATCGACCCTGTGCGCCAGGGCGTCGAACTCGTCGCCCATGAGCACGAGCGCTGCGAGCCACTCTCGTGGTTGCTCGGTCTTCGCTGGGACGGCGTGAGTCGTGCGGATCTGCTCGTGTCACGCGCGTTCGGGGGCGACGATACGGCGTACGCGATCGCGATCGGCGCCAACCTCCTGAAGGCTGCGGCAGCGCGCCTGATCTGGCCAGGCTGCAAGCATGACCACATCGTCGTGCTCGAATCGGGGCAGGGCCGGCTGAAGAGCCAGGCGCTTGAGACGCTCGGCGGCGACTGGTACGGCGAGATCTTAAGTCCACTCGGCAGCAAGGACGCGATCCTCGAGCTCCACGGCCGCCTGATTGTGGAGCTGCCCGAGCTCGAGGCGCTCAATCGACGCGAGCCCGAAACCATCAAGGCTTTCGCGTCGCGCCGCGTCGACAACTTCCGCCCGCCCTATGGCCGGCGCACGCTCGAGCTGCCGCGTACCTCGGTCATGGTCGGCACGACTAACGAATCGCACTACCTGCGCGACGCGACTGGCGCGCGGCGCTTCTGGCCGGTGCGCTGCGGTGCGATCGATCTTGACTGGATTGGCGCCAATCGCGAGCAACTCTTCGCCGAAGCGCTGCATCGCGTCCGCGAGCTGCGCGAGCCGTGGTGGGAGGTGCCCGCGGGCGAGGCCGCGGCCGCCCAGGAGCAGCGTTACGAGGGTGATCCGTGGGAAGACCGCGTCGCGATGCACGTCGCGCAGCTCCGACAAGTAGAGATCGGGGAGCTGCTACGCGCGGCCGTGGGCCTCGAGGCCGCCCGCCAGGATCGGCGCGCGCAGCTCCGGGCCGGAGCAATCCTGCGGCGCCTTGGCTGGGCCCGGCGCCAAGTCGGCGCCTTGCGGCGGCGCGTGTGGGAAGCGCCAGCGGAAGAGGGTTCGGTAGGTTCGGGGGTGGTTCGGCTCGATCGCCGCGCCAGATCTGCATCTGAACCTACCGAACCTATCGAACCCTCTAGTGGGAAATAAAAGCGGTTGGTGATGTGGAGACTTTTCTACGCACGCGTTCAGAAGGGTTCACGAAGGTTCGCAAGGTTCATGCGCCCGCCGTTTGCGGGTCCTTCCTGGCCGATCGCGTTGCGAGCGTTCCAGCCTCGAAAAAGCGCTAGAAGGTGAGGAACATGAGCGCTGAAGTTAAGCCTCCCTCTGAGGATTCAGCGGCAATCGTGGAGGCTGATGGCGCGGTCGAGCTCACGCAGCGGCAGCTCGCCCGCGTACTTGGCGTGTCGGCCGCATCGATTGTCGCCTGGGAAGGCGAAGGGCTCCCATGCCTCGGCGACCGTGGCCGGCACCGGCTATACGACGCCGGTGCCGCGGTTCAATGGTGGCTCGCTCGTGAAGTCGCGCGCCGCGGCGCCGACGACCCGGACCGGAAACGGCTGCTGCGTGCGCAGGCGGACCGCCAAGAGCTCGAGCTCGCCCGCCGCGCCGGGCGGCTCGTAGACGCCGACGACGTGCGCCGGAGCCAGCAGGAGACCGCCCGGATGGTTGCCGACGCGATGCTGGCGCTTCCGGCTCGCGTCGCCGCGATCGTTGCGCCGGCGGATCCGCCAGCGGCGCAACGCCTCCTCGAGCATGAGGTCCGGCGTGCGCTGACCGCGCTCGCCGCGGCACTGGAGCAGCCTTAGTCTGACACAGGAGGTGGAAGTGAACGGGCCGACGACGATTTGCCAAGAGTGCTTGGCCGGCGCCATGCGCCGGCCGCTGAACGACGACCTTGACCTTGTGCACGTCCATTGCGGGCACAACGCGGCGGGCGCCGTTGGCATCGCCCGCCGCGACGAGCTCGTCCGCTGGAAAACCGACAGCCCGATTGACGCTGACAACTGGACGCGCATCCTGCCCAGCCGGCTGAACGCACTGGCGGCAACCTTGGGCGCGATTGACGTCGAGCGCGCCGAGCGCGCCGAGCGTGCACAGCGCGCAAATTGATGGCTCACCGGGTGAGCCACTTGCCAAGGATCCTGCGCGGTGGCAAGATTGCCGCGTCTCTGCCGAGATTCTCGGCTGAAATGGGGCGCGCCGCCAGGCGCACGAACCCGCGGCCATGCGAGCCTCGAGACGAAGCGGCCAGCCGGCCGCCGGCGACAGTGGACCCGCGCAGCGGGATCGACGTTGTCGGCGCCGGCTTTCTTATTTGCGCGGCGCCGTGGTGAAGCGGGACGGGCCGTGACCATTGACTTCGAGATGGAATGGAGCGCCGCCGGCACATCGGGCGCCGTCGAGCAGGTGCGTGCGGTCGCAGCGCGGCATCGGAAGTTCCTCGCCCTCCAGCCGGAGGCGCGCATCGCCGCGCTGCGCGGCAAGCGCCAGGAGCGCTTCCTCCGGCTCGATCGCGGGGCGATCGACGAAGAGGCGCGCACCGTCACCCTTTCGATCTCGAGCGAAGCCAGCTATGAGCGCTGGTGGGGCTTCGAGATCCTCGATCATGGCCGGGGCTCGATCCGCGACATGCGGCTCGAGGCCGGCTTCCCGCTTCTGGTCGGCCACGATGCCCGCGATCACGTGGGCGTGGGGGAGCGCTGGGAAGTCACGTCCGACAGAAAGCTGCAGGTCACCGCGCGGTTCGGCCGTTCCGCGCGCGCCGAGGAGATCTGGCGCGATGTGCTCGACGGCATCCGCACGAATGCATCGGTGGGCTACCTGATCCACGACCTCGTCCTCGAGAGGCAGGAGGAGGGCGTATCCACGTACCGCGTCATCGACTGGGAGCCGCTGGAGGGCTCGCTTGTCTCGGTGCCGGCCGATCCCTCAGTCGGCGTCGGTCGCCAACTTTTTTCGCATGCGAAAGGATTTATTCCCATGACGATCCACGACGACGCCGGCGACGCCGGCAATCTCAGCCGGCGCGAGCGCCGGATCCTGCGCGCCGGCGGTGAGCTCGAGGCGCGCGAGTTCGACGACAGCGCCGCGCGCGAGCGGCAGCGCGTGGCAGACATCCTGCGCGCCGGAAATGAATTCGTCGGCCGTGGCGGGCCGGAGATCGCCGCCGCGGTCGCTGCCGAACCGAGCGGAACGGTCGAGATGTTCCGTCAGCGCATGCTGGGGCGGCTCTCGCTCGGCACGCCGCCGCTGAACACCGCCGAGCCCGCGTACGTCACGTCGAGCTACGGCGCCGGCGCGCGCGAGCAGCTTCCCCTTCCGAAGCACTTCAAGGGCCCGGACGCGCAGGCGCGCGCATTCGCTGCGGGGCAGTGGCTCCGCGCGCTCTACGGCGATCGGGGCGCTATCGCCTGGTGTGGCGCCAACGGCCTGGAAGTCCGGGCCATGAGCGGACAGATTCTCAGCCAGGGCGGTGCGCTCGTGCCCGATCAGTTGTCGGCAACAATCATCGACCTCGCCGACTCGCACGGCGTGTTCCGCATGCGCTCCGACGTATGGCCGATGAACACGGACACCCTAACCGTCCCGCGGTCGGCCTCCGATCCGGAAGTGAACTTCGTCGAGGAGAGCGCCGAAATCCCCGACAGCGAAGGCGCGTGGGAAACCGTCAATCTCGTCGCGCGCAAGGCGGCCTCGCTCGTCCGCGTGCCGACGGAACTGATGGACGACTCGCCGATCGCGATCGCGGATCGGGTGGCCTTCCAGATCGGCCGCGCGTTCGCGAAGAAAGAAGATGAGTGCGGCTTCTTGGGCGACGCGACCTCCACGTACGGCGGCATGCGCGGCGTGTTTCACCTCCTGGTGGATGGCAGCCACGACGGCGGCCAGGTGCTCGCCGGCGCCAACCACGATACGTTCGCCGAGATCGACGCCGCGGATCTTGCAGCGCTAGTGGCCGCCCTGCCCGAGGTCGCGTACGACGGCGCCGGTTTTTACTGTTCACACCGCGCCTGGGGCCTGACGTTCTTCCGGATCCTGCAGGGGCTTGCCGGGAACGCGGTGTCCGATCTCGCCGGGGACATCCCCAAAGCTTACGGTGGCTTCCCTGTCTACACGTCGCCGGTGCTGCCGGCCGGCGCGACGACGGACTACTCCGGCCAAGTGATGATCGCGTTCGGGAACTTGCGCCTCGCCTCGAAGCTCGGCCTGCGGCGCGATATCCGGCTGCAGATCCTCACCGAGCGCTACGCCGAATTCGATCAGATCGGGATCAAAGCGACCGAGCGCTTCCACGCGCTCGTGCACGACATCGGCGACGCGACGACCGCCGGCCCGCTCGTGGGACTGATCGGCAACTAGCGCGAATCCGTTGCCGGATGCCGAGTGTGTGTCCGCAGCCACACCTCCCCCGCGCGGTCCGTCGCCGAGCTGCTCGACACTGCACGTGGATCGCGCGTCGCGCTGATCGGGCATTAACGGAATCCGGCGCGTCCGCGGCCGTTGTGGGCTTATTCCTTCCCCCGTGGGCGGCCGCGGGCGTCGCCGGATGCTGAACTACATGCATGGCAACCAACTGCCGCGCGCGGTCCGTCGTCGCCTCAATCGCCACTGCACCTGGCTCGCCCGCGAAGTAGCTTGCAACGTTTTCCGGCTCGAGCTTGAGCGGGCCGTGCGCCGCGGCGAAGTCGATCCCGACCGCGTGGACCTCTGGGTGCCGCCGGCGCTGCGTGCGGCGTTGGACAATCTCGCGGCCGATGCGTAAGCCGCCGGAACGGCCGCCGCCCGCCGAGCTCCCGATCGTCGGCTGCGAGGCTTGCCGCATGAATTTCCGACCGACCGGCAACGAGAGGACGTGCCCGCGATGCCGCGCAGCCGATCGGCTCGCGGCCTGGGCGGGCAAGGCCGTGCGCCGGCGGCGCGCCACGACCGGCGGAAGCGGCTGTGAGGGATGACCGATGGCGACCCGCGACCCGAACTTTCGCATCACCGCCACCGACGATACACGGGGCGCGTTCGCGTCGGTCACGCGCGGGCTGGAGGGGCTCGAGAAGCGCTCGAAGGGCCTGGCTGGCAGCTTTGGTGCGGCGCGCACCGCACTCGCGGGCTTCGTGGGCGTGCTCGGCGCCGGGAGCCTGGTGGCCGCTGCGCGTGGGGTCGCGAACCTCGCCGACGAGACAGGCAAGGCGGCGCAGCGGGCCGGAGTCACCACGGAGGCCTTCAGTGCGCTCCGCTTCGCCGCGGATCTCTCCGGCGTCTCGGCGGAGAACCTCGAGACAGCGCTCGTACGGCTCTCGGTGAACATGCTCGACACGGCGAAGGGCACCGGGGAGGCGAAGGATGCCTTCGCGGCACTCGGGATCTCAGTCAAGGATGCCCAAGGGGTGCTCAAGGGCTCCGACACGATCCTCGCCGAGGTGGCCGACCGGTTCCAGAAGATGGAGGATGGCGCCGGCAAGACGGCAATCGCGACCCGGCTCTTCGGCCGCGCCGGCGCTGATCTGATCCCGCTCCTGAACCAGGGCGCGAATGGGCTGGAGGCGATGCGCGCCGAGGCCGAGCGCCTCGGCATCGTCATCGACACGCAGACCGCGCGTGCGGCCGAGCAATTCAATGACGACCTAACCCGGCTCGGGCAGCGGCTCGAGGGACTCAAGCTCCAGCTCAGTAGGCCGCTCCTACTCGGCTTGAGCGAGCTCACCAGCGCCTTCCTCGGCGCCGGCCGCTCGGCGCTCACCTTTAGCGAGAATTTCAAGCTCGCGTTCTCCGGAAACGTCAATCTCGGGCGCTTCCACGAGCTCGTGCAGGAGGAGCAGCAGCTGCTGAAGGAGCTCGAGCAGGTACCACAGCGCGGCGCCATCGCCCGGTTCCTGACGAGCGACGAGAACGCGACGAAGGTGATCGAATTCCGACTCGGCAAAATCCGTGAGGAGAAAGCCGAAATCGAGCGGCTCATGAAGGCGCGGGAGACGCTCGCACAAGCGACTCCCGCCGGACCGAGCGGCCCGCTCGCCCGCGCGCCCGACCTTCCGGCCGCGCTCAAGACGCGCACGGCATCGGCCCGCAAGGAGGCCGACGATTTCCAGCGCACCCTCGCCTCGCTCAATTCGGAGCTGAACCGGCAGAGCGCGGAGGGCTCCCGGGTGCTCGAGATTCTCGGTCAGTACGAGCTCGGCACCCTGAAAGTCACCGCCGCGCAGAAGGACGAGCTCGTCGCGGTTGCAGCGAAGATCGATCTCTACAAGGAGGACACCCGGCTCAAGGAGGAGGCGACGCAGGCGGCCGAGGACCTCGCCCAGCGCGAGATCCAGGCCGCGCAGGACCGCGCCCGCGCGATCGAGGGGCTGCTCGCCTCGACGCGCACCGGGCGCATCGAGGAGAACCGACGCCAATTCGCCCTGATGGCGGGCGAGCTCGAGCGCGGCGGCGCGAACGCCGTCAAGGCGCGCGAGGCAATGGCCGAGCTCGACGAGGAGCTCCGCCGGATCACCGATGAGTCCGACGATCTGCGCGACGCCTGGCAGGAGCTGGGGCCCGTCTTCTCGAGCGCCTTCGAGGATGCCGTCGTCGAGGGCGAGAACCTGCGCGATGTCCTCAACGCGCTCGAAAAGGATCTGCGCAGGATCGGGACGCGCGCATTCGTGACGGAGCCGCTCGGCGGGTTCGCCTCGAAGACGGCGAAAGAGATCGCCGGCGGAAACTTCGATTTCCTCAAACTGTTCGGCCTGGGCGGCGGCGCCGGCGGCCTTGCGATCGACCAGGTGCTCGCGAGCGGCGTCTTCGGGCCCTTCCAGCACGGCGGCGCGTTCACCGTGCCCGGGACAGGCTCGGCCGAGCGCCTGGTGCCGATCAGCGCCGCCCCAGGCGAGCGCGTGACGATCACTCCGGCCGGGCGCGGCCGCGGCGGACACTCGATCGTTATCAACGTCACCGTGCCAGGCGGCACGACCGGAGCAAGCGCCAAGCAGACCGGCGCCGAGGTCGGGCTCGCGATCCAGAGCGCGCTCAGGCACAACGCATGACGGCGAATTCCGGGGAGCGCTTTCCGAATCGGCTCGCCCTGGGCGCGAGCTCGGCGCCGACGCCATCGCCGACGAGGTCGTGAGGCCGGCATGCCGACCGACCGCCCGGGCGACGCGGCGGCGATGGAGCGGCGCGCTCGAGCGCAAGTGCGGCTCATCCGTGAGCGCCACCCCGACGGTGCGGGTCGCGGACATCTGATCCTCGCCGAATTCACGCGTACCGCCTTGCGTATCTGGCGCCACTGCGCGCTGGGCTAGCGCGCTGGGCCATCCTATCTCCTCGCCTCTGCGATCGCGCAGCGGCCGTTCTGGCGCGTCCTGCGCGGGCTCGTGTGGCTGCGGCAAATGTCACTCATGCAGACAAACGCCCGCCGTCCCTGTTGTTCTGTGTTGTGCGAAGGTGTAATGTCTTGCGCCGCGGAGTGTAAAAGCGCTCTGTTAATCCGCAGGTCCCAGGTTCGAGCCCTGGTCGGGGAGCCAGTCAATTCAACGGCTAGCGTGCGCTGGCCGTTTTCGTTTCCGGCTTGCCGTGACGAAGGCGTGCCGGCCGAACGGCGTTCCTAGCAGTCCGAGGTCCACTCGAATTCTTTCCCGCCGGGGATCGGGCGGGCACCCCAGGGCAGTTGACTTGCCTCAACACCTGCTCGATTTCGACCGCTAGACTGAATTCAATGCGTTGCCTCGGACTACGGGGCATCTTCGCGGTTCTGGCAGCGGCACTTCGCGAGCGTGACTATCGACGAACCCGTCGGAATGACCTCCCAGCCCGTCGTCGTGCGTATCGGAGTGTGCCGCAGGCTTGCACTCAATGGGGGTGCACTGTCACACACCAACCACTCAAGCTCAAGGAGAGCAACATGGGATTCTTCAGCAAGATCCTCGAGAAGCTCGGCATGGGTACCTCTGCGGCTGCCGCCGCACCTCCCACCCCTGCGCCCACCGCGGCATCGGCGGGCCCAGTGACGGCGCCAGTTGCACCACCGCCGCCCAAGCCGATCGCCGTTGTCGATGTTGTTGCGCAACTGGAGAAGCGCGCAGCGGCGAACCCGCAGAAGCTGAACTGGCGGACGTCCATCGTCGACCTGCTGAAGCTTCTGGACATCGACAGCAGCTTCACCGCGCGCAAGGAACTCGCCACGGAGCTCGGCTGCCCGGCTGACTTGATGGGTGATTCGGCGAAGATGAACATGTGGCTGCACAAGACCGTGCTCGCGCGCATCGCCGCCAATGGCGGCAACGTGCCCAAGGAGCTCCTGGACTGAGCCGGCGGTGCGGTCACTCAGCCAACGGGGGAAGCACATGCAGATCACCGATATCCTCGCCCAGGCGGGCGGCCTCCGGTCGATGGCGCGGGAACTGGGCGTCAGCGAGACCCAAGCGGCGAGCGGAGCCGAAGCGCTTATCCCGGCGATCCTAGGCGGACTCAAGAAGCAGGCACAGTCGCAACCCTCGGGGCTCGAAGGGCTCGGCGGCCTGCTCGGGCGGCTCGGCGGCGGCAGCCTGCTCGACGAGGTGCTCGCACCGCAGCCTACGGACGTCAGCCATGGCAACGACGTGCTCGGACAGATCTTCGGCTCGAAGGACGTGAGCCGCGCGGTCGCGCAGAACGCGGCCTCGCAGTCGGGGCTCGATCCGTCCCTGCTGAGGAAGATGCTGCCGATGCTGGCGATGCTGGTCGCAGGCTTCGTGGCGAAGCAACAGGGCGGCAGCGCTGCGGCGCCGCCGGCTCCGGCGGGCGGCGCGCTCGGAGGCTTGCTGGGGAGCCTGCTCGGCGGCCAGGCCGCCGGCGCCGGCAGCGAGTCGCCGGGCGCCGCGGCGCCGGGGCTCGCCTCGATGCTCGACCTGAACGGCGACGGCAATCCACTGGATGACATCCTGCGAATGGCCCGCGAGGCAATGCGCTAACCGCGCCGTGCGCAGGGTGCGCGAGCGGCGGCATCGATCACAAGGGGAGTACGGACATGAGCTGGATCATCACGTTGATCATTGGCGGAATCGTCGGCTGGCTGGCGAGCATCATCATGAAGACCAACGCCCAGATGGGCTTGATCGCCAACGTCCTGGTGGGCGTGGTGGGTTCGCTGCTGGGCTTCTGGATCGCGGGACTGGTGGGGATCGCACCTGGTGGAGGCATCCTGGGCTTCGTGGTCGCTCTCGGAGGCGCGGTGCTGTTGATATTCATCCTGGGCAAGCTCGGAATCTTCCGGAGGACCTGACGCAGGCCCGCGAATCAGCTCCCCAGGAAGTGGTGCACGAAGGAAGGTCGCGGTCGGCGCGTAGCGGAGCCGTGGGCGAAGCGCAGCGCCGATCCGGCGCCGGCTCCGGACTCGGCGCCGCGCGCACGCACAAAAAAAGGCAGCCCGGCGGGCTGCCTTTCCGGTGCTTGCCTCGCAGCGCTCAGGACTTCCTGCGACGCGCGAGCGCGAAGGCCGCCAGGCCGAGGCCGAGCAGCGCGAGCGAACCGGGCTCCGGCACTCCCGTCTCGCCAGCCGGCCCGGCAAACACCGCGAGGTCCCACCCGAACTGGTCGGCCGGGGAGAAGATCTCCGCCGTGTTCAGGCCGTCCAGGTTCGTGACCGCGAGCTCGAACAGGCTGGCGAAGTCCCCGAGATTTGCGTCGATCGGACCACCGACCACGGCGCCGTTGTAGCGGATCTCTTCGCCCGACTCACCAAGGGCATTGTCGGCCGCGGTATGGATCCACAGCGTCCCGCTCCCCGCGGCCATGCCGGCGCAGGAGGTGCTGGCGGTCTCGGGGCCATCGATGTCGACGGCGCCGTCGTTGATGCACACGGTCGAGACCGGCAGGCTCGGGTGGCTGAACGCGACCGCGAGCGCGAGACCGTACGTGTTGGTCGGGCCGCTGTAGCTCGCCGAATAGGCGCCGTCGCCGGTCACCAGGCCGGTGACGTCCCAGCGATAGGCGGAGAACCCGCCGTCGGTCGCGAACGGCGCAACCGCGCCGAGGGCGTTTCCGTCAAACGTAGCGGACGCGTCCGGCGTACCGAAGTAGTTGTTCGCGTAGAGGTAGGCCTGCAGGATGCTCGCGCCGGCCGGGATGCCGCTGACCGTCAGCGTCCCCGCACCGGCCGAGAAGGCCGTCGGATAGGCGGCTACCGTGGCGCCCACCGTACCGCTCGCCGTGAACGAGGTGATCAGGGCCGAGGACGCGGCTGCCGACCACAGGAGGCCCGCCGATCCGAGCGCCGCAAGCGCAATACGCGTCAGCTTCCGCTTCATCGCCGTCGCCTCCCAGAAAGTGTCGAGAGAACTGCCGTGCAACAACCTTTGCAAGGCCAAGCGCCAGGGGGCATGCACCTTTCAGGCCAGAATCTGGTTTCTCTCTGTATTCAAGTCCCTGGATCGATGCGGCCGGCCTGGGGACGGGCGGAGCGTAAACCGGCTCGACATTGCCACGGCGTGCGGCGCGACCCGCGATGCCGCAGACGCGGGCGGCGCCATGCCACGACGGTTGCGAAGTCGCGTCGCGAGCCGCGGAACGGAGGTGAGCGGAAGCCGCGAGCCGGGCCGATCTTCAGCCGCACGGCCCGCCGAGCAGTCCGGCCTTCAGGTCCGCGTTCGGCGGACGCGGGCCCAACCAGATCGCGAGCAACGCACGCGCGAAGTCCTCGCCCGCGATTGCGCCCTTGGCTGTGCCCTTGACGGCCGTCTGCACGCCCGCGCCCGGCTTGTAGGTCA
This sequence comes from Burkholderiales bacterium, assembly GCA_023383795.1. Lineage (GTDB taxonomy): Bacteria > Pseudomonadota > Gammaproteobacteria > Burkholderiales > SG8-39 > JAABRB01. The sequence goes on along the minus strand of JAHDYJ010000012.1, from coordinate 58,546 downwards.
TGACGATGCGCTCGCCCGTCTTCACGTCGGCCATCATGCCCTTGAACGACTCGATGCGGTCCTTGAGCGCCGGGATCTCGCCCTTGGCGTTGTTCTCGAAGCCCTCGTCCCACGCCTTGACGAGATCAGCCTGTCCCACGTCGCGCACGAAGTGCAGGACGAGCTGCCAAGGCCCGTTCGCCTTCAGGATCGCGTCGGCGTCACGGGAGGGTTGCGCGAGGTAGAGCGCCCCCACGTAAACGTCGATCCTGAGGAACGTCGCCTGCCGCAGGCCGAGGCCGTTCAGCTTCAGCGCGGCACCGTCGGCCTGCACCTGATCGGGAAAGGCGACGCCCTTGCACTCCTTGCCGTGGGCCGCGCCGGCGCCCAGGGCGAGCGTCAGACCTGCTAGCAGACCTAGCGCGCTTCGAATCATCGCTCGCTCTCCTTCGATCGCTGGTGGCGGAAGTATAGTCGTCCGGCGATGGCCGGGCCGAGGGCGCGCGCGGCCTGCGCCGCTCAGAAGCTCGCCCGCAGTCCGATCGCCACGCCGCGCTTGCCTGCGGGCGCGAGGTCGCGCAGAAACGAGGTCGCGTAGCGGATCTCTTCGTTCAGAAGGTTGACCGCGCGCAGGTAGACCTCGCCCGACACGCCCTGCGCCCGCAGGCGGTATGTGATGCTCGCATCGAGCAGCGTGTAGCCGTCGGTGGAGAGCTCGCCGGCCGGGACGCGGCGCTGCGCCTCGGCGCGCAGCACGTCGAGCCGCGCGTCGAGCATGCCGCGGGTGTAGATGACGCCGCCCCCGTAACGGAGCGGCGCGATGCGCGGCAGCGGCGCGCCGGTGGCGCGGTTCCTCGCGCGCGTGTAGTCGCCGCGCACCTCGACATCCACGCGCTGCCCGGTTCCCTGCCACACGCGCGCGCTCCCCTCGAGCTCCAGTCCGTAGAAGGTCGCCGGCACGGCGCCGTACTGGTACTGCTGGATCGGCTCGGCGTAGCCCGCGCCGGCCGGGTCGGCCACCGCCGGCAAGGTGCGGTCGTCAGTGTCGCGGAAGAGCGGCTGGCCGGTCGCCGGGTCGACCGATGCGAGCAGCGCGACAAAGTTGGAGAACCGATTGTAGAACGCGCCGGCGGCGCCGCGCCAGTCGTCGCCCCGCCGCCGCAGGCCGAGATCGAGCGCGGCCGAGCGCTCCTTGTCGAGGTCGCGATCGCCGATCTCGAACGCGTTCGTCGCGACGTGCGGGCCGTTCGAGAAGAGCTCCTGGAAGGTCGGTGCGCGCTCGGTGTAGGCCGCGTTGAGCGCCACCGCCCACTCGCGCGAGAGCGCATAGACGACCGCTACCGAGCCGCTCGCCGGCGTGAAGGTGCGCTCGCCGCCGGGGATCGGGTTCCCGGCCGGGTCCAGCACCGGCGCGCCGGCGGTGTCGACGAGCGCGCTCGCCCGCACCCGGTTGCGCTCGAGCCGCCCGCCGAACGAGAGCGTCCAGGAACCGCGCTCCGCCTGCTCGTAGACGAAGGCCGCCAAGCGGTCGGTCGCGGTGTCCGGCACGTACGCCTCGTCGCCGAGCGCGGAGAAGTCGAACTGCGTGAGCTGGAGGCCGATCGCACCCTCGAGCGGGCCGAGCCTCCCGTGCGCGACCTCGAGGCGTCCGTCGTATCCGCGGTTCCGGAACACGGTGCCCACCTCCCCGTCCTCGAGCTCGCTATGCGCGTAGTCCGAGTGGCCGGCCTTGAGGCGGAGCGCCTTGATCGACGGGTGCGGATCGCGGAGCTCGCCCGCCACCTCCCAGCGCCGCTGGCGCAGGCCGATGCGCACCGTGTCCTCTGCGACGGTGCCGTAGTCGGTGTCGTAGACCGAATAGGCGGCGCCGAGGTAGCCGCGGTCGAACAGGAGCGCACCGCCGAGCGCGCCGCCTGACGCCTTCGCGTCGCTGTTGGGCAGCCGGCCGGCGGGCTCGGGATCGCCGGGCGGCAGCGGGTCGCGCGCGCGGAGCTGCGCCGAGCGCTGGAAGCCGGGAATCCGCAGATCATCGGTGCGCCGCCCGAAGGCGTCCGCATGCAGCACGAAGCCGTTGCCCTCCGCGTCCAGGCGCACGCCGCCCGCGCGCTCGTCGTTCCGCGAGCCGTAGCGCAGGTCGATCGCACCCGCGAAGGGTCGCCCGAGCGGCTCGCGCGGGATGCGGCCGTCGACGACGTTCACCACGCCGCCCACCGCGTTGCCGCCGTACATGAGCGCAGCCGGCCCGCGTACGACCTCGACGCGGTCGACGAGCAGCGGTTCGAGCGACACTGCGTGGTCGAAGCTCGCCGCCGAGGCGTCGAGGACGCCGACGCCGTTCTGCAAGAGCTGGATGCGGTCGCCGTCCAGCCCGCGGATGATCGGGCGGCTCGCGTTCGGGCCGAAGTAGGTCGAGGCGACTCCGACCTCGTTGCCTAGAATCTCGCCGAGGGTCGACTGCGTCTTGAGCCGCAGACCCGGACCCTGCAGGACGGCCGCGGGGCTCGCGAGCCCGAAGAGCTCGGCGCCGAGCGGGGTCGCGGTCACGACCACCGGCGGCAGGGTCGAACCGGCGGTATCGGTGTTGCGCAATCCAGAGCCCTGTGCTGGCGCAACGGCCGGCGAGAACAGAGCGGCCGCGAGCGCGGCCGTCGCGATGCTGCGTGTCATACGGGAGGCTCCCCTGTGAGCGCGGCGCACTGCCGTGCCATCCGGGCTTGCGCCCGGGCGTGGATTCGGCGCACGGGGGGTCCCCGCGCGGCGGCATCGGTCTAGGTGAGCGGGGGCGGCCCGCGTGGCCGGTGCGCGCGAGCGGCGCGCTGACTGACTGCGTCGGCGATCCGGGAAGGAATCGGGATGGCCGCCGCGGCCGCCAGCGGGAGCGGCGCCGGCGCCGCAGGGGGCGCCGTGGCGACGGCGTACGCCGCGCAGAGCTCGCACGGCGGATGCGGCGCCTCGCCTTCGTGGCTGCCCGGCGCCGCCTGGTCGAGGTGCACGAGGCCGTGCGCGTAGGCGCCGACCTGCCCCAGCAGGAGCGCGATCGCGAGCAGCAGGCGGACCGCCGTCGCGCCCATCATCTCAGCGCCTGGCGCGGGTGCCGACGCCGCGCTTGCGCGCAGCGCATTCCGGGCACTTGCCGTAGAGGACGAACTCATGCCGCTCGGACACGAAGCCCTTGGGCGCGAGCGCGTCCAGGCCGCCCGGGCAGGCGTCGAAGTCGAACACGCGCGCACAGCCGTCGCAGCGGAAATGGTGATGGTGGCCGAGGCCGGTCGGCTCGTAGCGCGGCGGCTCCCCGGGAAGCTCCACGCCGCGCACCGCCCCCTCGGCGATCATCGCCTTCAGCGTCCGGTACACGGTCGCCACCCCGAGCCCCGCGACGTGCGCCTGGGCGGCGTCGCAGATTTCCTGGGGCGACAGCGGCCGTCGCGCGGCCTCGATGACCGTCGCGATGGCGATCCGCTGGCGCGTCAGGCGCTCCATGGCCCGATTCTACTGATACTGCATTCTCATTTGCAATACCGCCCGGGCGACGTGGCGGCGTCCGGTCTTACCATTGGACGCTCGCATACCGACGTTGCCACGGGAATGCACGCACAGACGCTCGAAATCGCCTGCCGGCAGCTCGCGGCCGCCGGCTTCGACCAGGCCGCGCACGACTGGCTGCGGCAGGTCGAGACCCGCACCTTCGCCGAGGCCGGCAACGGCGACCGGCTCGCCGCCGATGCCGCCGCGCTGGGCGCGCACACCGCGGCGGGGTGGGCCCTCCTCGCACGCCTGCCGCTTCGCTCGAAGCGCGGCGCGGCCGAGATGCAGGCCGGGGCGCTGATGGTGCGCGCGATGGCCGACCTCGTCTGGCGCTTCGCACGGGCGCATCGCGAGGCGATCTACCGGCGGCTCACCGACGACTTCCGCCGCAGCCTGCGCATCGACGATCTGGCGTGGCGGGCGGCGGAGCTGTGGCCGGGCCTCGTGCCGACGCGCGCCGAGGTCGCCGAGGAAGCGAACCGCATGCAGATCGACAAGGACGGCCGCGAGATCGCGCAAGGGGTCCTCGTGTCGCAGCTCATGAACGACCGGCGGATCGGGACCCACATGCTGCTCGCCATGCTGCAGCCGACGCCGGCGGCCCTCGCGCGGCTCGACGAGTTCGTCGCGCGCGGCCGCCTCGATCTCGGCCCGGTGCGCGTCGAGGCGATGGGCGAATGCGGCTACCTCTACTTCACCTACCCGCGCTACCTGAACGCGGAGGACGACACGGCGCTCGACGCGCAGGAGCTCGCGACCGACCTCGTCCTGCTGCATCCGGGGCTCAAGATGGGCGTGCTGCGCGGCGACCCGGTCGACCACCCGAAGTACAAGGGCCGGCGGATCTTCTCCGCCGGCCTCAACCTCACCCGCCTCTACCACGGCAAGCTGCCCTACCTCTTCTACCTCGTCCGCGACCTGGGGTTCGTGAACAAGCTCTACCGCGGCCACGCGCGGCCCGACTTCCGTCTGGACGAGCCGGACGACACGCACGAGAAGCCGTGGATCGCCGTGGTCGAGTCGTTCGCGATCGGCGGCGGGTGCCAGCTCCTGCTCGTGATGGACTACGTGATCGCCGAGCAGGGCGCCTACTTCAACCTGCCCGCGCGCAAGGAGGGAATCATTCCGGGCTGCGCCAACCTGCGCCTGCCGCGGTTCGTGGGCGAGTCGGTCGCGCGCGACGGCATCATGTTCGACCGCCGCTTCTCGGTGGAGGAGTCCGCCGCGGCGGGTCTGGTCCGCGAGGTCCACCCGCGCGAGCGGCTGGACGCCGCCGTCGAGTCCGCCGTGGCGAACGCGCTCGGCTCGGGCATGGTGAGCGCCGGCGGCAACCGCAAGGCATTGCGGGTCCAGACCGAGCCGCTGGATCGCCTGCGCGAGTACATGGTCGTGTACGCCCGTGAGCAGGCGTTCTGCCATCTGAGCGAGCAGCTCGCCTACAACCTCGAGAAGCACTGGCAGGCGCGGCAGCGCCGGCTTTAGCGGCGGCCATCGTAGCGCTCGCCGCACCGGCCGGCGAGGCGAGGAGTCGGGGATCCGACACCCGCCGGCGCACGATGCACATGTCCGGAAGCCGTTCTGGCGCTATCCTACGGTCGATCAACTACAAGAATCGAAGGGCGGAATGACGTCGAACGCTCGGAGCCTGGCCCTCCTCTTCGCGGACGTGAGCGGCAGCACCACCCTGTACGAAGTCCTCGGCGACCGCGCCGCCCTGACCGCGGTCGAGACCGCCATCGACGTCATGAAGCGCGCGGTCGCCGCCTACCGCGGGACGGTCGTGAAGACGATCGGCGACGAGGTCATGGCGGCGTTCCCCGACGCCGACGCCGCCCTGCAGGCCGCCACCGAGATGCAGAACCGCATCTCCGCCCTGCCGCCGTTCGGCCAAGTGCAGCTCGCGATCCGGATCGGCTTCCACTACGGCGAGGCGATCGAGGAGAGCGGCGACTACTTCGGCGACGCGGTCAACACCGCCGCGCGGATGGCCGGCTTCGCGAAGGGCGGCCAGATCATCACCACCGGCGCGACCGTCGCCGCGCTCTCGCCGATGCTGCGCGAGAGCACGCGCGAGGTGGCGGCATTGTCGGTGAAGGGCAAGCAGTCCGAGGTCGAGGTCTGCGAGGTGCTGTGGCAGACGGGCGACGACCTGACGATGCTGGCATCGAACCGCGGCCCGGCCAGGATCGAATCCGTCCTGCGGCTGACGCACGGCGTGCGGACGCTGGTAATGGACGACGCGTTGCCCGCCGTGCAGATCGGCCGCGACGCGATCCACCACATCTCGATCACCGACCGCATGGCCTCGCGCCTGCACGGTCGCATCGAGCGGCGCGCCGACCGCTTCTACTACGTGGACCTGAGCACCAACGGCACCTACGTCACGCTCGAGGACGGCGTCGAGACGGTGGTGCGGCGCGATCAGGTGCTGCTGCGCGGGCGTGGCATGCTCTGCTTCGGCCACTCGGCGAGCGCGCCCGGAGCCGAGGTCGTCACGTTCGTGTGCGAGGTCCGGCCGAAGGACGACTGACGCCCGCGGGGACGGCCTCCGCGCACGTCATTCGCGCAAGTGCGGGGAGACCGCGTGAGAATGCGGTCATCGCTCCGGCGAGACCTGCCCCCGAGTACTTCCCTCAGATCGTCAGCTTCTTGAGCGTCTCGGGGTTCTTCACCACCGACTGCTGCCGCGACGGCGGCGCACGGTAGAGCCCCGCGGGCGGCGCGCTCTCGAGCTGCTGGACGACGCTCGCCTCGGCGCACGACGGGTCGCGCGTGATCGTCACCTCGTCGCCGGCGCTCGCGCCGAGCCCGAAGCAGGCCTTGCCGAGCTTCGCGTTCAGCGGCTTCAGGATTCCCTCTGCGACCAGGTCCTGCACCGCACCACCGCCGGCGAGCTGCACGTCGAAGGTGCGCGGCGAGGCGCCCGGCCGCGGCGCGCTCCAGAGCACCGTTCCGAGGCCGATCAGCTCGCGGCCGAGGAGCTCGGCCATGCGGGGGTCGGTCACGCCCTGGAGCTTGAGCACCGCCCGCTGCCCGCTCATGCCGAAGTGCTGCAGGAAGAAGTCGCGCGAGAACTCGTCGGCGAGCCTCTGGCCGATCGCGCGCACCGCCTCCTCCTCGCTCGCCCAGCTGCCGACGCCCTTCGGCAGCGTGTTGTTGAAGTAGATCTCCTCGCCGCTCTCGCGGTCGGTGCACTTCACCGTCCACGAGGTCAGCGTGAACTTGCTGATCGTCAGGCCGGAGGCCTGCAGCCGCGCCGAGAGTCTCTTGATGCGCGCCTCGCCGACGACCGCGAAGTCCGGCTTGGCGGCTCCGGCATCGTCCGACCAGGTGCGGAAACCGAACGACTTGATGCGCTCCTTGAGGACGTTCTCGGCGATCGCCGAGGGCTGCGCCGGGCCGTCCGCGCGGTCGGCGTCGCGCGTCGTCACCCGCACCGAGATCTTCGGGTCGCCGTTGTTGCGGATGAAGTCGATGCGCTCGTCGCGCGACATCTGGTTCAGCGACTTCTGCAGCTCCTTCGACTTCACCACCGCCTGGGTGGTGACGTACATGAGCCCGTCCTTGCCGAGCTGCGGCGCGGACTCCTGCACGACCGACGCGATGTAGTCGTTGCTGCGGGCGAGCAGCGTCTCGCGCAGCCGGTCGTAGTGACGCGTGAGCGAGGTCCGCTCGACGTACAGGCCGAGCGCCTTCTCGACGAGCTGGCCGCGCGAGTCGGCGCGCAGCGCCGCCTGCAGCGCGGCTTGGTCGTCCTTGTAGCGCGCGTCCGAGGGATCGGCGAGCCCGAGCGCCGCGACGACGACCGTGCCGGGGGGTGCTGCCGGCATGGTCGGCGGTGCAGACACCACCACCGGCGCGGGCGGCGGCGAGGTCGCCGGCGGCGCGGCCGGAGCCGCAACGGCGACGGGAGCGGACGCGCTCGCCGCAGCAGCCTGTGCCGCGACGGCAGGCGCGGCTCCCGAGCCAGCGGCGGGCTCCGCCGTGACGGCAGGCTGCGACGCCCTCGCCAGGAGCAGCCACGCGGCAGCCGCGACGGCGAGCACGGCGAGGCCGCCGAACACGGCGATCACCGGCGCCTGCGAGCGCTTCGCCGGCGGCGGCAGGACGGAGGGCTTGCGCGGCGCCTCGACCTTCGCGGCCCGCTGCGTCGCCTCGGCCGGCCGTGGCGGCGCCTTGGCCGCCATCGTCGCCGCCGCCGCGTTGACCATGGTCGCATCGGCGGGCGAGCCCGCTCCGGCCGCGACGGCCGCCTGCTTGATCGCGGCCGCGAACTCGCGGCCGGTCTGGTAGCGCTCGTCGGGACGCTTCGCGAGCGCCTTCTGCACGACCGCGTCGAACGCGCGCGGCACCTGCACGTTCAGCGTCGAGGGCGGCAGCGGCTGCTCCTGCAGCACCTTGTGCATGATCGTGGTGATCGAGCCGGTGAACGGCTTCTCGCCGGTCAGCAGCTGGTAGAGGATCACGCCGGCCGAGAAGAGATCCGACCGCCCGTCCACGGTCTGCCCCATGAACTGCTCGGGCGACATGTAGCTCGGCGTCCCGAGCACCATCCCGGCCTGCGTGAGGTTCGACGACTCGACGCGCGCAATGCCGAAGTCGGCGACCTTCACCGTGCCGTCCTCGAGCAGGATGATGTTCGCGGGCTTGATGTCGCGGTGGACGACGCCGTTCCGGTGCGAGTAGTCGAGCGCCTCGAGCAGCTGCGTCATGACCTGGACCACGCCCGGGATGCCGAACCGCTCGTTCTGGCCCAGGATGTCCTGCAGCTCGCGGCCCTTCACGAACTCCATCGCGATGTAGTACGTGCCGTCGTCGAGGCCGAAGTCGTAGATCGACACCACGTTCGGGTGCGTGAGGCGGCCCGCGGCCTGCGCCTCGCGGCGGAAGCGCGCGAGCTGCTCCTGGGCGTCCTCGCCCTGCAGGTTCTCGGCGCGGATCGTCTTGATCGCCACGGTCCGCTCGATCATCGGGTCGAAGCCCTCGTAGACGACGCCCATGGCGCCCTTGCCGAGCTCGCGGCGGACCTCGAACTTGCCGAGTCTGGTGACCTCACTCATGCGCCGTCCTCTCCCCGAACGAGCGATCGCGCCCAAAGACGCCGACGCCGGCAGCGGGCCGGCGTCGCGCGTCGTGCCTTGCCCGGCGGATCACTTGTACTTGTTGTCGATTTCCCACACCGACTTCTGCACCAGGCGCTGGACCATCGTGTCGAGGCCGACGCCGCCCTGCGCGGACTGCGAGACGCCCATGACCGATGTGCCGGTCGCGCCGACCTCCATCTTCTCCTCGGTGTAGCCCTGCGCGAGCTGCTCGGTGGTCTCGGCGTCCATGATCTTGTAGCGCATGCCGATCACCCAGACGCCGGTCGAGTCGCCGGTCTTCACCGACCCGACCGCGGTCTCGCCGACCGCCCCCGCGCGGGCGCCGCCGGTCGAGCCGCTGAACGCGCCGAGGATCCCGATCACGCGCCCGATCGAGGCGCCGTCGAAGCCCTGCTGCGCGGCGGCCACCTGCTCGGTCTTGAGGATGTCGAACTTCACGATGTATTTCGTGCTGCGCAGCTTCCCCATGCCGAGGTACTGGCGCGCCTTCTGCGGATCACCGAGGTTGTACGCCAGCGAGAACTCGTTCAGGATCGGGCCGAGGTTCGAGCGCTCGAGGACCTGGAAGTTGGCCTTGCTGAGCTCGATCTCCGCGAAGTCGGCGATGTTGGTCGGCCCGAATTTCTGCAGGAAGGTCGCGTTGCTGCTCTTGATCTCGCCGGGGATCACGACGAGCGCGGGGCCCTTCTTGGCAGCGTTCGTGTACTCGATCGGCTTGTACATGGCCTTGTCGGCCATCTCGTTCGCCCGCTCCGACGTGGCGGTGCCGGCGGTCGGGGAGGCGCTCTGGAAGGTCGGCTGGGCGATGACCGGGCCGGCGAGGGCGAGACCGGCCGCAAGGCCGGCGATCAGGCTGCCGCGAAAGTTGTTCATGTGCGTTCCTCCGCGTTGAGACGACTGACGTTGGCCGATGGGCGCGCGGTTGTCCTGGTTCACTGCGCGGCTCACTGCGCCCCCGCACCTTTCGCCGGCGCCGCGGGCTCCGCGTTCCGGCAGTAGTCGCTGTAGAGCTTCGAGACGACCTCGTCCGCGTGCTCGTTCAGGAGCGTGAGGGCCATCGCGCGCACGTCCGGCCCGGCGTACGAGGCCGCCGCCGCGTTCGCGTCCGCGACCGTGCGCCCGCTCGCCGCGGCCAGCGTGAAGCCCATGCCCACCGACACCTGGTTGACGCGCACGATCGGGTTGAAGCTCGCCTGCGCGGTGATCAGGCCGCGCAGGATGAAGCTCGCCCCGAGCCGGCGCGACGCCGAGAGCGCTGCGTCGGGATCGTTGCGGAAGTACGCGTCGATCTCGGCCTGGGCGATCTGCTTGCGGATCTCCTCGGGCGTGTAGGTCCGCAGGCCGAGCGCCTGCAGCCGCGCGTTGATCACCTGGAAGTGCGGACCGTAGTTCTGCTGCTGCGCGAGCACGTAGCCGTTGGTCTGCTGCTCGCCGATGATGACCATGATCTTCTTGTTCTTGATCGACTGGCGGCACGGCGTCGAGAGGTTCTGCGTGACGCGCTGCTGCCGGGCGGCGGCCTCGGCGGCCGCCCGGTCGGCGCCGGGGTTCTGCTCGAACTTGAAGCCTTGCGCCGCGGCGACGCCGGACAGCAGCACGGCGAGCGGCAACGCGGCCGACGCGCACAACCGCCATCCAAACCCCCGGGGCCCTCCCGCCATGCGCCGTCTCCTCAGACCGCCGACTCTAGTACATCAGGGTACCTACTTCAATAGCGGGACGCGGCGCACGTGCGTGCGCGCTCGTCGACGTCGTCTCGCGAGTCGCACCGCCGGTGCCCGCGCCGTCGTGTCAAAACGCTCGACGCCGCCGACGTCGCATCGCGTTGGCGCGTCGGAGTCTCGACAGGCGCAGCGCCCCGCGATGCCCTAGCGATCGTAGATGATCAGCGGCGGATTGGCCGGCGGCTGGACGTAAGTGCCCTGCGGCGTCGGAACGATGTAGCCGGTCCCGCCGGGCCCCAGGATCACCGAACCGCCGCGCTCGGTGGGCACGAACAACGTCGTCGGCTGGTTTGGCCCGATGATCGTCGTGCCGCCGGCCGGATTCGGGCGGACGATCGTCGTGCCGCCGGGCGAGAGGATCGTGCTGCCGCCGGCGTTCGGCACGACGTAGGTCGCGGCGCCGCCAGGTCCGATCACGCCGGTGCCCCACGGATTGCGGTCCGTCACGATGTATCCCCGCGCTTGCCCGGGGCCCACGATGACCGCGCCGCCGCCCTGGAGCGGCGCGACGACCCCGACGCCGACGCCCGGCGCTTGCTGATAACTCCCGGAGTAGCCCGCGCCGGGCACGCTGGTCTGCGGGATCACCGGCTGCGGGATGTATTGGGCGAGAACCGCCACGGGGAACGCGGCGACGAGCATCGCGATTGCGCGCATGAAGACCTCCGCCGTCAACGAAGCCACGATACGCCCGCCGCGACGCAGTGTCCATCGGCGCTGCGCGGGCGGCGTGCGGTGTTTGTCGCGCGCAGGAATGCCGCTTCCGCTCGATCCGGCCGCGGCGCCGGCCTGCCGGATCTGTGCAATCCTCGCGCCATGGCTTCTCCGGGCGAGCCGGCGGCCGGCATCCTCGTCGTCCACGACGCATGGCGAGCGCATCCGCTCGCGTGGGTCCATCGCGCCGAGGCGCGCGAGCTCGCGGGCGAGCTCGCGCAGCGCCGGCGCCGCCCCGCCCTGCGGCCGTACCGCGCGCGCGACGCCGCGCGGCTCCCGCCGGGCGCGCTGCTGCGCCTCTCCGATCCGGTGCTGCTCGCAGCGACCCGCGCCCTGACGCGGGCCGGCATACCGTACATCGGCCCGGGCGCGGACGCGCTGGAGCGCTGCTACGACAAGTACGGCGCCGCACGCCTCGCCGCCGCGCACGGCGTGCACTGCCCCCCCCACGGCGCTCGCAGACGACGCCGAGGGCCTGCGCTTTCCGCTCGTGCTGAAGCCCCGGCGCGGTTCCGATTCGATCGGCCTGCGGCTGGTGCGCGCGGGCCCGCTCCCGGCGCGGCTGCGCAGCCAGCGGATGATCGCGCAGGAGCAGGCGCGCGGGGCCGAGCTCACGATCGCCGTGCTCGGCGGATGCGTCGGCGCTCCGCTGCGGATCCTGCTGCCCGAGGGCGTGCCCTACTCGTTCGGTCGCAAGTACGTGCTGCGCCCGGGGCGCGCCCCGCTCGAGGACGCCGCGCTCGCCGCGCGCGTCCGCCGCACGGCGCGCGCGATCGTCGAAGCGCTCGGCGTCGACTGGGCGGCGCGCATCGACCTCATCCACGATCACGGCGCCGACCGGCTCGTCTTCCTCGAGTGCGACGCGGCGCCGCTCGTGGGGCCGCGCTCGGCGTTCGCCGCGAGTCTCGCCGCCGCCGGATTGCCCCGCGACGAGCAGCTGCGCCGCCTGCTGCGCGAGTGAGCGCGCGGTGCGACGCGCCGCGGCCGGAGCGCTTTTTCGCTGCATCGACATGGATTTGCGCTTGATATTTGGCACCGCGGCGCGCATCATTCGCCCCGTGCCGAGCGCGCCTTTTGCCGCGTCAGGAGGGAAAGACCGAAATTGAAGACCGCCGCCGTTCGCTCTCTCAAGACCGCCGCCTGGACCTCCGCCGAATCGGCCGACCTCTACGGTATCCGCAGCTGGGGCGCAGGCTACTTCGACCTCGGTGAGGATGGTTCGGTCACCGTCAACGTGAACTTCGACGGCAAGCGCCTCGGCGTGAGCCTGCTCGACATCATCGCTGGCGTGCAGAGCCGCGGCCTGCAGATGCCGGTCCTGCTGCGCATCGAGAACATCCTCGACGCGCAGATCTCGCTCCTGAACGAGAGCTTCGGCCGGGCGATCCGGACGCTCGGCTACCTGGGCGAGTACCGCGGCGTCTTCCCGATCAAGGTCAACCAGCAGTGCCAGGTCATCGGCGAGATCGCGCGCTTCGGCGCGCGCTACGGCCACGGGCTGGAGGCGGGCAGCAAGGCCGAGCTGCTGATCGCGCTCGCGAGCCTCGACCCGGACTCCGGCTACATCGTCTGCAACGGCTACAAGGACAGCGAGTTCGTGAGCCTCGGGCTGCAGGCGCTCAAGCTCGGCTACCGCTGCATCTTCGTGATCGAGACGCCGACCGAGCTGCCGATCATCGTCGAGGAGAGCCGCCGGCTCGGCATCCGGCCGATGCTGGGCGCGCGCGTGAAGCTCGCCGCCCGGGTCGGCGGGCACTGGACCGAGAGCAGCGGCGACCGCAGCCTGTTCGGCCTCACCACCGCCCAGATCGTGCAGCTCGTCGACGAGCTGCGCGGCCACGGCATGCTCGACTGCCTGCAGCTGCTGCACTACCACCTCGGCTCGCAGATCCCCAACATCCGCGACATCCGCAGCGGGGTGCTCGAGGCGTGCCGCTACTACGTCGACCTCGCCAAGGAGGGCGCCGCGCTCGGCTACCTCGACCTCGGCGGCGGGCTCGCGGTCGACTACGACGGCTCGCAGACCAACTACGGGTTCAGCAAGAACTACTCGCTCGACGAGTACTGCTCGGACATCGTCGAGGCGATCATGAGCACGCTCGACCCGGAGGGCATCGCGCACCCGGTCATCATCACCGAGTCGGGCCGCGCGACGGTCGCCTACTCCTCGGTGCTGCTGTTCAACATCCTCGACGTCACCCATTTCGAGCCGGCGCCGGTGCCCGAGGCGCGCCCGAAGGGCGAGCACGAGCTGATCGGCAACCTGCGCGAGTCGCTCAAGGGCATCAACCCGAAGAACCTGCAGGAGACCTTCAACGACGCGCTCTACTACCGCGAGGAGATCCGCGACCTGTTCAAGCGCGGGCAGATCCGGCTGCGCGCGCTGTCGGTGGCCGAGAACATCTTCCTCGAGATCGTGCGCACGATCGCGCGCGAGATGCAGGGCGTGAAGCGCGTGCCCACCAGCCTCGAGGGCCTCGAGGAGTCGCTCGCCGACATCTACTACGGCAACTTCTCGGTGTTCCAGTCGCTGCCCGACGTCTGGGCGATCGAGCAGGTCTTCCCGGTGATGCCGGTGCACCGCCACAACGAGGCGCCCACCCGGCAGGCGATCATCGCCGACATCACCTGCGACTCCGACGGCAAGATCGACCGCTTCATCGGCCCGCGCGGCGTGCGCAAGACGCTGCCGGTGCACCCGCTGGTCGAGGGCGAGCCGTACTACTTCGGCGTGTTCCTGGTCGGCGCCTACCAGGAGACGCTCGGCGATCTGCACAACCTGATGGGCGACACCAACGTCGCGAGCGTGCGGATCAACGAGGACGGCACCTTCGACGTCGCGCGCGAGATGGCCGGCGACAGCATCGCCGACGTGCTGAGCTACGTCGAGTACCAGCCGCAGCAGCTGCTGGAGCAGTTCCGCACCACCGCCGAGCAGGCGGTGCGCAAGGGGCGGATCTCGGTGGGCGAGCGGCAGGCGGTCCTGGAAGCGTTCTCGGCGAGCCTGCGCGGCTACACCTACTACGAGGACTGAGAGCCGCGCGGCCGCGGCGCGCGCACCGGGGCCACCGGACGCGCCGCGTCGGGCGCGCGGAACCCTCGCCGCAATCCGGGGTCACAAGCGCCAGTTTCCAGAGGAGAGCGATCGCGATGCCCAAGGTCTTGATCGTCGGCGCCGGCGGCGTCGGCCAGGTGGTCGCGCACAAGTGCGCGCAGGTACCGGAGGTGTTCGAGGACATCGTGCTCGCGAGCCGGACCGAGGCGAAATGCCGGGCGATCGCCGCGCAGGTCGCCGAGCGGACCGGCCGCAAGATCGAGACCGCGCAGGTCGATGCCGACGACGTGCCGCAGACGACGCGGCTCATCGAGCGCGTGAAGCCCGGCGTGGTGGTCAACGTTGCCCTGCCCTACCAGGATCTGGCGATCATGGACGCGTGCCTCGCGGCCGGCGTCGACTACCTCGACACGGCGAACTACGAGCCGCGCGACACCGCGAAGTTCGAGTACCGCTGGCAGTGGGCCTACCACGAGCGCTTCCGCGACCGCGGGATCATGGCGCTGCTCGGCAGCGGCTTCGATCCGGGCGCGACCAACGTGTTCACTGCGTACCTCGCGAAGCACCACTTCGACACGATCGAGACGCTGGACATCATCGACTGCAACGCGGGCGAGCACGGCCAGCCGTTCGCGACGAACTTCAACCCCGAGATCAACATCCGCGAGGTGACCGCGCGCGGCCGCTACTGGGAGAACGGCGCCTGGAAGGAGACCGATCCGCTCTCGGTGAGCCGCATGTTCGACTTCCCGGAGGGCATCGGGCCGAAGAAGATCTATCTCCTCTACCACGAGGAGCTCGAGTCGATCGCGAAGCACTTCCCGACGCTGAAGCGGGCGCGGTTTTGGATGACCTTCTCCGACAACTACCTCAAGCATCTCGAGGTGCTCGGGAACGTCGGCATGACGAGCATCGAGCCGGTGATGTTCCAGGGGCGCGAGATCGTGCCGCTGCAGTTCCTGAAGGCGCTGCTGCCTGACCCGTCGAGCCTCGGACCGCTGACCAAGGGCAAGACCTGCATCGGCTGCCTGGTGCGCGGCAAGCAGGGCGGCAGGGACAAGATCGCGTTCCTCTACAACGTCTGCGACCACGAGGCGTGCTACCGCGAGGTCGGCTCGCAGGCGATCTCGTACACCACCGGCGTGCCGGCGATGATCGGCGCCAAGCTGATGCTGACCGGCAAGTGGCGCGGCAAGGGCGTCTTCAACATGGAGCAGCTCGATCCCGACCCGTTCATGGAGGACATGAACCGGCACGGGCTGCCGTGGGTCGTGACGACGCTCGACAAGCCGATGGACTGAGTCCGGCGCCGCCGGCCGCAGCACCCGCAATGCGCACCGCCCGCTTCCGGAAGCTCGACCCCGCGCGCGTTCCGTCGCCCTGCTTCGTCGTCGACGAGGTGGCGGTCGAGGAGAACCTGCAGGTGCTCCACCGGGTGCAGCGCGCCACCGGCGCGAAGATCCTGCTCGCGCTGAAGGCGTTCTCGATGTGGAGCCTGGCGCCGCTCGTGATGCGCTACCTGCAGGGCACCTGCGCGAGCGGGCTGCACGAGGCGCGGCTCGGGCGCGAGGCGTTCGGCGGCGAGGTGCACACGTTCTGCGCGGCCTTCAGCGAGCCCGAGCTCGCCGAGGTCCTCGAGCTCTCGGACCACGTGGTGTTCAACTCGCCGTCGCAGTGGGAGCGGTTCGCCCCGCTCGCGCGTACCGCGGCGAAGCGCCGGCCGGGGCTGCGCCTCGGGCTGCGCGTCAATCCCGAGCACTCGGAGGGCGAGGTGCCGCTCTACGATCCGTGCGCGCCGTTCTCCCGGCTCGGCATCCCGCGCGCGCGCTTCCCTGGGGGCGCGCTCGACGGCATCAGCGGCCTGCACTTCCACGCGCTTTGCGAGCAGAACGTGGGGCCCCTCGAGCGCACGCTCGCTGCGTTCGAGGCGGGATTCGGCGAGTTCATCCCGGGCATGCAGTGGATCAACTTCGGCGGCGGGCACCACATCACCCGGCCCGACTACGACGTCGACGGCCTGATCCGGCTGGTGAGCGACTTCCAGGCGCGCCACGGGGTGCAGGTGTACCTGGAGCCCGGCGAGGCGGTCGCGCTGCACGCCGGCGTGCTGGTCGCCGAGGTGCTCGATTTGCCGTGGAACGGGATGCCGCTCGCGATCCTCGACACCTCCGCGACCTGTCACATGCCGGACGTGCTCGAGATGCCGTACCGGCCGGGCATCATCGACGCCGGCGAGGCCGGTGCGCATGCGCACACCTATCGCCTCGGCGGACAGACCTGCCTCGCCGGCGACGTGATCGGCGACTACTCGTTCGCCGCGCCGCTCGCGGTCGGCCGGCGGCTCGTGTTCGAGGACATGGCGCACTACACGATGGTGAAGACGAACACGTTCAACGGCGTTCCGCTGCCGGCGATCGCGATCTGGAACTCCGCGACCGACCGCATCCGGGTGGTGCGAGAGTTCGGCTACGAAGACTTCAAGGGCCGGCTCTCGTGAGCGCATCCCTCGCGGGCCGCGCGGCGGAGCGCTTCCTCGGCACCGAGCTCCCCGACGTCGCGCCCGAAGACGCGCGCTTCCACGTCCTGCCGGTGCCCTACGAGAAGACCGTGTCCTACGGCGGCGGCACGGCGCGCGGTCCGGCGGCGATCATCGCGGCCTCGGGCCAGCTCGAGCGGTGGGACGGCGCGAGCGACCCCGGGGCGGAGGGCATCTACACCTGGCCCGCGATCGACTGCAGCGGCCCGGCCGAGCGCGTCATCGAGGCGATCGCGGCGGCGGTCGGGCGCATCCTGCGCCTCGGCAGGCTGCCGGTCGTGCTGGGCGGCGAGCACACGGTGACGTGGGGCGTGATCCGCGGCTACCTGGACGCCGGCATCGGCGACTTCGGCGTCGTGCAGATCGACGCGCACGCGGACCTGCGCGACCGCTACGAAGGCGACCCGCTCAGCCACGCGAGCGTGATGCGGCGGATCGTCGAGGCCGGCATCCCGCTCTTCCAGCTCGGCAACCGCGCCTACTGCAAGGAGGAGCGCGCCGCGCGCACGGAGTACGGCGTGGGCTACGTCGACGCCGACCAGCTCGTGCCGCGCGGCATCGATTCGGTCGCGCTGCCGGCGGAGTTTCCCGGCAAGGTGTTCTTCACGGTGGACGTCGACGGGATCGACCCGTCGGTGCTGCCCGCCACCGGCACGCCCGTGCCCGGCGGGCTCGGCTGGTACCAGACGCTGGCGCTCTTCGAGTCGGTGGCGCGCCAGCGGCGGATCATCGGGTTCGACGTGATGGAGTTCGCCCCGATCCCGGGCTTTCACGCCTACGAGTTCGCCGCGGCGCTGCTCGCCTACAAGCTGATGGGGATCGTGCAGCGCGCGGGCTGAGGGGGCTACGCCGCGCGCGCCGTGCCGGCGCCGCCCGTCTCGTCGCCGACGGCGTCCTGGCGTCCGTCGTCGCCGCGCACGAGGTGCACGACGTACTCGGCGAGGTTGCGCGCATGGTCGCCGATCCGCTCGAGCGACTTGACCAGCAGGACCGCGTTGACCGCGTGGCCGACGTTGCGGGCATCCTCGAGGATGAAGGTCGACAGGCGCCGCAGGCTGGACTGGAACTCGGCGTCGAGCTCGTGGTGCCGCTGCACCAGCGCCTCGGCGCCGGCGAGCTCGAACGTGTCGTACAGCGCCACCGCGTCCGCGAGCATCCCGAGCGCGAGCCGGCCCATGGTCTGCACGTCGCGCAGCAGCTTGCGGCTCGGCCGGCGGATCTCGTCGTCGTAGACGGCGAGCGTCGCGTGCGCGATCCGCGCCGCCTCGTCGCCGATGCGCTCGAAGTCGGTCACCGCCTTGGAGAACGCCATCACGGCCCGCAGGTCGCGCGCGACCGGGCCGCGCCGGCCGACCACCCACCACACGGTCTCGTCGAGCTTGAGCTCGAGACTGTCCACCTGCCGCTCCCGAGCGAGCACGTGCCGTGCCGCCTCCAGGTCGCCGGTCTTGAGCGCCTCCAGCGCCTGCCGGCACTGGTCGAGGACGAGGCCGCCCATCTCCAGCACCTGGAGATGGGCGGTGTTGAGCTCCCCGTCGTAGCGGCTGACGGTGTGGCCTTCCAGGATCTCGGACATTCGCTCGCGCCTCCGCGACGGATCGGCGTGGCGGCGGCGCTAGCCGAACCTGCCGGTGATGTAGTCCTCGGTCTCCTTGCGCTTGGGCTGCATGAAGATCCTCTCGGTCGTATCGAACTCGACGAGCTCGCCGAGGTACATGTACGCCGTGTAGTCCGACACGCGTGCCGCCTGCTGCATGTTGTGCGTCACGATCAGGATCGTGAGCTTGTCCTTCAGGTCGGCGATCAGTTCCTCGATACTCGCGGTGGCGATCGGGTCGAGTGCGGAGGTCGGCTCGTCGAACAGCATGATCTCGGGGTCGGTCGCGAGCGCGCGGGCGATGCAGAGGCGCTGCTGCTGGCCGCCCGAAAGGTTGAACGCGAGGTCCTGCAGCCGGTCTTTCACCTCATCCCACAGGGCCGCGCTGCGCAGCGCCTGCTCGACCTTGTCGTCGATCGCGCGCCTGTTCCCCTCCCCGCGCACGCGCAGACCGTACGCGACGTTCTCGTAGATCGACTTCGGGAACGGGTTCGGCTTCTGGAACACCATGCTGATGCGCATGCGCACCTCGATCGGGTCGACGGCGGATGCGAGCAGGTTGGTGCCGTCGGGCAGCAGCCGGATCTCACCCCGGTAGCGGTTGCCGGGATAGAGATCGTGCATGCGGTTGAAGCAGCGCAGGAACGTCGACTTGCCGCAGCCCGACGGGCCGATCAGCGCGGTCACGCGCCGCTCGTGAACCGGCATGCTGAGCCCCTTGAGCCCCTGGAAGTCGCCGTAGTGGAATTCGAGTTCCCTCACCTCGGCCTTCACCGGCACCGGTGGCGCGGCCGGCCGGGGCGCCGGGCGGCCTACGGCCTCGGCCTCCTGCGCCGCGGGTGGGCGGACCGGGGCGGCTTGCGCCGCCGGCCCGATGGAAAACGGCACGCTTGACATGGATCCTCCTACCACTTGATGCGCTGACGGATCCGGTAGCGGATCCGGATGGCGAGCGCGTTCATCGCCAGCGTCGCCACGATGATCACGATCCCGGTCGCCGCGGCGTTGGCGTGAAAGGCGGTGTCGGGACGCGACACCCAATTGAACATCTGGATCGGCAGCACCGTGAACGGCGCGAAGAGCCATTCGCCGGACACGAACGGGAACTCGGCCTGCACCGGCGCCGCGGGCAGGAACGCGATGAAGGTCAGCGCGCCGATCGTGATGATCGGGGCGGTCTCGCCGATCGCCCGCGCGAGCCCGATGATCACCCCGGTCATGATCCCGCCCACCGAGTATGGCAGGATGTGGTCGTAGGTGACCTGCCACTTGGTCGCGCCGACCGCGTGCGCCGCCTCGCGGATGCTCCCCGGGATTGCGCGGATCGACTCGCGGGTCGCGACGATGATCACCGGCAGGATGAGCAGCGCGAGCGTGAGCCCCGCCGACAGCACGCTTTGCCCGAAGCCGAGCGCGTACACGAACAGCCCGAGCGCGAGCAGGCCGTACACGATCGAGGGCACGCCGGCGAGATTGGTCACGTTGATCTCGATCAGATCGGTGACCCAGTTCTTCGGCGCGTACTCCTCGAGATAGATGCCGGCGGCCACGCCGAGCGGCACCGCGGCGACCATGGTCACCGCCATCACCAGCAGCGTGCCGACCCACGCCGACAGGATGCCCGCCTCGCCGGCGCGGCGCGACGGGAAGCTGGTGAAGAAATCCCACGAGAAGCGCGGCGCACCGTCGATCAGGAGATCGATGAAGAGGACGATCAGCGTCACGACGCCGACCATCATGCAGGCGAGGCCGACGATGCCGAACATGACGTCGCGCCGCTTGTGGCGCCCGATCAGCTCGCGCAGCGCCGCCAGGTCCTCTCCCGCCCGTGACGTGCTCATGTCAGTAGACCTCGCGGAACCGCCGGCGCAGATAGTGGCCGATGATGTTGAATGCGAGCGTCATCGCGACCAGCACCAGACCGGCCGCGAAGATGCTCTGGTAGCCGATGCTCGCGTGCGGCAGATCGCCGAGCGCGACTTGGACGATGTAGGCGGTGATGGTGGCCGCCGACTCGGTCGGATCCAGGGTGAAGTTCGGCTGCTGGCCGGCGGCGATCGCGACCACCATCGTCTCGCCCACGGCGCGAGAGATGCCGAGAATGAAGGCCGCCACTACGCCCGAGACGGCCGCCGGGAGTACGACCCTGACTGCGGTCTGGAACCGGGTCGCGCCCATCGCGTACGACCCCTCGCGCAGGCTCATCGGCACCGCGCGCATGGCGTCCTCCGAGACCGAGCTGACGTAGGGGATGATCATGACGCCGATCACGATGCCCGCGCTCAGCATGTTGAATCCGGGCAGTCCGGGAAGGAGCCGCTGCAGCAACGGGGTCACGAACAGCAGGGCAAAGTACCCGTACACGACCGTCGGCACGCCCTCCAGCAGCTCGAGGAAAGGCTTGACGGTCTCGCGCACGCGGTGCGGCGCGAACTCGGAGAGATAGATCGCCGTGACCAGTCCGAGCGGCACGGCGACCGCCAGCCCGACGCCGGCGGTGACGAGCGTCCCCGCGACGAGCGGCAGGATGCCGTATTTCGCGTTCTCGAACAGCGGCGTCCACTCGGTGCCGGTCAGGAACTCGACGATCGAGACGTGCTCGAAGAACGCCGCCGACTCGTAGAGCAGGACCGCGACGATCGCGACGGTCGTGGCGACCGCCGAGAACGCGCTGAGGAACAGCAGCGCCTCGATGACCCGCTCCTTGATGTGCCGCGAGCGCCTGTGCGCGAACCGGGTCGGGGCGGCCAGTGCCGCGCCGCCGGTCGCTATGGCGCCTGCTCCATGCGCGTTGGCCATCGGTTCTCGGCCCTCCCCGAAGTTGGCACGGCCGCGCGGGAGAAGAGGCCTTTCTCCTCCCGCGCCGCGTTCGATCCGGCGCCCGAGCCGCGCCGGCGCCGGCTTACTGTTTGAGTGCGCGCGCGAGCAGCTCGTCGATCTTGACGCCGACCTCGGCGATGCCGCCGAACGCCGTGCCGGTTTCGACGTCCGCCACGCGCTGCATGCCGATCTTGTAGGCGGCCGGAGGCAGCGCGACGTACTTGACTTCCTTCGCGAGCTTCGGGCCGTGGGTCAGGTAGTACTCCACGAACTGCTTGACCTCGGGCTTCTGCAGCGACTTGGCGCTCACGTAGATGAAGATCGGCCGCGACAGCGGCTGGTAGGTCCCGTCGAGCACGGTCTTCTCGCTCGGCAGGACCGCCGGACCGCCGGCCTTCTCGACGATCGCCACCGCTTTCAGCTTGTCGGTGTTCTCGGCGTAGTACGCATACCCGAAGAACCCGAGCGCGTTCACGTCGCGGGAGACGCCCTGCACCAGCACGTTGTCGTCCTCGGAGGCGGTGAAGTCGCCGCGCGAGGACTTCGCCTTGCCCACGATCGCCTCGGTGAAGTAGTCGAACGTCCCCGAATCGGCGCCCGCGCCGAACAGCTTAAGCGGCGCGTCCGGCCACTCCGGGTTGACCTGGTTCCACTTCGTGATCGTGCCCTGCGCGCCGGGCTCCCAGATCTTCTTGAGCTCGGCGACCGTCATGCTCTTGATGAAGGCGTTCTTCGGATTCACCATCACCGTGAGGGCGTCGAACGCGACCGGCAGCTCGACGTACGTGATGCCGCTCTTCCGGCACTCCTCCATCTCCTTGGTGAGGATCGGGCGGGAAGCGTCGGCGATGTCGATATCGCCGCGGCAGAACTTCTTGAAGCCGCCGCCGGTGCCGGAGATGCCCACCGTCACCTTGTACTTGCCCTTCACGGACTTCTGGAACTCTTCGGCCACCGCCTCGGTGACCGGGAACACGGTGCTCGAGCCGTCGATCTTCACGATATCGGCCAGCGCCGCCGGCGCGGCGGTGACGCCCACCAGGGCCGCCGCCACCGCAATACTCTTGAGCTGTTTCATCCTGGGACTCTCCTCTAGGAAGCTTGCGCGTCGCGCGGAGGATGCCCCTCCGCAACCGACGAGCATCCTAGGGGTCGAGTGTTACGCCGCCATGACAGCCGGCGCGGGAACCGCGGGGCGGCGTGCAACGAAGCCGTCACATTTCCGGAGTAGCCTCAGGCGCCTCCCAGTGCCCGCCTCCGGAGACCGTCATGACCGCCCGGCCGTCGCGCCGCTACAACGTGCTCTTCCTCTGCACCGCGAACTCCGCGCGCTCGATCATGGCCGAGGCGATCTTGAACGCCGTCGGCGGCGATCGGTTCCGCGCCTTCAGCGCGGGAAGCCACCCGGCCGGACGCGTCCATCCCAGCGCGATCGATCAGCTGCGCGAGGCGCGCCTCCCCGTCGGCGAGCTGCGCAGCAAGAACTGGGACGAGTTCGCGGCGCCCGGTGCGCCCGCGCTCGATTTCGTGCTCACCGTCTGCGACCACGCAGGCGGTGAAGCGTGTCCCGTCTGGCCGGGCCAGCCGATGACCGCACACTGGGGCGTGCCCGACCCGGCGGCCGTCGAACGCGACCCGCCCGCGGTCCGCCGGGCGTTCTTCGTCGCCTACGACCTTCTGTTCCGCCGTATCGGCCTGTTCACCGCGCTGCGCCTCGAGCACCTCGATCGCCTCGCCCTGCAGGGCAGCCTGGACGAGATCGGCGGGACGGCGGCTGAGCGCGCGTCCACGGCAGACTCGCGCTGAGAAGTCCGCAACCGCCGCCGGTCCGGCGCCCGCCGCGCGCCGCCATACGCGCTGCGCCCGCGAGTCCGCGCCGCACGTTCCGCGCCTGTCGCACCCGGACACCGTGGGCCTCGTTCCGGCACCCTGCTAGGATGCGCGGCTGCCGCCGCGTCTCCTCGCCGAACGATGACCCCCGGAATCGCCTTCGCCCTCGCCGCCATGGTCTGCTACGGGCTTGCGGACCTGGTCTACAAGCGCTCGGCGATGAGCGGCGTACCGCCGCACCAGTTCATGATGGTGCAGACCTGGTTTTTCCTCTCCTTCTGCACGCTCTACGGCGCCGCCAGCGGCACGCTGATCTTCACGGCGGCCTCGCTCTGGGGCCTGGCGGCCGGGGTGTTCGCGTTCACCGGCTTCTACAACTTCGCCCAGAGCCTGCGCCTGGGCTCGGTCAGCATCAACGCGCCGATCTTCCGGCTGAGCTTCACCGTCACCGCCGCGCTCGCGGTGATGGTGCTCGGCGAACCGATGAACGCGCCCAAGGCGCTCGGCATCGGTCTCGCGCTCGTGGCGGTCTGGCTGCTCCTCGCCGGCGCCGACGCCGGCGGCGCGACCGCGCGGCGGACCATGGCCGCCTCGCTCGTGCGTGTGCTCGTCGCGACCGTGGCTGTCGGCATCGCGAACCTCCTCTACAAGGTCGGCCTGCGCGCCGGAGCGACGCCGGCCAGCCTGCTCGTCGTGCAGGCCTCGCTCGTCGTGATGATGTCCACCTCGCTCGCCGGATCGATCGACGGCGCCATCCGGCCCGTGCCTTCGACGTGGCGCTTCGCCGTCGCCGCCGCGACGCTGCTCTCGACCGCGTTCGTCACGCTGCTCGAAGGGCTCGCGCGCGGCGAGGCGAGCGTGCTCGTGCCGGTCGCGCAGATGGGCTTCGTCGTGACCGCGGTCGTCGGCTTCGTGCTCCTGCGCGAGCGGTTCACGCCCCGCAAGGGCGCCGGCCTCGTCGTCGCGCTGGCGGCGCTCGCGAGCCTCGCGCGCGCCTGAGCAGCCTGGAATAAACCGCCGCGACGCGCTATTCCTGAGTTGGGGTGCCCGCGGGGCAGAGCCCCTCCGAGCCCACGACCCTTCGCTACAGCGTCGGGCTCGCGAACTCGCCGCCGAGCGCGACCAGGCCCCACGCGGAGCCGTGGGCGTCGAACGCGAAGCCGATGTGGGCCATCAGCGAATGCGCGTCGCGGAAGACGCGCTGGATCGGATAGGTGTCGTAGATGCCGTTCGCGCCCGCCATCGCGTGCAGCAGGTCGACGGCCTCGGTGCAGAGCTGGGCGCCGTACGCGACGTTGCGCTTGATCCGCAGCTTCTCCTCGACCGTGGGAACGTGGTCGGCCGCGGCCATGCGCTGCGCCTCGATGCAGTCCTGGCGGAAGAGCAGGCGGGCGGCCTCGATGCGCGCCCCTGCCGCGCCGACGCGCAGCTGCACGGTCTGGAAATCGCGCATCCGCGCCGCCGTGTAGTTCGTGCTGCGCGCCTTGACCGCGTCGCAGGTGAGCTCGAGCGCCGCCTGCGCGTTGCCGAGCGCAGCCGGCGCGAGGCAGTGCGACCCGAGCGTCGAGACCGGGATGCGGAACATCGGATTGGGGTTGACCTTCGCGCCGGGGAAGCCCGCGCCGCCGCGGCAGGCGTACATGCAGAGCGCCCGGTGCTCCGGGACGAAGACGTCCTTCGCCCGCACCGACTGCGAGCCCGTCGCCCGCATGCCGAGCACCTGCCAGTCGTCGACGATCTCGTAGTCCGCCGGCGGCACGAGGCACATGCGGTGGTCGACCACGCGCTCGCCGTCGCGGACCAGGACGGCGAGCATGTTCCAGTCGGCGCCCACGACGCCGCTCGAGAAGTTCCAGTGGCCGCTGATGACGTAGCCGCCGTCGACCTTGCGCGCGCGCCCCTGCGGGTAGGCGATGCCGGAGGCGATCTTCGCGTCGGGGTTGCTCCCCCAGACCTCCTCCTGCGCGCGCTCGTCGTACTGCGCGAGCATGTGGTGGTGGATCGCGTAGTTGCCGACCGTCCAGGCGGTCGAGGCGCACCCGCGCGCGAGCTCCGCCGGCACGTCGATCAGCCAGATGTAATCGAGCTCCATGCCGCCGTAGCGCTTGGGCTGCAGGATGCGGAAGAGCCCCGTGCGGTGCAGGTCCGCCTCGGTCTCGGGCAGCATGTTGCGCGCGACCTCCGCGCGCGCGGCGCGCTCGCGCAGCGCCGGGACGAGCTCGCGCGCGCGCGCGAGCGCCTCCGCGCCGCTCACCTCGGCGAAGCTCGCGCGGCGCTTCTGCGGCGCGTTCATGCCGCGGCCGCGCGCGCTAGGCCCGCTCGACCTCGCCGACCCGCGGCATCTCCGCGTAGTTCTCGCCGCCCCACTGCGGCGCCTCCTCGACGCCGAAGAAGTTGAGCTCGATCACCAGCCCGTCGGGATCCTTGAGGAACATCTGGTAGAGCTTGAACTCGGGGAAGTAGCGGTTGCGGCGGGCGACGCCCTTCTCGTCGAGGCGCTTCGCCATCGCCTCGTGGTCGCTCGCGAGGAACGCGATGTGGTCGACCACGCCGGAATTGTCGGTGGCCGACTTCGGCGTCGTGCCGAGGTAGTAGAGCTCCTGGTTCGGCACGCCGGCGGGCCCCATGTGGACCTGGATCTTGCCGTTGACGCCGAGCCAATATCCGGGGAACGGGAAATCGGGCCGCCGCATCACCTCGAAGCCGAGCACGTCGCAGTAGAAGTTCTTGGTCCGCTCGAGGTCGTTCGCGCGCACGAAGTAGTGGTTCAGCTCGGTGACCGGCATCGTCCTTCTCCTCTGGTCTGAGCCCCGATGGTACGGCCGCGGCCGCCGCGCGCCAAGAGGCGCGGCGGATCAAAGGCCGAGCAGCGGGAGCTGGCCCTTCGGGTAGCGCGTGCCTTGCACGCGCGTGTCGTCCACCGCCGCGGCGAGCGCGGCCGCCTCCTCGGCGGAGAGCCGGATGTCGAGCGCGCCGAGGTTGTCGGCGAGGTGCGTGCGGCGCTTGGTGCCCGGGATCGGCAGCACGTCCTCGCCCTGCGCGAGCAGCCACGCGAGCGCGAGCTGCGCCGGCGAGCAGCGCTTGCGCTCGGCCATCGCCAGCAGCGGCGCGACCAGCTCGGCGTTGCGCTCGAGATTGCCGGCATGGAAGCGCGGGTGGTCGCGGCGGCGGTCGTTCTCGCCGAGATCGGCGAGCGAGCGGATCGCGCCGGTCAGCATGCCGCGGCCGAGCGGCGAGTACGGCACGAACGCGATTGCGAGCTCCCGGCAGGCCGGCAGGATCTCCGCCTCGGCGAAGCGGCACCACAGCGAGTACTCGGTCTGCAGCGCCGCGATCGGGTGCACGCGCGCCGCCCGGCGCAGCGTCTCCGGACCGGCCTCGGAGAGCCCGAGATGGCGCACCTTGCCCTGCTCGACCAGGCGCGCCATCGCGCCGACGGTCTCCTCGATCGGCACCGAGGCGTCGACCCGGTGCTGGTAGTAGAGATCGATCGCGTCGATGCCGAGACGCGCCAGGCTGCGCTCGCACGCCGCGACGACGTACTCGGGGCGGCCGTTCGCCGCGGGCTTGCCCTCGGCGTCGCGCACGTTGCCGAACTTCGTCGCCACGAACGCCTTGGCGCGGTAGCCGTCGGCGAGCGCCTTGCGCAGCAGCTCCTCGTTCTTGCCGTCCGCGTAGGCGTCCGCGGTGTCGAGGAAGTCGGCGCCGGCGTCGAGCGCCGCGCGCACCGTCGCGATCGCCTCGGCCTCGTCGACCGGCCCGTAGAGATTGGTCATGGCCATGCAGCCCAGGCCGAGGGCCGAGACGGCGGGGCCGTTCCTGCCTAAGCGTCGATGCTGCATGCCGTGCTCCTTTCGTCCCGTCCGTCGATCAGGCCACCGCGCGCCGCGCGGGCGCCACCGCCTGCTCCATCTCGCGCCGCAGCCGCACCGCGGCGAGCGCGCCGTCCGCCTGCACGTCGCTCCAGCGCAGCACCTGCCCGGCCGGCACCGGGTGCAGCAGCTCGACGTCGTGTGCGAGCCCGAGCGGCAGCGCCCCGTGCGCGAGCGAGTCCGCCGCCGGCATGAGCCTGCCGTAGACCGTGTACCCGCCCTCGCCGTCGAGCACCTCGCCCGCGCGCAGGTCGCGCTTCGCGGTCGCGACGGCGTCGGCGTGGAACCCGGTCGCGCAGCCGGTCGGCTCGCCGCGCAGCCCGACCGCGGCGACCGAGATGCCGGCCTCGAGGCCGATCAGGTGCCAGCGCTTGTACAGGCTCGCGTAGCGCCCGCCCGGATCGGTGCGCACCCCGTACTCGGCGAAGCAGCGGCGGATGTACTCGGTCTCGCCCTCGAACACGACCCACACGCCGAAGCGGATGTCGTACGGCACCGCGCGGCCGTCGCGCTCGAGCGAGGACACCACCTCGACCTGTCCCTTGTGATGAAGCTGCCCGCCCTCCTCCCGCGGCCGCATCACGAACGGCAGGTCGTCGGTGCCGGCGGGCGGGAACGCGAGCCCCCAGGGCGCCGGCGTGAGGCCGGTGGCGTTGGCCACCGCCGTGCTCTCGATCGCGGGCTTCGAGCCGTCGAGGAACGAGTTGAACATCTTCGGGTTCAGGCCGCCGATCCGGGCCTGCTCCGGCGAGAGGCCGTAATAGCCCCACACCGTATCGGGCGTGGACTGCGCGAAATGCGGCAGCCACTTGTGGCCGCGCCCCGCGGCGACCACCGGGAAGCCGGCCGCGCGCGCCCAGTCCACCAGCTCGCAGATGAGCGCCGGCTGGTCGCCGTAGGCGAGGCTGTAGATGACGCCCGCCTCGTGCGCGCGCCGCGCGAGCGCCGGCCCGCAGACCGCGTCGGCCTCGACGGTGACCATCACCACGTGCTTGCCGTGCCGGAAGGCCTCGAGCGCGTGCTCGACCGCGGCGATCGGATTGCCGGTCGCCTCGACCACGATGTCGACGGCCGGATGGGCGACGAGCGCGCGCCAGTCCTCGCCGAGGTGCGTGCGGCGCTCGCGCAGCGCTTCGTCCAGGCTGGCGGCGCCGTACCGCTCGGGGGGCCAGCCGACGCGCTCCAGGTTCGCGACCGCGTTGGCGCGCGAGAGATCGGCGATGCCGGCGAGGTGCACGCCCGGCGTGCGCGGCGCCTGCGCGAGGTACATGGTGCCGAACTTGCCGGCGCCGATCAGCGCGACGCGCAGCGGCGCGCCCTGCGCCTCGCGCGCGAGCAGCTTCGCATGTAGATTCATCCGCGGGCCTCCTCTGCGCGGCGCCGTGCCGCGCGCCCGACCCGCGCTGGGGCGGCTCCAGAACACCTCGTCACTCCCGCGGCTGCGGGAATCCAGTCCGGGCGCGATCGAGCCCTTACTGAATCCCCGCTTGCGCGGGGATGACCTGATCGGAGTTTCCCTGGCGCCGCGCCCCGGCCTGCGGGTCGACGACCTGGAAGAATACCTCGTCCCGCCGGATCATTCCGAGCTCGAAGCGCGCGCGCTCCTCGACCGCCCCCAGGCCCTGCTTGAGGTCGCGCACCTCGGCGTCGAGCGCGGCGTTGCGCGCCGCGAGCCGGCCGTTGCGCTCGTCCACTGCCGAGAGCTCGCGCTCGAGCTCGGCCACCCGCAGCCAGCCGCCCTTGCCGAACCACAGCGGGTACTGGATCGCGACGACCAGCGCGCCGAGGGCGAGCGTGAGGAGGCGCATGGGCGCGGCCGGCGGCGCGTGCGCTAGCGCAGCTGGTAGAAGGCCTCGCGGCCCGGGTAGCTCACCGCGTCGCCGAGGTCCTCCTCGATGCGCAGGAGCTGGTTGTACTTCGCCACGCGGTCGGAGCGCGACAGCGAGCCGGTCTTGATCTGCATCGCGTTGGTGCCGACCGCGATGTCGGCGATCGTCGTGTCCTCGGTCTCGCCCGAGCGATGCGAGATCACCGCGGTGTAGCCCGACCGCTTCGCGAGCTCGATCGCGGCGAACGTCTCGGTGAGCGTGCCGATCTGGTTGACCTTGATCAGGATCGAGTTGGCGACGCCGAGCTTCACGCCCTCCTTGAGGATGCGGGCATTGGTGACGAAGAGGTCGTCGCCGACGAGCTGCACGCGCTTGCCGAGCCGCTCGGTGAGCAGCTGCCAGCCGTCCCAGTCGCTCTCGGCCATGCCGTCCTCGATGCTGATGATCGGGTACTTGTCGGCGAGCGAAGCCAGGTAGTCCACGAACTGCGCCGCGGTGAGGTCGAGCTTCTCGCCCGCGAGCCTGTAGCGCCCGTTCTCGAAGAACTCCGAGCTCGCGCAGTCGAGCCCGAGGACGACGTCGCCGCCGGGCATGTAGCCGGCGCGCTCGATCGCGGCCATGACGAGGTCGAGCGCCGCGGCGTTCGACGCGAGGCTCGGCGCGAACCCGCCCTCGTCGCCCACGCTGGTCGAAAGCCTCTTCCCGTCGAGCAGCCCCTTCAGCGCCTGGAACACCTCGGCCCCGCAGCGCAGGGCGTCGCGGAAGCTCTGCGCGCCGATCGGAATGATCATGAACTCCTGCAGGTCGAGGCTGTTGTTCGCGTGCGCGCCGCCGTTCACCACGTTCATCATCGGCACCGGCATCGCCATCGCGCCGGAGCCGCCGAAGTAGCGGTACAGCGGCAGCCCCGACTCCTCGGCCGCGGCCTTCGCGACCGCCATCGAGACGGCGAGCAGCGCGTTCGCGCCGAGCCGCGACTTGTTCTCGGTGCCGTCGAGGTCGACGAGCGCGGCGTCGATGAAGCTCTGCTCGGAGGCGTCGAGCCCCATGATCGCCTCCGAGATCTCGGTGTTGATGTTCTCGACCGCCTTCAGCACGCCCTTGCCGCCGTAGCGCTGGCGGTCGCCGTCGCGCAGCTCGATCGCCTCGCGCGAGCCGGTCGAGGCGCCGGAGGGCACCGCCGCGCGGCCCATCACGCCCGACTCGAGCAGCACGTCGGCCTCCACCGTCGGGTTGCCGCGCGAGTCCAGGATCTCCCGTGCCACCACGTCAACGATCGAGCTCATGAGTTCGTCACCCTCTCCCCTTGTTCCGGCCGCACCGCTTCGCTCGCGGCCGTCCGGACGCCGTCCCCCAGCCGTCCCTCTACGAATCCGCGCCGCTTGACCAGCGCGTCGAGCTCCTTCAGCGTGCCGAGCAGCTCCTCCATCATCCCGAGCGGCCAGGCATTCGGGCCGTCGGACAGCGCCTGCTCGGGCCGCGGATGCGTCTCCATGAAAAGACCGGCCACGCCCACCGCGACCGCGGCGCGCGCGAGCACCGGGACGAACTCGCGCTGCCCGCCGCTCGCCGTGCCCTGGCCGCCCGGCAGCTGCACCGAGTGCGTCGCATCGAACACCACCGGCGCCCCGGTCTCGCGCATCACCGCGAGCGAGCGCATGTCCGAGACGAGGTTGTTGTAGCCGAACGACACGCCGCGCTCGCAGACGAGAATGCTGTCGCCCGCCGCCGGGTCGTCCGGCCGCGCCGCGCGCGCCGCCTCGCGGGCCTTGTCGACGACGTTCTTCATCTCCCAGGGCGAGAGGAACTGGCCCTTCTTGATGTTCACCGGCCGGCCCGACGCCGCCACCGCGTGGATGAAGTCGGTCTGGCGGCACAGGAACGCCGGCGTCTGGAGGACGTCCACCGCTGCGGCGACCGCCTCGATCTGGTCGATCTCGTGCACGTCGGTCAGCACCGGCACGCCGATCTGGCGCCGGACCTCGGCAAGGATCGCGAGGCCCTCGTCCATGCCGAGCCCGCGGAACGACTTGCCCGAGCTGCGGTTCGCCTTGTCGAAGGAGGACTTGTAGATGAAGGGGACGCCGACCGCCGCGCAGATCTCTTTCAGGCGCCCGGCGGTCTCGAGCGCGAGCGCCCGCGACTCGATGACGCAGGGGCCGGCGATCAGGAAGAGGGGCTTGTCGAGTCCGACCTCGAAGCCGCAGAGCTTCATGCCGCCACGGCCTGCTTGGTGTCCGCGGCGCGGTGCTGGAGCGCCGCCTCGATGAACGCCTTGAACAGGGGGTGGCCGACGCGCGGCGTCGAGGTGAATTCGGGGTGGAACTGGCAGCCGACGAACCACGGGTGGCCGGGCAGCTCGATCATCTCCACCAGCTGCTCGTTCGGCGATACCCCGCTCACCCGCAGGCCCGCCTCCTTCAGCCGCCCGACGAGGTGGTTGTTCACCTCGTAGCGGTGGCGGTGGCGCTCGACGATCTGCTCGGCGCCGTAGATCTCGCGCACGAGGCTCCCCTCCTCCAGCATCGCCGGCTGGCCGCCGAGGCGCATCGTCCCGCCGAGGTCGGATCTTTCGTCGCGGTGCTCGATCTTCCCCGCCGCGTCCATCCACTCGGTGATCAGCGCGATCACCGGGTAGGGCGTCTCGGGGTCGAACTCGGTCGAGTGCGCGCCGGCCATTCCGGCCTTGTGCCGCGCGTACTCGATCACCGCGAGCTGCATGCCCAGGCAGATCCCGAGATACGGCACCTTGTGCTCGCGCGCGTACTGGATCGCCTTGATCTTGCCCTCGACGCCGCGCTTGCCGAAGCCCCCCGGCACCAGGATCGCGTCGACCTCGGCGAGAAGCCCGGTGCCCTCCCGCTCGATCGACTCCGAGTCGATGTAGCGGATGTTCACCTTGCTGCGGGTGTGGATCCCGGCGTGGATCAGCGCCTCGGAGAGCGACGTGGAGGACTCGGGGAGGTCGACGTACTTGCCGACCAGCGCGACGGTGGCCTCGCGCTGCGGATGCTCGAGCGCGTAGACCAGCTTGTCCCAGGTGGAAAGGTCGGCCGCGCGGGCGATGATGTCGAGCCGGTGGCAGACGATCTCGTCGAGCATCTGCCGGTGCAGCATGCCCGGGATCTTGTAGATCGAGTCGACGTCCCACACCGAGATCACCGCCTCGACCGGCACGTTGGTGAAGAGCGCGATCTTCCGTCGCTCCTCGTCGGGCAGCGGCCGGTCGGTGCGGCAGAGCAGCACGTCGGCCTGGATGCCGATCTCGCGCAGCTCCTTCACCGAGTGCTGCGTGGGCTTCGTCTTGATCTCGCCGGCCGACTTGATGTAGGGCACCAGCGTGAGGTGGATGTAGCAGGTGTTCTTCTGGCCGAGCTCGAGGCGCATCTGGCGCACCGCCTCGAGGAACGGCAGCGACTCGATGTCGCCCACGGTGCCGCCGATCTCGACGATCGCCACGTCGGCGCCCTGCGCGCCGCGCTGGACGAAGAGCTTGATCTCGTCGGTGATGTGCGGGATCACCTGGACCGTGCGGCCGAGGTAGTCGCCGCGGCGCTCCTTCTTGATCACGCTCTCGTAGATCTGGCCGGTGGTGAAGTTGTTGCACCGGCGCATGCGGTTCGTCTGGAACCGCTCGTAGTGGCCGAGATCGAGGTCGGTCTCGGCGCCGTCCTCGGTCACGAAGACCTCTCCGTGCTGGAAAGGGCTCATCGTGCCGGGATCGACGTTGATGTACGGGTCCAGCTTGAGGAGGGTGACCTTGATGCCGCGGGATTCGAGAATCGCGGCTAGCGACGCGGCGGCTATACCCTTGCCCAGGGACGAAACCACCCCGCCCGACACGAACACATACTTGGTCATCGACGAACCATGAGTCGGGATGGGGAAGTCTACCCCAATTCGCCTGCCCGCTCAATTTGCGCGGGCGCGCGAAACGAAATTAATAGGCGGTGTGCGAATTCGCACGGGGTCGCGCACGGCACGGCTTGCGCGCGGGACGCGCGCGTCGGGCGGCGCCGACCGAGTGTATGTGTCGTGGCGCTGCGGTTGCGTCAGGGGCTGCACCCGGCCGCGCCCACCTGGCGCCCGAGATCCCCTCCTCTCCGAGGAGGGGTGTCACGCGAAGCGTGACGGGGTGGTGTCGTTGCGTCTCCCGTAGGCGTCGGCGCGGCTGCGCCCACGTGGCGCCCGAGTCCGCAAACACCCTCCTACACACGGGGGAAGGGACGGGGTCCCCTGCTCTTTTCCGGCCGGCTTGCGGCGGGCCCCCTGCGCTGCGGCCGGCGAGAAGCGGGGGGTGCCCGCCCGCTATCGCCAGGCGTCGTTCAGTGCGAGTCAACCCCCGCCGAGCTTCGCCGTCCCGGCCGTCAGCGCGTCGAGGCCCGAGAGCGGCTGCGGCCCGCTGCCGAACCGCGAGTCGCTCAGCACCGCCTGCGCGGCGCCGACGCCGATGCCGGCGAGCGTCCCGCTCAGGCCGTACTGATAGGCGAGATCGCCGCCCGCCGCAAGGTTGTCGAAGCCGCGCGGCTCGGCGCGCGCGAGCGCGTCCAGCATCTCCCAGCGCACGAGGTTTCTGCTCATCGCCCTCGCCTCGTCGAACGCGGCGACGATCGCGCGGAAGTCGAACGCCTCGACCGGCTGGTCGCCGAGCACCGCATCGCTGCCCGGCCCGCCCCCCTGCATCACCTGCGTGATCACCTGCATGTCGAGCACGCTCTGCGCGAGCGGGTCGGCGTACCAGCCCTGGAACGTGATCCGCTCGCCGCCGCCGGTCTCCACGATCAGGTCGTCGAAGCGCTTGCGCAGCGCGAGGTCCTCGTAGCGGATGCCGCCGCCGAGCGAGAGCGTCGCCGTGCCGCTGCCGCGCACCACGTCGCGGCCGTCGCCGCGGTTGAACGCGATGACGTCGCGGCCGCCGCCGAGCGTGATGCGGTCGACGCCGGCGCCGCCGACGAGCAGGGCGTTGCCCCCGCCG
The DNA here is from genome assembly GCA_023383795.1 of Burkholderiales bacterium. Taxonomy (GTDB): domain Bacteria; phylum Pseudomonadota; class Gammaproteobacteria; order Burkholderiales; family SG8-39; genus JAABRB01. The sequence continues at coordinate 24,985 of JAHDYJ010000012.1, read as the reverse complement.
TCGTACAGGCTGTCCGCGCCGCCGCGCCCCCACAGCACGTTGCTGCCCTCGTAGTCGTACAGCCAGTCGATCCCGCTGTCGCCCTCGAGGATGTCGTTGCCGCTTCCGCCGGAGAGCACGTCGCCGCCGCTGCCGCCTGCGATGTAATCGTTGCCGCCGCCGCCGTCGATGCGGTCCATCCCGCTGCCGCCGTAGAGCAGGTCGTCGCCGTCGCTCGACCAGATGACGTCGTGCCCGGCGCCGCCGAGCACCGTCACCGGCCCGTATGAGGTCGGCCCCGTCAGATCGACGATGTCGCTGCCGCCGCCGGCGTCGATCCGCTCGATGCCGGTGATGCGCTCGGCGGCGCCCGGCAGGTCCGACGGATCGAAGCGCAGGATCGCGTCCGCGCGACCGGTGCCGAGCAACGCGTCCGATCCGGCGCCGCCGTCGAACACGTCGTAGCTCCGCCCGCGGCCGGCGAGGCCGACGCGCTCGCCGGTGTCCGGGTGCTCGCGCCGCGCGGTGCCGCTCCAGGTCGCGTCGCGCGCGAAGGCGAACGTGTCGTCGCCGGCGCTGCCGGCGAGCAAGTCGCGCCCGCCTCGGCCGGCCAGCGTGTCGTCGCCGGCGTCGCCGAAGAGGTCGTCGTCGGCATTGGTGCCGATCAGCACCTGGCCGGGAACCGCCGCGACGGTCACCAGGAAATCGTCGTAGACCGACGCGCCCGCGCCGTCGGTCGCGGTGAGGCGCAGCTCCAGCGTGCCGATGTCCGCGCGCCCGGGCGTTCCGCCCAGCCAGAGCTCCGCGCCGTCGAACGTGAGCCACTCGGGCAGCGCGTCACCGCTCGAGAGCGTGAGGGCGTACTCGAGCGCGTCGCCCGGATCGACGTCGACGAACGCGCCCGCGTCGATCAGCAGGTCGAGCGGATGCGACTCCTTGACGATCGCGTCCGCGAGCGGCGCCGCGAGGGTCGGCGCGTCGTTCACGTTCAACACGTTGAGCGCCAGCACGTCCTCGGCGTACGCGCCGGCCGCGTCGAGCGCAGCGACGCGGACCCGGTAGCTGCCGACCTCGGAGTTTCCGGGGGTGCCGCGCAGCGTCCCGGCCGCCGCGTCGAAGTGCAGCCAGTCGGGCAGCGCGGCGCCGTTCTCGAGCGCGGCGACGTAGCGAAGCGCGTCATCGCGGTCGACGTCGACGAACGTCCCCGCCGGGATCGCAAAGTCGAGGGCACTGTCCTCGGCGACGTTCAGCACGCCGAGCGGCGCGGCGAGCGCCGGCGCATCGTTGACGTTCTGGACGTCGATCGCGAAGGTGTCGGCGACGCGCTCGCCCGAGCCGTCGGCGGCGGTCACCGTGACGCCGATCGACCCGACGTCCGCGTTGAGGGGCGTGCCGGAGAACGTGCCCGTGGCGCCATCGAAGGCGAGCCACGCCGGCAGGCTGCTGCCGTCCTCGAGGCTGGCCGAGTACGCGAGAGTGCCGTCGCCGTCAGGATCCTCGAAAGTTCCCGCCGGCACCTGGAACACGAACGGCGCGTCCTCGAGCGCGGTCTGGTCGCCGATCGGCGCGAGCAACCCGGGCGGACGGTTCGACGCCTGGAAGAAGCCCTGCAGGACGGGCAGATCCCAGAGGGTGCCGTCGCCGAAAGCGATCGACTCGATCTGGTAGCCCGCGGCCGGGAGCCACTGGATCGAGAGCTGGTCGGCGTCGCTCAAGCGAAGCGTCAGGCGGTCCGCCTCGGCGGACACCTGGAGGTCGTCGGGCGTGATGCCGTCGCGCAGGACCACGCGGTCGAAGTTGCCGGGGGTGAGATCGAGGTCGGAGATGAAGTCCTTGCCGGAGCCCCGTCCGAACTCGTAGACGTCGTCACCCCCGCCGCCGGCCAGGCGGTCGTCGCCCGCCGAGGCGTGGAAACGGTCGACCGCGTTGGTGCCCGAGACGCTCTCGGCGGCCGTAGTTCCGCGCAGATCGAAGCCGCGATCGATCAGCTCGCCGGCCGACAGCCCGACGCCGCCGCCGAACTCGAAGCGTTCGACCGACACGCTGCCGTAGGCGTCAAGGCGGTGGAAGCCGGCGAGCTTCACGCCCTCGCCGCCGCCGATGTCCAGGAAGAGCAGGCCGCCGGCGAGCGTGAGCGTCGCGGCGTCGAGCGCGATGCCGAGCGAGAGCACGTCGACGCCGCCAGCGCCGGTGTCGTCGATCGTGTCCAGGCCGTCGCCGATGCCGAAGACATAGGTGTCGCCGCCGTCGCCGCCGCGCAGGACGTCGAGCCCGGCGCCGCCCGCGATCACGTCGGCGCCGCTCGCCCCGACGACGATGTCGTTGCCGCCGCCGCCGCTCACGACGTTGCGGAATCCCTCGACCCCGAACAGGATCTCGCTGTCGTCGGTTCCCGCGTACACCACCGGCAAGTCGGTCAACGCGATCGACTCGGTCGTCACGGTGCCGCCGGCGAAGCGCGTCAGGTCGACCTGCTCGATCACGCCGCGCGGATCGCGGCCGAGCAGGATGCGGTCGCCGAGCGCGCCGTACTCGAGGCGAATCTCGGTGTTGTCGGCGACGAGGCGGATGCCGTCGCGCGCGATCGTATAGTCGGTGGCGCCCGCACCCTCGATCGAGCGGAGCTCGATCACGTCGAAGCCGGACGCGTCGGTGATCGCGTCGACGCCGCTGCCCGCGTCGAACACGTAGCGATCGTCGCCGACGCCGCCGTCGAGCAGGTCGTCGCCCTCGCCGCCGTAGAGCCGGTCGTCGCCGGCACCGCCGGCGAGCGTGTCGTTGCCCTGCTCGCCGAACAGCCGGTCGTCGCCCTCGCCGCCGTCGAGGCGCGCATCGCCGATGCCGAAGGTCACGATGAAATCGTTGCCCGCGCCCCCGTAGACGACGTCGCGGCCGGTGGCCGAGATGGTGTCGTCGCCGTCGCCGCCTTCGATCAGGTTCTCGCCGGCGCCGGCGCGGATCTCGTCGTTGCCGCCGCCGCCGAGAAGGAAGTTGTTCCCGGCCGAGCCGGCGAGCATGTCGTCGTCGTCGCCGCCGTCGAGGTAGTCGTCGCTGAAGTCGAGCGCCGCACCGCGCGCGCGCTCGCCGCCGTACAGGCGGTCTCTGCCGGCGCCGCCGAACAGCGTGTCGGCGCCTGCGTTACCGATCAGCTCGTCGTCGCCGGCACCGCCGAAGAGCGTGTCGTCGCCGCGGCCGCCCGCCATCCAGTCGTTCCCGTCGCCGCCGAACATCAGATCGGCTGCGCTCGCGGCGGGATCGTTCGACTCGGGATCGCTCCAGGAGTAGTAGTTGGAGCGGCCGTCCGCGCCGACGGCGAAGGTCCATTGCGTCTCGGCGGGCAGGTAGTCCGCGTCGCCCAGCAGGAAGTCGCCGCCGCCGCCGCCGATCAGCAGGTCGCGCCCGCCGCCGCCGGAGAGCACGTCGCCGCGCGCGCCGCCGACGAGGACGTCGTCGCCCTCCCCGCCGGCCAGCCAGTCGCCGGCGCCGCTCGCGCCCGGCGCGGGATTCGCCAGCGCCTCCTCGGTCGAGACCCACTTGTCCGCCGCCAGCCGGTCGCTGCCGTCGCCGCCTGCGAGCACGTCGCTCCCCGTGCCGCCCGCGGCCACGTCGTCTCCGGCACCGGCCATGACGTAGTCGTCGCCCTCGCCGGCCTCGATGAGCTCCGCGCCGGCCGAGCCAACCAGCTCGTCGCCGCTCGCGCCGACGAGATCGCCCGCGATCCGCGGGAGCGATGCGGGATCGAGGAACCCGGCCACGCGCAGCAGGCCGAATTGGCCCTCGGCGAATCCGTCCAGCTCGAGCGTGAGACCGGAGGCGGTCGCGAGCGTGGCGCCCGTCTCGGTGTCCGTCAGGGTCAGCCTGCCATCGGCACTGCGCCAGATGCCCGAGCCGTCGCCGTAGAAGAAGCCGGCGACGGGCACGCCGTCGACGATCACCCGGTTCGTGCCCTGCGCGTCGCGCAGGACGTTCGTCCCGTCGGCGCTCGCGAAGCGGTAGACGTCCGAGCCCTTGCCGCCGTGGAGCTCGTCTGCCCCGGCGCCGCCCGCCAGGATGTCGTTGCCGTCGCCGCCGAGGAGCATGTCGTCGCCGGCGCCGCCGTGGAGCGTGTCCGCGCCGGACGCGCCAACGATGAGATCGTTGCTCGCACCGTAGCCGCCCGCGTCTTGCGCTTGTCCTGCGTCCGAGCCGTCGATCATCACGCGATCGAACTTGCGCGCGGCGATGCGGTCGGCCGAGTCGGTCTGCAGCAGCTCGTTCAACCTGCCGTTCAGCTCGGCCTTCTGCGCGTCGGTCGCCGCGGCGTCGCCCGTCACGGCGCCGAACTGCAGCTCGAGGGCCATCAGCACGCGCTGCGCGTTGCGGCGGTCCGCGCTGCCGGTGCCGAGCCAGTCGTAGATCGCGTCGAGCAGCTGCTGGCCCTGCATGTCGGCCCCGACCGCGGTCGACAGCTGTCCGAAAAACGACAGCGTTGACGTCTGGACGTCAATCACCTGTCCGACTTGCGACGTCCCGCGCGGCAGCGCATAGGTCTCGTCACCCTGCGCGACGTAGTTCGAGATGCGGCTCGCGAAGTCCGGCGCGAGCGGTCCGAAGCGCTCCTCGAATGCCGACAGGAGCCCGCTGATGCCCACCCCGTTGAACGTGGCCGCCTGCAGTCCGGTCGCGACCGAGACGAGCGATGCGAAGCCGCCGCCGACGCCGTGTCCGGTGAGCGTCACCGCGGCGTCGGGCGGGGCGACGCCGTAGCGCTCGGCCGCGAGCTTGCGCGCCTCGTCCACCAGGGCGAGCGCGCGATTGAACAGCGTGTCGCCGGTGCTCGTCACGAACGACAGGTTGGTGAAGAGATCGCGCAGCGCATCGTCGGCGCGGAACGCGAGCACGAGCTGCCCGGTCTCGGTGTCGAGGTAGGCCGCGGCGAACAGTCCGCCGTCACCGTTCTCGCCGGAGAACCCGGTGAGTCTTACGAATCCCGTGGGGATCTCGCGACCGACATCGGTTGCGGCGTCGTAGACGTCGACGCAGAACGCGGCGAGCTGCGCGGCATTCGGAGTGGTCATCGTTCGTGCTCCTCGGCCGGCTCCGACCGACGACCTGGGCCTCTTCTGCCCGGGGGTTTGCGCGGCCGGATTCCCGGTGGCTCCCCCTTGGGACGCCGGCGCCGCTCTGCCGGCCGCGCGCGTGCCCACTTCCCTCTGCGCAAGGTGTGACGCCCACGCAGAGTGATTGCGAAGGTGCAAGCGCCGTACCCGCGGAGACGCTTGAATTGCAAAAGATTGTTAAATCGCGGGGCCGGCTTTCCCGGGCCCCCGGGCCGTCGCTCCGGCTACTCGAGGCCCGCGGCGACGAGCTCGGCGTCGGCCTTCAGGTGGAGCTGGTCCTCGGCGCCGACCGCCTTGCGGCCGGCGTCGAGCATCGCAAGGCAGAACGGGCAGCCGACCGCGACCGTCTGCGCCCCGCTCGCCACGATCTCTTCGGTCCGGATCACGTTGATGCGCTTGCGCGCCTCGACCTCGAGCCAGCTCTGCCCGCCGCCGCCGCCGCAGCAGACGCCGCGCGCGCGGTTGCGCGGCAACTCGAGCATGCTCGCGCCCGGCACCGCGGCGAGGCTCGCGCGCGGCGCCTCGAACACGCCGTTCTGCCGCCCGAGATAGCACGGGTCGTGGAACGCGACCGTCCGCGCGGCGGGCAGCGTCGGCCGGATGCGGCCCGCGCCGAGGAGGTCGGCGATCAGCTCGGAGTGATGCACGACTTCGAAGCGTCCGCCCTCGAACTGCGGGTACTCGTTCCTGAGCGTGTTGAAGCAGTGCGGACAATGCGTGACGATGCGCCGGAACGCGTACTTGCGCAGGTTCGCGATGTTCTCGCCCGCGGCGGTCTGGTAAAGGTACTCCTCGCCGAGCCGCCGGCCGACCTCGCCGTGGCAGCGCTCTTCGGCCATGACGCCGAACGAGACGCCGGCCCGCTCGAGGATCTTGACGAGCGCGCGCGCGATCTTCTGGTTGCGCGTGTCGTACGCGGCCGAGCAGCCGACCCAGTACAGGTACTCGACCGGCTGCTCCGGCGCGAGCACCGGAACCTCCAGGCCCGCGGCCCACTTCAGGCGGTCGGCCGGATCGAGCCCCCACGGATTGCCCAGGCGCTGGATGTTCTGCAGCGTCACCGCGGCGCTCGACGGGAACGCGCCCTCCGCCAGCGCGAGATGGCGCCGCAGGTCGACGATCGTGTCCACGATGTCGATGCGCGCAGGGCACTCCTGCACGCACGCCATGCAGGTCGTGCAGGCCCAGAGCTCCTGCGGCGAGATGAGCTCGCCGTGCAGCGGCCGCGTGGCGCCGTCCGGCGCATGCATGGTGCGCTTCAGCTTGCCGATCACGCGCTTCGGGCTGAGCGCGCTGCCGGAAAGCTGCGAGCAGCAGACGTCGTGGCAGCGGCCGCACTCGGTGCAGGCGTCGAAGTCGAGCCGGCGCTTCCACGAGAACTGGCCGAGCTCGGCGACGCCGAAGGTCTCCTGCTCCTCGAGGTTCTCGATCTTGGCGAGCGCGCCGCGCGGACCGAGCTTCGCGAAGAAGATGTTGAGCGGCGTGGCGACGAGGTGGGCGAAGTAGGTGTGCGGGACGAGCGCGATGAACGCGAAGACCAGCGCGGCGTGAGCGAGCCAGAGGCCGAAGTGCGCGCCGCGCAGCACGCCTTCGGTCGCGCCGGCGGCGGTCAATCCCTGGCCGATCGCCCACCCTGCCGGCGACCAGGGGCCCCACCAGGGCTGCGTCGCCGCGAGCCGGCAGGCCTCGATCAGGAACCCGGTCAGCGCGATCGCGAACAGCATCGCGAGCGCGTAGGCGAACCTGCCGGCCGGCTCCAGCCGCGCCGGGCGCCGCACGAACCGGCGCCAGCACGCCATGCCGAGACCGACGAGCAGGAACAGTCCGAAGAGATCGAGCGTGACCTCGAACGCGAGATAGAACGGGCCCTTCAGCAGGCGCGCGTCGAACAGCAGGCGCGCGATCTCCCAGTCGATCGTCGCGAGCGCGGTGCCGGTGAAGAGCGCGAGGAAGCCCCAGAACATCGCCGCATGCATGACCCCCGGATACGACTGCGACAGGATGCGCGTCTGCAAGAGCACCTCGCGCACGACGCGGCCGAGGCGCTCCGCCGGCCGGTCCCAGCGCATCTCCGGCCCGCCCTCGCGCCAGAGCCGCACGCGCCGCCAGGTGCCCCAGGCGAACAGCGCGAGGGCGGCGAGCCCGCCGGCGTAGACCGCGACGACGGCCCATGGCGGGATGTTCCAGAACGTCTCGCGAATCGGAATCTCCGCCATGGCCGCGCGAGCATCGGCCCGCGGCGCCGGCGCTGTCAACTCTCCCGAAGGCGGAGGTCGCCCGCGACCCCGCAGGCGGTCTCCACTATACTGATCGTCCCGCGCCCGCGGTCCGTCCCGGAAACGATGATCGACCACCTCGACCATCTCGTCCTCACCACGCGCGATCCCGAGCGCTGCGTCGACTTCTACACGCGCGTGCTCGGGATGCGCCTCGAGCGGTTCGCCGCCGGTCGCCACCCGCGCCCCTGCGGCGACCCGAAGAAAAACCAGCCCGGCCCCCGCAAGGAGGTCGAGCCCAAGGCGGTTCGCCCCCCCCCCCGCCCCCCGGTCGCCTCGCGCTCAGCTTCGGCGACCAGAAGATCAACCTGCACGTCGCCGGCAAGGAGTTCGAGCCGAAGGCGGATCGCCCGACCCCCGGCAGCCTGGATCTCTGCTTCATCGCGTCGGTGCCGCTCGACGAGGTAATGGAGCGCCTGCGTGCGGCCGGCGTCGCGATCATCGAGGGGCCGGTCCCGAAGACCGGCGCCGCGTATCCGATCCGCTCGGTCTACGTGCGCGATCCGGACCTGAACCTCGTCGAGCTCTCGGAGCGCACCGATGGCGGTTGACCTGGCGGTGCTCGAGCGCTGGATCGGCCGCGCGGAGCAGGCCGCCGACACGGTCACCCCGTTCCCGGTCGCTGCGCTCTCGGCGACGCTCGATCGCGACGACCCCGCGCCGCGCGACGGCGACGCGCTGCCGCCGCTGTGGCACTGGCTCTATTTCCTGCCGCTGTACCGCCACTCGGAAGCCGGATCGGACGGTCACCGCGCGCGCGGCGGGTTCCTGCCGCCGGTCGATCTGCCGCGACGGATGTGGGCCGGCAGCCGCGTGACGTTCGCGCGAGCGCTGCGCGTCGGCGAGCGCGTGCACCGCGTATCGACCGTGGCCGACGTGAAGCACAAGACCGGCCGCAGCGGCGAGCTCGTCTTCGTCGTCGTGCGCCACGAGCTCGGCGGCGACGCCGGCCACGCGCTCACCGAGGAGCACGACATCGTCTACCGCGAGGCGCCGCGGCCCGACGAGCCGCCGGCGGCGCCGCAGGCCGCACCCGACGAGGCCGCCTGGACGCGCGAGATCACGCCCGACCCGCTGCTCCTCTTCCGCTACTCGGCGCTGACGTTCAACGGCCACCGCATCCACTACGACCGGCGCTACTGCACCGAGGTCGAGGGCTATCCCGGCCTGGTGGTGCACGGGCCGCTCCTCGCCACGTTGCTGCTCGACCTGCTGCGCCGCGAGCGCCCGGAGTCGACCGCGACGTCGTTCCGCTTCCGCGCCTTGAGCCCGGTCTTCGACACCGCCCCGTTCGCCGTGTGCGGCCAGCCGCTCGGAGACGGACGCGAGGCGCGGCTGTGGGTCCGCCGCCGCGACGGCGCGCTCGCGATGGACGCTTCCGCCACCCTCGCCTGAGCCGCGCCTTGCGCGGTCTCGCCTCCCGCAACCCCAAGCATCCGATCACTCCATGCATTCGAAGCTCGACCGCTTTCCCGAGATCCGCGAGGCCGTGGGCGCGCTCTGCGAGCGCTTCCCGGGCGAGTACTGGCGCGAGCGCGACGAGGCGCGCGAGTACCCCGAGGCGTTCGTCGACGCGCTCACCAAGGCCGGGTGGCTCGGCGCGCTGATCCCGCAGCAGTACGGCGGCTCGGGCCTCGGCATCGCCGAGGCCTCGGTGATCCTCGAGAGCATCAACCGCGCCGGCGGCAACTCGGCGGCGTGCCATGCCCAGATGTACATCATGGGCACCATCCTGCGCCACGGCTCCGAAGAGCAGAAGCGCCGCCACCTGCCGCGCATCGCCACCGGCGAGCTCCGCCTGCAGGCCTTCGGCGTCACCGAGCCGACCACCGGCACCGACACGACCAAGCTCAAGACGACCGCCGTGCGCAAGGGCGACCGCTACGTCGTGCACGGGCAGAAGGTATGGACCTCGCGCGTCCAGCACTCGGACCTCATGCTGCTTCTCGCGCGCACCACGCCGCTCGCTGAGGTGAAGCGCAAGGGCGACGGGCTGTCGGTGTTCCTCGTCGAGCTTTCTTCCGGCGCGGCCGAGGGCATGACCGTGCGGCCGATCCGCAACATGATGAACCACGAGACGAACGAGGTGTTCTTCGACGGGCTCGAGGTGCCGGCCGAGAATCTGATCGGCGAGGAAGGCAAGGGCTTCCGCTACGTGCTGGACGGCATGAACGCCGAGCGCATCCTGATCGCCGCCGAGTGCGTCGGCGACGGCTACTGGTTCGTCGAGAAAGCCTCCGCCTACGCGCGCGAGCGCGTCGTCTTCGACCGTCCGATCGGCCAGAACCAGGGCGTGCAGTTCCCGATCGCGCGCGCCTACGTGAACGTCGAGGCCGCCAACCTGATGCGCTACCGCGCCGCCGAGCTCTTCGACCGCGGCGAGCCGTGCGGCGGCGAGGCGAACATGGCGAAGCTGCTCGCCGCGGATGCCTCGTGGGAGTCCGCGAACGCGTGCCTGCAGACCCACGGCGGCTTCGGCTTCGCCGCCGAGTACGACGTCGAGCGCAAGTTCCGCGAGACCCGCCTCTTCCAGGTCGCGCCGATCTCGACCAATCTCATCCTATCCTACGTCGCCGAGCACGTGCTCGGGTTGCCGCGGTCGTTCTGACGCCGCGGTCCGCCTCGCCTCCCCCTTCGGAGGCGTCCGGAGAGCTCAGCCCGCCAGCTCGGCCCGGTTGCGGTAGTGCTCCAGCGCCTCGGGGTTCGCGAGCGCCTCGACGTTCTTCACCGGCCGCCCGTGCACCACGTTGCGCACCGCGAGCTCGACGATCTTGCCGCTCTTGGTGCGTGGGATGTCGGCGACCTGGACGATCTTCGCCGGCACGTGGCGCGGCGTGGTGTTCGCGCGGATCTGCCCCTTGATCTTCGCGGCGAGGGCGTCGTCGAGCGTGAGCCCGTCGCGCAGCTTGACGAAGAGCACCACGCGCACGTCGTTGTCCCAGTCCTGGCCGATCACCAGCGATTCGGCCACCTCGTCGAGCCGCTCCACCTGGCGGTAGATCTCGGCGGTGCCGATGCGCACTCCGCCCGGGTTCAGCGTCGCGTCGGAGCGGCCGTAGATGATCATGCCGTCGTGCGCGGTGAGCTCGCACCAGTCGCCGTGGCACCACACGCCGGGATACTTCTCGAAGTAGGCGGCGCGGTACTTGCTCCCGTCCGGGTCGTTCCAGAAGTGCACCGGCATCGAGGGGAACGGCCTGGCGCAGACGAGCTCCCCCTTCTCGCCGCGCACCGGCCGCCCGTCCTCGCCGAACACCTCGACCTTGAGGCCGAGCGCGCGGCACTGGATCTCGCCGCGCCACACCGGGAGGATCGGGTTGCCGAGCACGAAGCAGCCGACGATGTCGGTGCCGCCCGAGATCGACGAGAGGCACACGTCGCGCTTCACCGCGCGGTAGACGTAGTCGAAGCCCTCGGCGACCAGCGGCGAGCCGGTGGACATGATCGTGCGCAGATGCTCCAGGCGGTGCGTCTCGACCGGCCGCAGGCCGTCCTTGCCGCACTTGTCGATGTACTTCGCCGACGTGCCGAAGTGGGTCATGCGCTCGTCGTCGGCCAGGTCGAACAGGATCCGCCCGCCGCGCACGAAGGGCGAGCCGTCGTAGAGCAGCAGCGTCGCGCCGCAGGCGAGACCCGATGCGAGCCAGTTCCACATCATCCAGCCGCAGGTGGTGAAGTAGAACAGCCGGTCGCCGTGCTTGACGTCGGTGTGCAGCAGATGCTCGGACAGGTGCTTCAGCAGCACGCCTCCCGCGCCGTGGACGATGCACTTCGGCACGCCCGTGGTGCCGGAGGAGTACAGGATATAGAGCGGGTGGTTGAACGGCATCTGCGCGAAGTCGATCCGCGCGGGCGCCGCATCGGCGACGAAGTCGGGGAGCGTCACGGCGTTCGGCACGCTGGACACGTCGGGGGCATCGGCCAGGTACGGCACCACGACCACCCGCCTCGCGCTCGGCAGCCGCGCCGCGATTTCGCGCACCTTCTCGAGCGAATCCATCGCCCTGCCGTTGTACCAGTAGCCATCGGCGGCGATCAGCACCTTCGGCTCGATCTGCCCGAAGCGGTCGAGCACGCCCTGCACGCCGAAGTCCGGCGAGCACGACGACCAGATCGCGCCGACGCTGGCGGTGGCGAGCATCCCGATCATGGCTTCGGGCATGTTCGGCAGGTAGGCGCCGACCCGATCGCCCGGCCCGACGCCCGCGGCGCGCAGCGCCTGCGCGAGCCGCGACACGGCGTCGTAGAGCTCGCGGTGCGTGAGCCGGCGCACGACCTTGTCCTCGCCCCAGAAGACGATCGCCTCCGTGTCGTCGCGCAGCCGCAGCAGGTTCTCGGCGAAGTTCAGGCGCGCGTCGGGGAAGAAGCGCGCGCCCGGCATCCGGTCGCCGTCGACGAGCACGCGGCCGCCCTGCTCGGACGCGCGCACCGCGCCGAACTTCCACACCGACTGCCAGAACTTCTCCGGCTGCTCGACCGTCCATTCGTAGAACGCCGGATAGGTGTTGCGCTTCAGGCCCCAGTCGTGCACCGCCATGCGCGCGAAGCGCGTGAGGTTCGCGTGCTCGATCCGGTCCTGGCTCGGCTCCCAGAGCGGTCGTTCCTGCCTGCGCGCCATCCGGCTCACCCCTCCACGATCTGTCTGATTCTCTCCGGCAGCGCGGTCGAGCGCCCCTTCGCGAAGTCTACCCACACGACTTTCGCGGCGCCCTCGGCGTACACGGTCGCCGCATCGTAGCTCGGCCGCAGCTCGAGCCACGTCTCGAAGCTGGAGCGGCCGGCCTTGCCGGCGTGCATGCGCACCTCGACCGTGCCCGGGTACACGAGCTCCTTCAGGAACGTGCAGCTCGCGTTGACGATCACCGGCCCGGTGCCGTGCGGGTCGAACGCGACGCCCAGGCTGTCGAACCACGAGATGCGGGCCTGCTCCATGTAGCGGAAGTACACCGTGTTGTTCACGTGGCCTATCGCGTCCATGTCGCCCCAGCGGATCGGGATCAGCTCGGTGTGCACGAGCGTGCGGCGCGGGGACGTCACAGGCGGGTCGGTCGTTCGAGTTGGCTGCGAACCGCGCGCGGCGGGCGGGACGGCGCCGGAAGAGGCGGCGCGAAGAATTATACAATCGCCGCATGGATGCGGCGCCGGACGCCGACCGAAGACCCGAACAACAGAGGGGGCCGGAGCGATGCAGCGCGAATCGATGCAGTACGACGTCGTGATCGTCGGCGGCGGGCCCTCCGGGCTCGCCTGCGCGATCCGCCTGAAGCAGCTCGCCGCCGAGGCGGGCCGCGAGATCGGCGTGTGCCTGATCGAGAAAGGCTCCGAGATCGGCGCGCACATCCTGTCGGGCGCGGTGATCGAGCCGCGCAGCCTGAACGAGCTGATTCCCGATTGGCAGGCCAAGGGCGCGCCGCTCAACACGCCGGTCCGCGAGGACCGGGTGATGCTGCTCACCGAGAAGAGCGGCTACCGGCTGCCGCTGCCGCCGTTCCTCAGGAACGAGGGCAACTACATCATCAGCCTCGGCAACCTCTGCCGCTGGCTCGGGCGCGAGGCCGAGGCGCTCGGCGTGGAGATCTATCCCGGGTTCGCCGCCGCGGAAGTGCTCTATCACGAGGACGGCAGCGTCAGGGGCGTTGCGACCGGCGACATGGGCATCGCGAAGGACGGCAGCCGGACCGAGAGCTACCAGCCCGGCGTCGAGCTGCACGCGAGACAGACCGTGTTCGCGGAGGGCTGCCGCGGCTCGCTGACCAAGGCGCTCTTCAAGCGCTTCAGCCTCCGCGAGGGCGCCGATCCGCAGACCTACGGCATCGGCATCAAGGAGCTGTGGGAGGTCGCGCCGCAAAAGCACCGCCCCGGCTTCGTGTTCCACAGCATCGGCTGGCCGCTCGACTCGGGCACCTACGGCGGCGCGTTCCTGTACCACCTCGAGGGGAACCTCGTCTCGGTCGGGTTCGTGGTCGGGCTCGACTACCAGAATCCGCACCTCTCGCCGTTCGACGAATTCCAGCGCTTCAAGACCCATCCCGAGATCCGGCCGACCCTCGAGGGCGGCCGGCGCGTCGCGTACGGCGCGCGCGCGATCTCCGAGGGGGGCTTCCAATCGCTGCCGAAGCTCACCTTCCCCGGCGGGCTGCTGATCGGCGACACGGCGGGCTTCCTGAACGTGCCGAAGATCAAGGGCACGCACCTCGCGATGAAATCCGGCATGGTCGCCGCCGAGGCGCTGGCCGGCGCGCTCGGCGACGACGCCCCGCGCGAGGTGAAGGATTATCCGGACCGGCTCCGCGGAACGTGGCTTTGGGACGAGCTGTACCGCGTGCGCAACATCCGGCCGTCGTTCTACTGGGGGATGTGGGCGGGCGTCCTGTACGCGGGCGTGGACCAGTACGTCTTCCAGGGCCGCGCTCCCTGGACGTTCCGCATCCACGCCGACCACACCCAGCTCCGCAAGGCCGCGGAGGCGCGCCCGATCGCCTATCCGAAGCCCGACGGCGTGGTGACCTTCGACAAGCTCTCGTCGGTGTACCTCTCGGGCGTCAACCACGACGAGAACCAGCCCTCGCACCTCACGCTGGCCGATCCCGCGGTGCCGATCAAGGTGAATCTCGCACTCTACGACGCCCCGGAGCAGCGCTACTGCCCGGCGGGGGTGTACGAGATCGTGCGCGACGCCGACGGCGCCAATCCGCGGCTTCAAATCAACGCGCAGAACTGCGTCCACTGCAAGACCTGCGACATCAAGGATCCGACCCAGAACATCAACTGGGTCGTGCCGCAGGGAGGCGAGGGTCCCAACTACCCGAACATGTAGCGGGTGCCAAGAATCTAATGCTTCACATTAGATTATCTATATAAGCTATTAATCATTAATAAGAAACTTCTCTATAATTCGCTCTCCTCTTGCCCGCTTGTTATTATCGAACGTTCGTGCTATTTTCTCGCTCATGCGTAAAGGTGAGCAGACTCGGCACGACATTCTCGGCGAGGCCGTCGCCCTCGCGAGCGAGCTCGGCCTCGAGGGCCTCAGCATCGGCCCGCTCGCGTCGCGTCTCGGCATGTCCAAGAGCGGCCTCTTCGCCCACTTCGGATCCAAGGAAGAGCTGCAGCTCGCCACCCTGCGCCGCGCCCAGCAGCGGTTCGAGGAAACGGTGTTCCGCCCGGCGCTCGCGGCCCCTCGCGGCCTGCCCCGCCTGCGGGCGCTCTTCGAGCGCTGGCTCGCCTGGGCCGACGACCCCGGGCTGCCCGGCGGCTGCGTGATCCTTGGCGCCACCGCCGAGTACGACGATCGCCCGGGACCGATCCGGGATGCTCTTGCCGGCGCGCAGCATCGCCTGCGCGAGGCCGTCGCCCGGGCCGTGGAGATCGCGGTCGCCGAGGGTCACTTCGGCCCCGAGACGGATCCCGAGCAGTTTGCGTTCGAGCTGTTCGCGATCGTCCTCGCCGCGCACCACGACCGGCGACTGCTCGCCGATCCCGCCGCGCGGAACCGCGCCGGGCGCGCCTTCGAGCGGCTGGTCGCGTACTACGCCCCCCGGGCATCGATGCGCGGGACCGTCACCGGTGACCGCCCTTCCGCCGGGGCGGGCGCACGATCGGACCTCTTCGCGGGAAAGGACGCGCCATGAGCACGAACGCCCCCGTGCATCTCACCACGGCCTGGCCGGTATTCTTCGGTCACGCCGTGACCGTCCGCCCCCTCCTGCCCACCGACGCCGATCTCGAGATCGAGCTCGGGCGCAGCCTGTCCTCGGAAAGCCTCCACCATCGCTTCCTGAACGGCGGCATCAAGCTCAACCCGCGGCTGCTCGATCGGCTGCTGAACGTGGACTTCTCGCGCGACCTCGCGCTGATCGCCACCGCGACGTTCGCCGGCGCGGAGACGCCGCTCGCTGTCGCGCGCTACGCCCGCCTGGACGACGATCCGCACGCGGCCGAGATCGCCGTCACCGTGGCCGACCCGTGGCAAGGCTACGGCATCGGCAAGCGCCTGCTCGGGCGCCTGATCGAATGCGCCGCCGACGCCGGACTGCGCAGGCTGCTCGGCGACGTTCATGCGACGAACCGGCGCATGCTCGGGCTCGCCGGCGCCCTGGGGTTCGGCACGCGCTTCCACCCGGACGGCGGGCACCTGCGCCTGATCGAGCTCGCGCTCGACGGCCGCGTCGCGCCGCCGCACGCCCTGCACGAGGTGAACGACCTATGACCGCATCGAGTCCGCCGCGCGTGCGCACCGTCGAATGGGAAGACCCGCGCGCCGGCGCACGGGCCGGCGCGCGCATGGCCGGCATGGACTACCTGAAGGCGATCGTCGCCGGCGAGCTGCCCGCGGCGCCGCTCGCGCGCGTGCTCGGCTTCGCGCTCGCCGAGATCGAGCCCGGCCGCGCGGTGTTCGAGATCGAACCGATGGAGTTCCACTACAACCCCATCGGCACGGTGCACGGCGGCATCGCTTGCACCCTGCTCGACTCGGCGATGGGCTGCGCCGTGCACACCACGCTGCCGGCGGGCACCGGCTACACCACGGCCGAGCTGAAGGTGAACCTCGTGCGCGCGATCACGACCGCGACCGGCTTGCTGCGCGCCGAGGGGAAGATCATCCACCGCGGCAACCGCATCGCCACCGCGGAGGGCTTCCTGCGCGACCGCGAGGGGCGTCTCTACGCCCACGGCACGACGACCTGCCTGATCCTCGAGCACGCGAGCGGCAGGTCGCCGCCTGCCGAGGGCGTGCGCGACAGCTGATTCTCTCGGGCGCGACGCGCGCACGCGTCCGGCGGCGGGTGGCGCCTCGCGCGCGATGCGCCTATGATGGCCGCTTCCCGACCTCGACCACGCACAGGCGCCCGCGCGACCCGACCGTCGCCGGCCGGAGAAGGGCATCCAAGACCCGCGTGGCCCTCCTCCTCCTGCCAGGAGCGCGCAATGCTGAAGAAGGTGATCCCGGTCGAGGACGCCATCGCGATCGTGCGCGACGGCGACGTCCTCGCAACCACCGGTTACGGCGGCAACGGCACGCCCGATCAACTGCTCGTCGCGCTCGAGCAGCGCTTCGTGCAGACCGGCGCCCCGCGCGGGCTGACGCTGGTCTTCGCCGGCGGCCAGGGCGACGCCAAGGAGAAGGGCCTGAACCGCCTCGGGCACGCCGGGCTCCTCAAGCGGACGATCGGCGGCCACTACGGGCTCATGCCGAAGGTCGCCGCGCTCGTGACCGCCGGCGACGTCGAGGCCTACAACTTCCCGGAGGGCGTGATTACGCATCTCTATCGCGACATCGCGGCGGGCAAGCCCGGCACGCTGTCCCGGGTCGGTCTCGGCACGTTCGTCGACCCGCGCCAGGAGGGCGGCAAGATGAACGACCGCACCACCGAGGACCTCGTGCAGGTGCTGACCATCTTCGGGCAGGAGTACCTCTACTACCGCGGGATGCCGATCAAGATCGCGTTCATCCGCGGCACCACCGCGGATCCCGACGGCAACATCACCATGGAGAAGGAATCGCTCATCCTGGAGAACCTCGCCATGGCGATCGCCGCCAAGAACTCGCACGGCTACGTCATCTGCCAGGTCGAGCGGATCGCCGCCGAAGGCACCCTCGACGCGCGGCAGGTGAAGATCCCCGGCAGCCTCGTCGACTGCGTCGTGGTCGCCGACCCCGAGCATCACATGCAGACCTACGGCACCCAGTACAACCCGGCGTTCTCCGGCGAGGTCAGAGTGCCGATGCGCTCCATCAGGCCGCTGCCGCTCGACGAGCGCAAGGTCATCGCGCGCCGCGCGGCAATGGAGCTCGGCGCGAACAGCGTCGTGAACTTCGGTCTCGGCATGCCGGACTGCATCCCGACCGTCGCGAGCGAGGAGAAGATCCACGATCTCATGACCCTGACGGTCGACCCCGGCGTGATCGGCGGCGTGCCGATGGGCGGGCTCGATTTCGGCGCGGCGGTGAACTGGCAGGCGGTGATCGACCACTGCTCGCAGTTCGACCTCATCGACGGCGGCGGGCTGGACGCCGCCTTCCTCGGTTTCGCCGAGTGCGACCGCGAAGGCAGTGTGAACGCGAGCCGCTTCGGAAGCCGCATCGCCGGCTGCGGCGGCTTCATCAACATCAGTCAGAACGCGAAGAAGGTCGTGTTCGTCTCGAGCTTCGCGGCGGGGGGCGCCGAGTACGCGATCGAGGACGGGCGCCTCCGCATCGTCAAGGAAGGCAAGCACGTGAAGTTCGTCGAGCGCCTCGGCCAGGTGACGTTCAACGGCCGGCTTGCCGCGGGGAGCGAGCAGGAAGTGCTCTACGTGACCGAGCGCTGCGTGTTCCGCCTGACGCCCGACGGCCTCGAGCTCGCCGAGGTGGCGCCGGGCGTGGACGTGGAGCGCGACATCCTCGCACGGCTGCCGTTCGCGCCGATCGTACGCGCGCCGACGCCGATGGACGCCGCCCTCTTCCGGCATCCGCCGATGGGTCTGCGCGAGCGCATGCTCGACATCCACATCGACGACCGCCTGTCCTACGACCCGGAAACCAACACCGTCTTCATGAATTACGCCGGAATGCGCGTCAAGGACAAGCTCGACGTCGACACCATCGTCGCCGCGGTGGATCGTCTGCTCGGGCCGCTCCGAAGACGGGTCAATTCGATCGTGAACTACGACGGTTTCACGCTCGACGACGATGCGGTCGGCGACTACATGGAGGCCGTCCGCTACGTCGAGCAGACCTACTACCTGAAGGTCTCCCGCTACACGAACAGCGGATTCATGCGGCTGAAGCTCGGCCAGGAGCTGGAGAAGCGGCGGCTGTCCGCGCACGTGTTCGAGACCGGCCGCGAGGCCCGCCGGGAGCTCGGCGCGCCCGCCCGCTAGAACCGCGTTGGCGCCAGGCTGCGTTCGGGAGCCAGGAGTCGACTACGCTCGGCGCGGCCGGGCCATGCCCGTCAAGGCGAAGCGGCCGGCTCCGAAGTCCGCTTGGGCGGCCTCGTCCACTGGGATGAGGGATCCCGCAAAGCGAGCCGTCGGCCCCTGTCGCAGAGCTTGTCCAGCCTTCGCTAGAACTGCTCCGCCGGCAGGGCCATCACGCCCGGAGCGCCGGCCATGACCGTCTCGCGCAGGCCAGGCGCCTGCGCGAGGTAGTGATCCGCGAAGAAGCGCGCGGTAACGATCTTGGCCTTCAGGAACCCGGCGTCGCCCTCGCCCGTCGCGACCTTCGCCTGCGCCGCGAGCGCTGCGCGCGCCATCTGCCAGCCGCCGGCGACGATGCCCATCAGCTTCAGGAACGGCACCGAGCCGGCGTGCACCGCCTTGATATCCGTGGCGTAGGTGTCGACGATCCAGCCCACGCACTGCTCGACCGCCTTGATGCCGGCGGCCAGGTGGCGGGCCATCGCCGCGAAGTCGTCGCCCTCGGCGGCCTTGAGCGCCCGCAGCGTCGCCTTCATGTCCTTGATCACGGCCTTCGCGGTCGTGCCGGCCTCGCGCGCGATCTTGCGCCCGACCAGATCGTTCGCCTGGATCGAGGTGGTGCCCTCGTAGATCGTTGTGATGCGGGCGTCGCGGTAGAACTGCGCCGCGCCGGTCTCCTCGATGTAGCCCATGCCTCCGTGCACCTGGATGCCGAGCGAGGCCACCTCGATCGAAGTCTCGGTGAACCAGCCCTTCACGACCGGGATCATAAGGTCGACGAACGCCTGCGCCTTCTGGCGCTCCTTCTCGCCGCGGTGGCGGTGCGTGCGGTCGAGCGCCGAGGCGACGACGTACGCGAGCGCCCGCATGGCCTCGGTGGCGGCGCGCATGCTCATCAGCATCCGCCGCACGTCCGGGTGGTGGATGATCGTCACCGCCTGCGAGCCCGAGCCGCCGAGGTCGCGGCTCTGCACCCGCTCCTTCGCGTACGCGGCCGCCTTCTGGTAGGCCCGCTCGGAGATCGCGAGGCCCTCCATGCCGACCGCGAACCGCGCCGCGTTCATCATGATGAACATGTACTCGAGTCCGCGGTTCTCCTCGCCGACCAGGTAGCCGATCGCGCCGCCCTTCTCGCCGTACGCCATCACGCAGGTCGGGCTCGCGTGGATGCCGAGCTTCTCCTCGAGCTTGATGCACTGCACGTCGTTGCGCCCGCCGAGCGAGCCGTCGGCGTTCACCAGGAACTTCGGCACGACGAAGAGCGAGATTCCCTTCACCCCCGGCGGCGCGTCGGGCGTGCGCGCGAGCACCAGGTGCACGATGTTCTCGGACCAGTCGTGCTCGCCGTAGGTGATGAAGATCTTCTGGCCCTTGACCCGGTAGTGGTCGCCCTCGGGCGTCGCGCGCGCCTTCACGAGCGCGAGATCCGAGCCGGCCTGCGGCTCGGTCAGGTTCATCGTGCCCATCCAGGTGCCGGAGACCATGTTCGGCAGGAATTTCTTCTTCAGCGCGTCGCTCCCGCGCAGGAGCAGCGCCTCGGTCGCGCCGACGGTGAGCATCGGCCCGAGCGAGAACGAGAGGTTCGCCGACTTCCACATCTCGAGCGCCGCCGTGCCGACGAGCTTCGGCAGCCCCTGGCCGCCGTACTGGGGCGGACCCTCGAGCGCGGGCCAGCCCGCCTCGGCGAACTGCCGGTAGGCCTCCTTGAAGCCGCGCGGCGTCGTCACCGCCTCGCCTTCGAGCCGGGACCCCTCGCGGTCACCGACCGCGTTCAGCGGCGCGAGCACCTCGCGCGAGAACCGGGCGTTCTCCTCGAGAATGTGCTCGACGACGTCCGCGGTTACGTCCTTGCAGCCGCGCAGCCTGGGAAGCTGGTCCAGTCCGGCCAGCTCCCTCATCACGAACAGCATGTCCTGGATCGGAGCGGTGTAGCTCATTGCGCTCGCCTGTCCGCCGAGGAGACGCGGGTCACCCCAGCTCCTTGATCAGCTCGGGAACCACCTTGAAGAGATCGCCGACGATGCCGTAGTCGGCCACCTGGAAGATCGGCGCCTCCTCGTCCTTGTTGATCGCCACGATCACGCGGCTGTCCTTCATGCCGGCGAGGTGCTGGATCGCCCCGGAGATGCCGATCGCGATGTACAGCTCCGGCGCGACGATCTTGCCGGTCTGGCCGACCTGCCAGTCGTTCGGCACGAAGCCGGCATCGACCGCCGCGCGCGACGCGCCCATCGCCGCGTTCAGCCTGTCGGCGAGCGGCTCGAGCATCTTGAAGTTCTCGCCGGAGCCCATGCCGCGGCCGCCGGACACGATGACCTTGGCGGAGGTGAGCTCGGGCCGCTCGCTCTTGGTGAGCTCGCGCCCCACCAGGCTCGAGAGTCCGGCGTCCGGGCCGGCCGCAACGCTCTCCACCGCGCCGGCGCCCCCGGTCGCGGGCACCGCATCGAAGCCGGTCGATCGCACCGTGATCACCTTCACCGCGTCCTTCGACTGCACGGTCGCGAGCGCGTTGCCGGCGTAGATCGGCCGCACGAACGTATCGGCGCTCTTGACCTCGACGATCTCCGAGATCTGCGCGACGTCGAGCATCGCGGCGACGCGCGGCATGACGTTCTTGCCGAACGTGGAGGCGGCCGCGAGCACGTGGCTGTAACTCTTCGCCAGGCCGGCCACGAGCGGCGCGACGTTCTCGGCGAGCTCGTCCTTGTAGTGCGGCGCGTCCGCGAGGAGCGCCTTCTTCACTCCCTGGGCCTTCGCCGCGGCCTCCGCGACCGCCTGGCAGCCGGCGCCGGCCACGAGCACGTGGATGTCGTCGCCCAGGCTGGCGGCGGCGCCGAGCGCGTGCAGGGTCGATTCCTTGAGCACCTTGTTGTCGTGCTCGGCGAGGACTAGGATCGGCATGTTCGGTCTTCCTCGGGATTGGACTCTCGCGGCGCTCTGCTTCGCCGCGGGATCCCCGCTTTCGCGGGACGATCCGGCGCGCGGCGGCAGCCGCGCTCCGCTAGATCACCTTCGCTTCGTTCTTGAGCTTCTCGACCAGCGCTTTCGCGTCGGGGACCTTGGCGCCGGCCTTGCGCTTCGGGGGCTCCTCGACCTTGAGCGTGGCGAGCCGCGGCGCGACGTCGACGCCGAGCGCGTCCGGCTTCAGCGTCTCCAGCTGCTTCTTCTTCGCCTTCATGATGTTCGGCAGCGTCACGTAGCGCGGCTCGTTCAGCCGCAGGTCGGTGGTCACCACCGCCGGAAGCTTGAGCTCGACCGTTTCGAGCCCGCCGTCGATCTCGCGCGTCACCCGGATCTTCTCGCCTTCGACCTTCACCTTGGACGCGAAAGTGCCCTGCGCCCATCCGAGCAGCGCGGCGAGCATCTGCCCGGTCTGGTTCGCATCGTCGTCGATCGCCTGCTTGCCGAGGATCACGAGCTTCGGCTGCTCCTTGTCCGCGACCGCCTTCATGAGCTTGGCGACCGCCAGCGGCTGCAGGTCGGCGTCGGTCTCCACCAGGACGGCGCGGTCGGCGCCGATCGCGAGCGCGGTGCGCAGCGTCTCCTGGGAGGCGGCCGCGCCGCACGAGACGGCGACGATCTCGGTCGCCGTGCCGGCCTCCTTGAGCCGCACCGCCTCCTCGACCGCGATCTCGTCGAACGGGTTCATCGACATCTTGACGTTGGCCGTCTCGACGCCGGTGCCGTCGCTCTTGACGCGGACCTTGACGTTGTAGTCGACGACGCGCTTGACGGCAACCAGGACCTTCATCGACGCACTCCCCCGCGGGCAAAGCTCGAATTATAGACTCAACGGAGCATCACGCCGATCAGGCGGCGGAACCGCGCGCCGTACGGCGGCTGCAGCAGCGCGGCTCCGTTGAAGCGGCGCTGGTAGTACACGCCGCGCAGCTTGCTGAAGGCGTCGAAGCCCTCGCGGCCGTGGTACACGCCCATCCCGCTCGCGCCGACGCCGCCGAAGGGCAGCGCGTCCTGCGCCACGTGCAGCATGGTGTCGTTCACGGTGACCCCGCCGCTCATCGTGTTGCCCAGGATGCGGTCCACCGCGCCGCGGTCGTCGCTGAACGCGTAGAGCGCGAGCGGACGCGGCCGCGCGTTGACGAAGCCGATCGCGTCGGCGAGCCGCTCGTACGGCACGATCGGCAGCAGCGGGCCGAAGATCTCCTCCTGCATCACCCGCATCCCGAGGTCGACGTTCGTCAGGGCGGTCGGCGCGAGCTTGCGCGCGACCGGGTCCGACGGCTCCGGATGCAGCGGGTGCAGGCGCGCGCCCATGCGCGCCGCGTCCTCCAGGTATCCCGCGAGCCGCGCGAAGTGGCCATCGCTCGCGATCGAGGTGTATGCCGGCGCGCGCAGGGTCGGGAAGAGCCCCTGGACCGCGCGGCCCGCCGCGGCGACGAAGGCCTCCACCCGCCCCGCCGGGACGAGCGCGTAGTCGGGCGCGACGCAGGTCTGCCCGGCGTTCATGCACTTGCCGTAGAGGATGCGCCGCGCCGCGATCGCGATCGGGAAGTCGTCGCACACGATGGCTGGCGACTTGCCGCCGAGCTCGAGCGTGACCGGGGTCAGGTTGTCGGCCGCGGCGCGCATCACGTCCCGGCCCACGCGCGTCGAGCCGGTGAACAGCAGGTGATCGAAAGGCAGGCGCACGAAAGCTTCGGCGATCTCCACGCCGCCGTTGACCGCGGCCACCTCGTCCTCCGCGAACGTGTCGGCCATGAGTCGCGCGAACGTCTCGCCGAAGCGCGGCGCGGCCTCCGACAGCTTGACCATCACGCGGTTGCCGGCCGCGAGCGCGCTCACCAGCGGCCCGGCGGCGAGGTACAGCGGGTAGTTCCACGGCACGACGATTCCGACCACGCCGAGCGGCTGGCGCAGCAGCTCCGCATGGCCCGGGCGGTGCCAGATCGAGACCGGACGCCGCTCGGGCTTCGCCCAGCGCACGAGGTGGCGCGCCGTGTACCGGATCGCCTCGAGCGAGGTGAACACCTCCGCGACCATGGTTTCCTGGGGCGCGCGGTTGCCGAAGTCGGCCGAGATGGCGCGCGCGATCGACGGCGCCGCGGCCTTGATGGCGGCCCCGAGGCGGCGAAGCTGCGCCCGGCGGCGCGCCGGCGACGGCACCGGGTCACGCCGATGCGCCGCCTGCTGCCCGTCGAAGATCGTCCGGAGGCGCTCGATGTCGCCGCTCGGCGCTGCGCTGCGGTCCATCGGCCGAATTATAGGCGGCCCCCGCATGCCGGACCGTAGAGTACGGGCTCTAATCCCGCCGGGCGCGGCGCCCTGTTAATCTTCCGGACTCCGGACGCCCGCCATGTCCCGCCCGCTCGAACACGTTCGCGTTCTCGATCTCACCCGCATCCTCGCCGGGCCGTGGGCCACGCAGAACCTCGCCGACCTCGGCGCGGAGGTGATCAAGATCGAGCGGCCGCGCACCGGGGACGACACGCGCTCCTGGGGCCCGCCGTGGCTCGCCGGCAAGGACGGCGCCGAGACCCGCGAGGCCGCCTACTTCCTGTCGGTCAACCGCGGCAAGAAGTCGGTGACGCTCGATCTCGCGCGCCCCGAGGGGCAGGCGCTGTGCCGCGCGCTCGCGGCGCAGTGCGACGTGCTGGTGGAGAACTACAAGGTCGGCGACCTCGCCCGCTACGGGCTCGACTACGCGTCGGTGCGCGGGGCGAACCGGCGCATCGTGTACTGCTCGGTGACCGGCTTCGGGCAGGACGGGCCGTTCGCGGCGCGGCCGGGCTACGACTTCATCTTCCAGGGCGTGGGCGGGCTCATGAGCATCACCGGCGAGCGCGACGACCGGCCCGGCGGCGGACCGCAGAAGGTGGGCATCGCGATCACCGACGTGATGACCGGCATGTACGCGAGCCTCGCGATCACCGCCGCGCTCGTCCATCGCGACCGCGCCGGCGCCGGCCAGTACATCGACATGGCGCTGCTCGACTCGATCGTCGCGTTCAACGCCAACCAGATCCTGAACTACTGGTGCTCGGACGTGGTGCCGAAGCGCTACGGCAACGCGCACGCGAACATCGTCCCCTACGAGGTGTTCGCGACCGCCGACGGGCACATCATCCTCGCGGTCGGCAACGACAGCCAGTACGCCGCCTTCTGCCGCGTGGCCGGGCGCCCGGAGCTCGCCGCGGATCCGCGCTTTCGCACCAACCCGGACCGCGTGCGCAACCGCGGGGTCCTGCTGCCGATCGTGCGCGACATCGTGCGCGGCCGCGCGAGCGCCGAATGGCTTGCCGCGCTCGAAGCGGCTGGCGTTCCGTGCGGGCCGATCAACGACATGCGGCAGGTGTTCGAGCACCCCCAGGTGCGCCACCGCGGGATGCGGGTCGACATCCCGCACCCGCTCGGCGTCGACGTGCCGACGGTCGCGAGTCCGATGCGCTTCTCGGCGACGCCGGTCACGTACGGGGTCCCACCGCCAATGCTCGGCCAGCACACGCGCGAGGTGCTCGGAACGCTCCTCGGCAAGACCGACGCCGAGCTCGACACGCTCGCCGCCGCCGGGATCATCTGAGCGGCGGCGGCGCGGAGAATCCGGCCGCTCGCCGGCGCGCTTCGCGGCACCAGGGCCCGCCGGCTCGCCGCGCCCCCGCCCGAGCGATAGCGTCGCGCGCCGGCTTCGCGGACGGCGCTGGCGTCTTTCGCGGGATCTGGTAAATATCCCCCGGCAAAGCCGGGGGCCTTAGATTGTGAGCCGCTCAAAGCGGC
>JAHDYJ010000169.1 GCA_023383795.1 Burkholderiales bacterium | reverse complement strand
TTCGCGCGGGCGCCGTCGCCGGCGCGCGCGCTCACCCGGAAGCGCGCGCCCGAGATCGCCTCGAGCACCGGCCTCGCGCGCGCGAGCGCCGCGTCGGTGCCGGCGAGCATCATGCTCATCGTGCCCGCGCGCGCCCGGGCCGGCCCGCCCGACACCGGCGCGTCGAGCATCCGCAATCCGCGCTCGGCGAGGCGCGTGGCGAGCGACTCGGCGAAAACGGGCGCGACCGTGCTCGACATCACGAGCACGGCGTCCGCGCCGAGGGTCTCGGCCGCCCCTGCCGGGCCGAATACGACCTCCTCGGTCTGCGCCTCGTCTACCACCAGCGTGATCACGACACCGCACGCCGCCGCCAGCTCGGCCGGAGACGCGCACACGACCGCTCCGGCCGCGCGCGCCTCGTCCTCGGCCTCGCGCCGGACGTCGCGCACGCGCACCGCGCAGCCGCGCTCGCGCAGGCGCAGCACCACCCCCATGCCCATCTGGCCGGCGCCGATGACGCCGACGCTCCTTTTGCCGGTCATGCGTGCCCCTCCCGGTGCGGCGCGCCGACCGCGCGCCGTGCGCCCGCTTGCAGAAGCGTGAATCCGCCGGGCGGCCGAGAGCGTATCTCGAAGGCCGGCGGGACAACAATGGGTCCCCCCGCTGCGACGCCCGCTCGGGCGTGGCACACTTTCCGCTGTGGCGCTTTTTCGCGCTTCGACGCTTCACTCGAGACGAGGTGCTCCATGGGCAGGATTCTCGCAGCGCTCGCATTGGCGACGATCTGCATCGCCGCGCCCGCCGGCGCCCAGTCGCCCGCGGCGAATCCCGGGCTCGCCAAGGCGACGTTCGCGGGCGGGTGCTTCTGGTGCATGGAGCCGCCCTACGACAAGCTCGACGGCGTGGTCTCCACGACCTCGGGCTTCATCGGCGGCCACAAGCCGAACCCCACGTACCGCGAGGTGACCACCGGGACCACCGGGCACACCGAGGCCGTCGAGGTGGTGTACGACCCGCGCAAGGTGAGCTACGAGAAGCTCCTCGAGGTCTACTGGGTGAACGTCGACCCGACGGACGCGTTCGGCCAGTTCTGCGACCGCGGCCCGCAGTACCGCCCGGGCATCTTCGTCCACGACGCGGCGCAGCGGCGCGCCGCCGAGGCGTCCAAGGCCGCGCTGGCGAAGAAGAAGCCGTTCGCCGCGCCGGTCGTCGTCGAGATCGCCGATGCGACGACGTTCTACCGGGCCGAAGAGGGCCACCAGGACTACTACGTGAAGAACCCCATCCGCTACAAGTTCTACCGCACCGGCTGCGGGCGCGACGCGCGCCTCGAGCAGCTGTGGGGCAAGGCGCCCGGCTGAGCGCGCGCCGCAACGCGCGGAGCGGACCCGCCGGCGCGGTGCGCGGATGACCACGCAGTTCGATCTCTTCGGCGCCGATGCGGTGCCGCCGGCGACGTCCTCCGCGCGGAGCGGGCCGTCGCGTCCGGTCGCGCCGGCGGCGCCCGAGGCCCGCGTGGCCGCGCTCGGCCGGGCGCTCCCGGCACGGCTGTATCTCGGCACCTCGTCGTGGGCGTTCCCGGGCTGGGCCGGAATCGTGTACGACCGCGCCGCGCCCGAGGGCGAGCTCGCGCGCGATGGCCTGCGCGCGTACGCGGCGCATCCGCTGCTGCGCTGCGTCGGCGTCGACCGCACGTACTACGCGACGCTCGCCGCGTCGGACTTCGCGCGCTACGCCGCCCAGGTGCCTGCGGCGTTCCGCTTCGTCGTCAAGGGACCGGCGCTGGTGACCGACCCCTTCATCCGCGCCGCGCGCGGCAGGCCGGCCGGCGAGAATCCGCGCTTCCTCGACGCGCACTTCACCGCCGCGCACTGCGTCGCGCCGTACCTCGAGGGCCTCGGCGCCAATGCCGGTCCGCTCTTCTTCCAGTTTCCGCCGCTCGGCCGCACCTGGGTGCGCGACCCGGCCCGCTTCGCCGCGCGCCTGCACCGCTTTCTCGCCGCGCTGCCCGCCGGTCCGACGTACGCGGTCGAGGTCCGCGACGCGGAGCTCGTCGGCGAGGCGCTCGCCGCGGCGCTCGACGCGGCCGGCGCGCGCTACTGCTTCGGCGTCCACCCGCGCCTGCCCGATCTCGACGCGCAGGCGGCGTGCATGCTCCGCCCCGGTCCGTTCGTCGCGCGCTGGAACCTGCGCGGCGGGCTCGCCTACGAGCAGGCGCGGGCGCGCTACGCGCCGTTCGACCGCCTGGTCGAGCCGGACCCTGGCACGCGCGGCGCGCTCGCGCGACTCTGCGCGCGGGCGCTCGCGGACGGCGCGCCCGCGTTCGTCGTCGCGAACAACAAGGCTGAGGGCTCCGCGCCGCTGACGCTCGTCGCGCTCGCCGGCGAGATCGTCGCGCTTGCGGCGGAGCGCGGCGCGGGCGCGCCATGACGCTTGCGCGGGCGGCCCGGGTCGCCGTCCTCGCGGCCGCGCTCGGCGCGCCGGCCGCAGCGGCGCGCGCGGCCGAGCCCGGCCTGGAAGCCTACGAGCGAGGCGCGTATCCGGAGGCGCTGATGGCGTTTCGCGGCGCGGCCGACCAGGGCAACCGGCTCGCGCAGTTCAACCTCGCGATGATGCTCTTCCGCGGCGAGGGCGTGACGGCCGATCCGGCGCAGGCGCTCGCGTGGCTGCGCCGATCGGCCGATGCCGGCTTCCCGCAGGCGCAATACAACCTCGGGCTGCTCTACGAGCGCGGCGCCCACGTCGAGCGCTCGCAGCGCGAGGCGACGGCGTGGTTCCGGCGCGCCGCCGAACAGGGGCACGCCGAAGCCCAGCTCGCCGTGGCGACGCAGTACTTCCTGGGACGCGGCGCGCCGCGCGACTACGCGGAGGCGGCGCGCTGGTACGAGGCCGCGGCGGAGGCCGGCGACGCGGCCGCCCAGTACATCACGGCCAGCCTCTACGAGCGCGGGACCGGCGTGCCGCAGGACCTGCGCCGGGCGCTCGACTGGTACGCGCGCGCCGGCCGCCAGGGCGACCTCGCCGCACAGGAGAAAGCGAAGGAACTCGCCCGGCGCGTCGGCGCCGGCGACTAGGGAGGCGCCGCGGACGGCCGCCATTCCCGCCGAAGCGGGAATCCGGCGCGAACGCAATCAACATCCCGGATCCCCGCGCTCGCGGGGATGACTTGCGCTCCCGGGGAGACTCGGCAAGCGGCCGACGGCTCGCTTCGCGATCCCCGCGCCCCGGGCAAGACCTCGCGGCGGCGAGGTCTCGTCCAGGTTCCCGGCCCGCCGCGCCCGGCGCCCGTCCGGGCGCTACTTGCGGGCGGCCTTGCGCACGGCCTTGCGCACCTTGCGCACGGCCTTGCGGACCGTGCCGCGCATCGAGCGCACCGCCTTGCGGGCGCTGCGCCGCACGGTCCTGCGCGCCGCGGTGGCCTTCTTCGCCACGCGCCGCTTCACCTTCTTCGCCGCCTTCTTGGCGGCGCCCGCCGCCTCGCTCTTGCTCTTGCGCTTCATGTCCATGCGGTGCGCGCGCGAGTACTGCTGGATGTCCTTGAAGCGCCCCTTGCGGTCGCGCACGGCGTAGAGCTTCTTGCCCTTGCTGCTGCGGTGGGTGGTCCGCCTCGCCTTCTTTCTCGCAGCCATGCCTGCTCCTTGGTTGTTGTCGGACGGCGCGGCGGGCGACGCTCGCGTGATCATGCAGGTGTCATCGCCGCTCCGCGGCGTCGATTATTCGTGGGCGCGCGCGACGCGTCAAGCGCCGCGGCTCAGCGCCTGAGCTTCGCGAGGAAGTGCTTGCGGAACTTGCCGACCTTCTCGGCGACCACCCACATGCAGTACGGCTGCGCCGGATTGCGCGCGAAGTACTCCTGGTGGTAGCTCTCGGCCATCCAGAACGTGTCGGCGGGCGCGAGCTCGGTCACGATCGGATCGTCGTACACGCCGCGCGCGGCGAGGTCGGTCATCACCGCCTCGGCGACGCGCTTCTGCTCGTCGTCGTGGTAGAAGATGGCCGAGCGGTATTGCGTGCCGACGTCGTTGCCCTGGCGGTTGAGCGTGGTCGGGTCGTGGATCACGAAGAACACCTCGAGCAGCTCGCGGAAGCTGACCGCCTGCGGGTCGAACGTGATGCGCACCACCTCGGCGTGCCCGGTCCGGCCGGAGCAGACCTCCTCGTAGCTCGGCGCGGGCTGCGCGCCGCCCATGTAGCCCGACTCCACCGACGCGACGCCGCGCAGCTCGTCGTAGACGGCCTCGAGGCACCAGAAGCAACCGCCGGCGAGCGTGGCGACGGCCTTGCCGGGGGGGACGACGTCCGGGGCGATTCCGGTCTGGGTCATGTTCGCTGGTCTCCTGAAGTGGGCGCCGGGGCGCCGCCGGGATTGGTCCGCTTTTTGGATCAGAAGCTTACACATTCGGTTCGCTCCCCGGTCCCGGGCGGCGCGCCGGGCGCGGCGGCGTGGCCGTCGGGCGGAGCCGACGCCCCTACGGCTTTCCGCAACGCAATAACAAAATGTAGTGATGCGAAAGAAGTCACATACAAGATGTTGTGATCGCCCGCGGGCGTGATTTGGCTCACACCACGAGCCCGGTTCGGGTCCAGAATACGTCCTCGCACGCTGGCCAAGCCTTCCGCGTAGGGGTATCCTGGCCGAAAACCACAAGACAAGACCTCAAAGGAAACAAGGATGAAAGAGCTGCAAGCTAAACAAGACTCTCAAGTCGATCTCGCCCCGTTGCCCGCGCAGGAGATCTGCGCCGAGGTCCTGGTCGAGAAGTACGCCAAGGGCGGCGAGCGCACGGTCGAGGAGGTGCGCCGGCGCGTCGCGCGGGCGCTGGCCGCGGTCGAGCCCGAGGACAAGCGCGCGCACTGGGAGGCGAAGTTCTTCGAGGCGCAGGAGCGCGGCTTCGTTCCCGCCGGACGGATCAACTCGGCGGCCGGCACCACGCTCGCCGCGACGCTGATCAACTGCTTCGTCCAGCCGGTCGGCGACTCGATCACCGAGGTGGTCGACGGCAAGCCGGGTATCTACACCGCGCTGTCGGAAGCGGCCGAGACCATGCGCCGCGGCGGCGGCGTCGGCTACGACTTCTCGTCGATCCGCCCGAAGGGCGCGCTCGTGCACGGCACGCAGTCGCGGGCGAGCGGGCCGGTGTCCTACATGCGGGTGTTCGACCGCTCGTGCGAGACGGTCGAGTCGGCCGGCTCGCGGCGCGGCGCCCAGATGGGGGTACTGCGCTGCGACCATCCCGACATCGAGGATTTCGTCCATGCCAAGGACCGCGGCGACCTCACGAACTTCAACATCTCGATCGGGGTGACCGACGAGTTCATGCGCGCGGTCGAGGCCGACGGCGAGGCCGAGCTCGTGCACAAGGCCGAGCCGGCCGCCGACGAGAAGGCCGCCGGCGCCTACCAGCGCGACGACGGGCTGTGGGTCTACCGCAAGGTGCGCGCGCGCGAGCTGTGGGACCAGATCATGCGCTCGACCTACGACCACGCCGAGCCCGGGATCCTGTTCCTCGACCGCATCAACAAGGACAACAACCTGTACTACTGCGAGACGATCGAGGCGACCAATCCGTGCGTCACCGCGGACGCATGGGTGATGACCGCCGCCGGCCCGCGCCAGGTCGGCGAACTCCTCGGCACGCCCTTCACCGCGATCGTCGACGGTAAGCCCCATCCCTCCGGCCCGAGCGGCTTCTATCCGACCGGCACGCGGCCGGTCGTGCGGCTGCAGACGCGCGAAGGCTACGCGCTGCGACTCACGGCGAATCACCTGGTCCGCCGGGTCTCCCGCCTGACGCGCCACGCGCTCGAGTCCGAATGGGTCCCCGCCGGCGATGTCGCGCCCGGAGACGAGATTGTGCTTCACGACCATCGCGCGCACGCGGGCTGGGCGGGCAGCGGCACCGAGGCCGAGGGCTACCTGCTCGGGCTGCTCGTCGGCGACGGCACGCTGAAGGAGGACAAGGCGCTCGTCGAGGTCTGGGACGCGGGCCTCGTCGAAGTCGCCAACGGCGGCTATGTCGTCTCGCCGGGCGTGCGCGGCGTCATGGAGACGGCCGAGCGCGCGGCGCGCACGCTCAGGCATCGCAGCGACTTCAAGGGCTGGCTGCGCGTCGCGGGCGGCAATCATTTCCGGCTTGCGCTCGCCGAGCTCAAGTCGCTCGCGCTGCGCTACGGGATGGCGCCCGGCGCAAAAGCCGTGACGCCGCACCTCGAGCGCGGCTCGAGCGAGTTCTGCCGCGGCTTCCTGCGCGGCTTCTTCGACGCCGACGGCACCGTGATCGGGAGCCAGGCGAAAGGCGTCAGCGTGCGCCTCGCCCAGGCCGATGCCGCGCGTCTGGAGGCGGTGCAGCGGATGCTGCTCCGGCTCGGCATCGCCTCGACCATCTACCGCGAGCGCCGGCCCGCCGGCAACCGGCTCATGCCCGACGGTCGCGGCGGGAAGAAGCTCTATCCGCACGTCGCACTGCACGAGCTCGTGGTGAGCGGCGAGAGCCTGCGCCGCTTCGCCGAGCTGGTCGGCTTCGCGGACACGGAAAAGTCCGAGCGCCTGCAGCGCCTGCTCGCGACGTACCGCCGCGAGCTCGACCGCGAGAGGTTCGTCGCGACGGTCGCGGGCGTCGCCCCCGACGGCGAGGCGCCGGTGTACGACGCCGAGGTCGGCGACGTCCACGCATTCGACGCCAACGGCCTCTACGTGCACAATTGCGCGGAGCAGCCGTTGCCCGCCTACGGCTGCTGCTGCCTCGGCTCGATCGACCTCGCGCGCTACGTCAAGCGCCCGTTCACCGACCGCGCCGAGTTCGACTTCGCCGGCTTCGGCAGGACGGTGGACGTCGCGGTGCGCATGCTCGACAACGTGCTCGATGCGACCAACTGGCCGCTACCGCAGCAGAAGGCCGAGGCGCACGCCAAGCGCCGCGTCGGCCTCGGCGTCACCGGGCTCGGCGACGCGCTGATCATGCTCGGGCAGCGCTACGACGCGCCGGAGGCGCTCGCCACCGCCGGCCGGATCGCCGAGTACATGCGCGACCGCGCCTACCTCGCCTCGGTCGAGCTCGCGCGCGAGCGCGGCGCGTTCCCGCTCTTCAACGCCGATCTCTATCTCTCCGGCGCCAACTTCGCCTCGCGCCTGCCGGCCGAGGTCAAGCAGAAGATCCGCGCGCACGGCATCCGCAACTCGCACCTGCTGTCGATCGCGCCGACCGGCACGATCA
>JAHDYJ010000168.1 GCA_023383795.1 Burkholderiales bacterium | reverse complement strand
GGACTGCTTTTCTGCCTGCCTCAGGAGGGAGCGAATCAGACAGTATCGACTTCTCTGCCGTGACGTGCCCACTCGGAACAAGCCCCGACAGCCGCCGCTCCAGCGCTTCCATCGACCGCCCATGAACGAGATCATCGACCGCTTCGTCGGCATCGACACGTTGCGGGTCAACGCCGCGGTGGTCGACGCGGAGGGAACGATCGTCGGCGTCAACGAGGCGTGGAAGGAGTTCGGCCGCCGGGGCGGACTGTCGACACCCGAACACGGGGTGGGCTACCCCTATCTCGGCTTCTGCAACGGGAACGACGAGCGCTTGCGCCTGCTGCGGGACGAGCTTGCGGACCTGCTCGCGGGCAAGCTCGACCTGCTCACGCACGTCTATCCGTGCCACTCGCCGGAGGCGCGGCGCTGGTTCCTGATGCTCGGCGTGCCGCTCTCGCGCGCGCGGACCGAAGGCGCAGCCCTCTTGCATCTCGACGTGAGCGCGCTCCTCCCGTTGCGGGACGACGAGTCGCCGAAGCTGCGCGAGGCCCCTGCCTCGATGCTGGCGTCGATCACCAGCGTGATCCAGCGCTCGGTGCGCGAATCCGTGCTGGCGATGCGCGAGACCGGCGCCGCGCCGCGCCTCGACACGCCGCGCGATGCCGTACAGGACAGGGTCGACGCGCTGAGCCCGCGCCAGCGCGACGTGTTCGCGCTGCTGGGCGAGGGCAAGACCAATCTGGAGATCGCGCGGGCGCTCACCGTGTCGCCGAACACGGTCAAGCTGCACGTGTCGGCGATCCTGCGGCGGCTCGAGCTGGACAGCCGCACCCAGGCCGCGCTGATCGCCGCTCGGCTGCCGGGGCTGCCCCGAACGTCCTGACTTCGCACGAGATTCTCCGAGGCACCGCCGGAATCCGGACGCGCGGGCGGAACAGCGCCCGGTTTCGGGCGTTTTCCCGGGAGCGTGGCACAAGGAGAACTCGCATGGCCAATCTCGATCCGAATCTGGACCCCCGCCGGACCGACCCGAATCGCGGCATGGACTACCGGCCGGTGGATCGCGGCGTCGGCGCCGGCGCGTGGGTCGCCGGGGTGCTCGCACTGATCCTCGTGGTGGGCGCGATCTTCTACATGATGAACCGCGGCGGCGACACGACCACCGCGACGAACACGAGCCCGCCGGCCGCGACCACCGGCGCGGCCCCGGGGCCGGCGACCACCGGCAGCGGCGATGCCAGCGCCCCGATGCGCGGCCCGACGGCGCCGCCGGCTTCGCCGGCGCCGGCCACGCCTCCCGCCCAGTCGCGCTGAGCTGGCTGATCGATCTGATCGGGAGCCCCGCGCAGCGGGGCTCCTCGCTTTCGGCGACATGGCACGGGCCCGCCGGAGCGCCGACGACAAGAGGGCCCGCATGATCTCGGCCCCGCCCCGGCGGGGCCTTTTTCGATAGGGACGGCCGAGCTATCTCCCGCCCGCCGCCGCGATCAGTTCCGCGATCTCGCGCTGACCCTTGCGGCGCGCATGGGCGAGCGGTGTGACACCCTCGCGGTCGGCGAGATTCGGGGTCGCGCCGGCGGCGAGCACCAGCCGCGCGACCTCGCGATGACGCGGCCCGCCGTCGCCGAGGATCACGATCTCGAGCAGGCAGGTCCAGCCGAGGTCGTTCACGTGATCGACGTCGATGCCGCTGCCCAGCAGCACCGCCACGGCCTCCACATGGCCGCGCTCGCAGGCCGGGATGAGCGCGCTGCCACCGAACCGGTTGCGCAAGGCGAGGTCGGGGCCGCGCGGGAGCATCAGGCGCAGCAGCCCGGCGTGCCCGCGCGCGCCGGCGAGCAGCCAGGGCGTGTCGCGGTTGCCGGCCTGGGCATTGATGTCGGCGCCCGCCCCGACCAGCAGCTCGGCCGCCGTCAGGTGGCCGCGCTCGATCGCGATCAGCAGCGGCGTGCGCCCGGCGCCGTCGGCGGGGTCGAGCGGCGCGCGCCCGGCGATCAGGGTCCGCAGCGCCGCGAGGTCGCCGCGCTCGGCCGCGGCCAGCATCGCCTGCGCGGGGGAGGATCGCGTGTCCGCGGGACCCCGTCCGGTCATCGCCAGCACCATGATCGCGGCGAGCCACAGGCACGCCGCGGATCGCAAGCGTCGTCCGTCCGGCATCGCCACTACCCGCCGCGCCGCATCGGCCGGCCGGCGTCGGTCGC
This sequence comes from Burkholderiales bacterium, assembly GCA_023383795.1. Lineage (GTDB taxonomy): Bacteria > Pseudomonadota > Gammaproteobacteria > Burkholderiales > SG8-39 > JAABRB01. Next base: position 5,027 of record JAHDYJ010000168.1, on the reverse strand, counting down.
GGCCCGGCCGAACACCATGCGCGCGACGCCGGCCTCGGCGAGCGCGGTCTCGCACGCCGCGCAGGGCCGGGAGCTCGAGAACAGCACGGCATCGCGGATCGCGGAGGCGCCGAGACGGCGCTGCGCGTCCCGGAGGGCGACGCGCTCCGCATGGGCATCCGGGTCGCGGTCGGCGACGACACGGCTCGGGCCGTAACCGACGATCTCGCCCGCCTGCACCAGGACCGCGCCATAGGGCTGGTCGCCGCGCGCCACCGCCTCGTCGCGCATGCGGAACGCCGCCGCGACGAAAGCCTCTTCCGACGCGCCGAGCGCCGGCGCGCGCGCCGCGCCGGCGAGGACGAGACCGGCCAGGAGGAAGCTGCGTCGGTGACAGGTGCACATGTCCACGCCCGCGATGCACCTTACGGTATCATGCTGTTATCTTTCCGCAATCGCAGGGCGTGTCGCCGAGCCTCCCGCGGGACGCGGCATGATCCACATCAATGATCGAGGTCGGAGGCGGTCCAGGATTGATTTACCGCGAGCGCACACACTCGTGGCGTCGGCTGTCCGGCGCATCGCTCCCGACGCAGGGGCTGCGCCGTTATGCCGGGTGCGATCTCAAGAGTCTTCGGGCCCTCCACCTGACCGCCATGACGTTCGTCACCGATACCGATCCGGATTCGAGCCGCGCGCGGGAGCCGGACGACGCGGGCAGCCCCGTGCCGCCGTGCGGTGCAGCGGGGCGGGCGCGCTTCGGCGCCGCCGACGCGGAGGATCGCTCGGCCAATGCCATGTATGCCGGGTTGATGACGTTCCTCGGCATCGACGACACCTGCCGCGCGAACGCGCGCAAGGCGTGGGAGATCGTGGACCCGAAGCTCGACGGCGTGATCGCCGACTTCTACGCCTCGGTCCGCGGCTCGGAGGTCGGGCCGCTGGTCGGCCACGAGATCATCGAGCGCCTGAAGCGCAAGCAGCGGGAGCACTGGACGCGGCTGTTCACGTCGGACTTCGACGTGACCTACGCCAACAGCGTCCGGCGCATCGGGATCCAGCACCGCGACGTCGGCCTCGATCCGAAATGGTTCATCGCCTCGTATGTGCGGCTGAAGGCGGAGTTCACGAACATCATCGTGCACGAGGACATCCCCGTGGCCCAGAAGGGGCACCTGATCCGCGCGCTCGACCGCTATGTCGCGATCGACATGGGACTGGCGCTGTCGACCTATCTCGCCGCCATCGTCGACTGAGCGCGGCGCGCTACCGCTCCGCCGGCCCCAGCGCGGCCGCGCGGGCGAGCAGGCGCTGCGCGCTCGCATAGGTCGGCATTTCGATCAGCAGGTCGCCGCGCAACGCGCGCTCGCGGCCGGCCGCGCGCGCGGACTCGAAGGCCTCGACCACGGCGCGTGCCTCGCGCACCTCCGCGGCGGACGGCGTCATCACGCGGTTGACGATCGCGACATGGGCGGGATCCACGGCGCTCTTCGCCACGTAGCCGAGCGCGCGCGCCCTGCGAACGTCGGCCTCGCAGCCTTCGGGATCCGCGAAGGTGTAGGGACAGTCGACCGAGACGACGCCGGCGGCCGTGCATTCGAGGTGCAGGCGCTGGCGCGCATAGGCGAGCTCGCCGCCGTCACGGCTGCGCGGAGCGCCGAGATCGGCGGCGAGGTCCTCGGTCGAGCCGAGCACGGCGGCGACGCGCGGGCTCGCCCGGGCGATCGCATAGGTCTGCATGATGCCGCGTGCCGACTCGATGTTGGGCGCGAGCTCGGTGCTCCCGGGCGCGATGCCGAAGGCCTGCTCCAGGCGGGACACTTCTTGATCGAGCGCAACGACCTGATCGGGCTCGGCCACCTTGGACATGATCACGATGTCCGGCCGGCCGCGCATCACGGCCTCGAGATCGGCGCGGCCCTCGGTCTCGAGCGGGTTGACGCGCACCGCCGCAAGCGCGCCCGCGGCGCGCCAGGCCGCGTAGACCTCCGCGGCCAGCGCCCGCGCCTGCGGCCGGCGCTCCGGCGGCGTGAAGTCCTCGAGCTCCTGGATCAGCACGTCCGCGCCGAGCGCGGCGGCGCGAAGGAGCGCTTCCCGATCGGCCCCCGGAAGGAAGAGCCAGGAGCGGCGCAGCGCGGGCGGTCGGCGGGACGTCGGATGGACCATGGAGGACACCGGCGGATGGGGGCACTTGGGAAACCCCGGCTTTGATGCCAGCATGGCGGCGCGAAATCCACCCGCCAGGGAGCACCAGCATGCGCCGCCTGCTCTTGCTCGCCACCGCCCTCGCGATCGCCATCGTCGGGCCGACCGGAGCGCGTTGCCAGACGCCGCCGAGCGAGCGCGAGCTTGCCGCCTATGCGGGGCTGCACGCCGCCGCGGCGCGCGGGGACGCGGACGAGATCCGGCGCCTCGCCGCCGGCGGCGGACTGAATGCGCGGGACGGCAACGGGCGCACGCCGCTGCATGTGGCGGCCTTCCAGGGGCACGGCGCGGCCGCGCGGGCGCTGCTCGCGGCGGGCGCCGACCCCGGACTCGTCGACGGCCAGCGCTACGATGCCGTCACGATCGCGGCGGTGCGCGACGACGTCGCGACGCTCGCGGCGCTGCTCGCGGGCGGCGCGAGCGCGAAGCTGATCACCAGTCGCTACGACGGGACTGCGCTGATCGCGGCGGCTCATCTCGGGCACGACGGCGTCGTTCGCGCCCTGATCGCGGCCGGGGCGCCGCTCGACCATGTCAACAATCTCGGCTGGACAGCGCTGATGGAAGCCGTCGTGCTCGGCGACGGCGGGCCGCGGCACACCGCGACGGTGCGGCTGCTGCTGGAAGCCGGCGCCGACGCGAGCATCGCCGACCGGCAGGGCCGCACGCCCCTCGACCACGCGCGGGCGCGCGGCTATGCCGAGATGGTCCGGATGCTGGAGGCGACGGCGCGTTAGCCGCGGAACCTGGCGCTCTCGGAAATAAGGACATCCAGACCTACAAGCGCGCCCACGGCCAGGATCTCGAGCGCGCCTCCAAGGCGGAGGCGTCGGGAAAGAAGGCCAAGAAGGCCAGGACGTCGACGCCAAAGAAGCGATCCTGAGGGCCGACATCCGCCGGCGTGGAATGCCCAGACACCTCAGGACGAGCTGACGCGCCGGACCGCGTCGGCGCGCCGTTCCAGGCCGGGCAGCAGCTCGAGGCCGAGGCCGGGCCGCATGTTCACGGTCACCTCGCCGGCCGTGACGGCGGGCAGCTCGGTGACGAGCTCGGTGTACCAGCCCGTATAGAAAGCGCGCACGCATTCCTGGATCAGCGCGTTGCGGGCGTGGAGCGAGAAGTGACAGGAGGCCGCATAGACCACCGGCCCGGTGCAGTCGTGCGGCGCGACCGGCACATGCCAGGCCTCGGCGAGCGCGGCGATCTTGCGCGCCTCCGACAGGCCGCCGCACCAGGAGAGGTCCAGCATCGCCACGCCGGCGGCGCCGGTCGCGAGATACTCGCGGAAGGAATGCGTGTAGGCGAGCGTCTCAGAGGCGCAGACCCAGGTGTCGCAATGCGCCGCGTAGTCGACGAGGTCGGCGAGGTTGTCGAGCCGGAACGGATCCTCGTGCCAGTAGGTCCCGAACGGCGCGAGCTCGCGCGCGAGCCGCTTCGCCATGGGCAGCGACCAGAGCGAATGGAACTCGACCATGATGTCCATGCGGTCGCCGACCGCGGCGCGGATCTTCTCGAAGGGCGCGAGCGCGCGCCGCAGCTCCTCGGGCGAGAGGTCGAGGCCGCGCGTGCGCTCGGCCGCGATGTCGAACGGCCAGATCTTCATGCCCGTGATGCCCTGCTCCAGGAGCGAGAGGGCGAGCTCGTCGGCGCGGTTGAGGAAGGCGTCGAGATCCTCGTAGGGGCCCTCGGTCGCGCCGGAGTGCCAGTTGGCGACCGCCTGGGCGCGCGCGTCGCGCACATATTTGGTGCCCGCGCAGGTGTTGTAGACGCGGATGCGGTCGCGCGAGCGCCCGCCCAGCATGTCGCACACCGGCCGGCCGCAGGCCTTGCCGAACAGGTCCCAGAGCGCGATGTCGACCGCCGAGAGCGCGCGCGTCTCGACGCCCGCCGAGCGCCAGCCGAGATAGCCGAGGAGATCCCGGTTGAGCGCCTCGATCATCAGCGGATCCCGCCCGAGGAGCTTGGGCGCGCACCAGTCGTGCAGATAGGCCTCCACCGCCGAGGCGCCGAAGAAGGTCTCGCCGAGGCCGGTCAGGCCCTCGTCGGTGTGCAGGCGCACCCAGACCAGGTTGGGGAATTCGCCGAGGCGCAGGGTTTCGAGGGCGGTGATCTTCATGACGGGCGTTAGGCAATTGTGTATCACCTGGCGAACGGCCGACAAAGGCCATGAAGGACCAGGGCCACGTCCGCAATGCTGAGACAGCCCAGCTTGCCCAGAGGCTCGCCCGGCAGACCGACATGACCATCAGCGACATCGTATTGGAGGCGCTGCGGCAGCAAGCCCGGCGGGTGCGGGCGGGATGCGACAATGCGCTGCACCGACCGGCGCCTCGTCACTCTTCAACGCATCGACCTGGATCACTTTCCAGGCGCGGGCGATCTTTGTATACGGACCCCGAAGAAGACGATTGGAGGCAAGAACATGGACGCAAAGACGGATGAGAGCACGGGCAAGTGCCCGGTGCCGCACGCGCGCGGCAGGACGAACCGCGACTGGTGGCCGAACCAGCTCAACATCGGGGTGCTGCACCAGTTCACCCCCGTGTCCGATCCGATGGGCAAGGACTTCGATTACGCAAAGGAGTTCGAGAGCCTCGACCTCGACGCGGTGATCAAGGACCTGCACGCGCTGATGACGGATTCGCAGGCGTGGTGGCCGGCCGACTACGGCCATTATGGCCCCTTCTTCATCCGCATGTCGTGGCACAGCGCCGGCACCTACCGCGTCGGCGACGGCCGCGGCGGCGGCGGACGGGGCCAGCAGCGCTTCGCGCCGCTCAACTCCTGGCCGGACAACGGCAATCTCGACAAGGCGCGCCGGCTGCTCTGGCCGATCAAGCAGA
>JAHDYJ010000167.1 GCA_023383795.1 Burkholderiales bacterium | reverse complement strand
CGCGCACGCCAGCGCTCGATCAGCCCGGCGCATGAACCGTCTTCGAACCAAGCTCATTCACTGCCCTGTTCAAGCATGACTTTCCGTGATGACCGGGGCGGCCCTGTGAGAAATCCGGGCTAGCCCGGTGAGAAATCCGGGCTAGCGGCTGGCGAGGACGACGCCGAGCAGCACGAGCGCCGCGCCGGCCACGTGGAACGCGCCGAGCGCCTCCCCGAGAAAGGTGATCGCGAGCACCGCGCCGAAGAGCGGCATCAGGTGGATGAAGACGCCGGCGCGGTTCGGGCCGATCGCTGCCACGCCGCGCACCCACAGCGCGTGGGCGAGCGCGGACGAGAACACGGCGATGAATCCGACCGCCAGCCAGGCGCCGGCTCCGGCGGGCAGCGCGGCGCCCTGCCCCGCCTGCCAGGCGAACGCGGGCAGCATCCAGAGCGTCCCGGCCGTCACCGAGGCGGTGTGCAGCGCGAGCGGTGGCACTTCCGGCGGACGACGCCGGAGGAGCACCGAGTACACCGCCCACAGGACCACGCCCAGGAGCATCAACAGGTCGCCCGCGTTGAAGCGCAGCCCGAGCAGCGTCGCGAGCTCGCCGTGCAGGACGAGCACGATCGCTCCCGCAAGCGAGGTGGCGAGGCCAACGCACTGGCGGCGCGTCACGCGCTCGCCGAGTCCCGCCCACGCGACCACCACGATCGCGAGCGGCGTCAGCGACAGGAGCAGGATGGCGTTGAGCGCCGTGGTCATGGTGACCGCCACATAGCAGAGGGTCTGGAACGCCGCGATGCCGGTCAGGCCGAGGAGCGCGACGAGCTTCCAGCGGCGCGCGAGCACCGCGCGGTGCGCGAGCAGATCGCGCGCGGTGAACGGGAGTAGCACCGCGAGCGCGATCGCCCAGCGCAGGGTGTTGAGGGTCGCCGGCGCGACGTCGTCGCGCACCGCGCGGCCGATCACGAAGTTGCTCGACCAGAGGAGCGCGGTGAGCGCGAGCGCGGCGTAGACGGGCTCGATCGTGAGCCTGACGTTGCGGACTGCGATTTCCATGGGTGCCTCGCCGTTCGATTTCCGACGAGGCGGATTTCAGCGCCCGCGCGTCCCGGGGCGCATGAGGCGGCGGTCCCGGTTCCGGCGGACCCGCGCGGCGCCGGACGCGGCGTCCCGGCGCCCGGTCGCGGGACCTGCGTCCCGGGCCCCCGCTACCCGCCGGCCCCGAGGCCGGCCTCGCGCGCCTTGACGATCGCCTGCGCGCGGCTCGAGACGCCGAGCTTGTCGAAGACGACGCTCACCTGGTTGCGCACCGTCTTGGCGCTGATGCCGAGCCGCGCCGCGATCTCGTCGTTCGCGAGACCGCGCGCGAGGAGCTCGAGCACCTGGCGCTCGCGCGCGGTGAGCTCCGGGAACGGGGGCGAGGACCGGTCCTCGGCAGGCGCCCGATCCGCGGCGAGGAACGCGTGCACCTCCTGCCAGAAGCGCGCCCACGCGGGCTCGCCTTCGAGCAGGATGTGGTTCTGGCCGTCGAGCGGGACGAAGCGCGCGCCGGGGATCGTGCTCGCGATCAGGCGGCCCTCGTCGAACGGGATCCGCGCGTCCCCCCGCGAATGCAGCACGAGCGTGGGCACCGTCACCCGCGGCAGCAGATCCACCACGTCGATGCCGCTCGTGAGCCCGATGATGCGCGCCGCGTTCTCCGGCGACGCCGAGACGCGCTGCAGGTCGTCGAACCACCGGATCTGCTCGAGCGTGCCGTCCGGCAGGAACTGGCTGGTGAAATGCCGTCGGAACGCGGGATTCTCGCGGCCCCAGCCCATGCGCACGAGCTCCATCTCGAGCCGGGCTTCCTCGCCCTGCCCGGGCCCGCGGCGCGCCCGCCCGCGCGCGAAGCCGCCGAAGATGACGAGCCGGCTCACGCGCTCCGGGTAGCGCACCGCGTACGCGATCGCGATCGCGGCGCCCTGCGACATCCCGAGGAGCGCGAAGCGGGCGAGGCCCGCCGCCGCCGCCACCGCCTCCAGGTCGGAGAGCCAGGCGTCGAACGAGAGCTCCGGCACCTCCCAGTCCGAGAGCCCGCACGCCCGCTCGTCGTATCGCACGAGCGTGCGCTCGCGCGCGAGCTCGGCGAGCCACGGGCGCCAGACCGGGCTCTCCCAGTCGAACTCGAGATGGCTCATCCAGTGCGCGGCGCGCACGAGCGGCGGCCCCTTCCCGACCGTCGCGTAGGCGATCCGCGCGCCGTCGGACGCGGTGCAGAAGCGGATCTGCTGGATCTCGGGTGCGCTCATCGCGCCGCGCGCGCGGGGCCGCCGCCGCTCACGCCCTCTTCGCCGGCAGCGGATGGCCCGGCATCAGCTCGTACGGATGCACCCACCCGGGCAGCGCGCCGATCTCGCCGGTCCAGCGGCCGATGCTCGGATAGTCCGCCCAGCTCACCCCGAACTCGTCCGGCCAGAAGAGGTAGCCGACGAGCGAGATGTCCGCGATCGTGGGCCGGTCGCCGACCGCGAAGCGGCTCCTGCCGAGGTGGCCGTTCAGCACGCCGAGCGCGCCCTTCATGCGGCCGCGCAGGAACTCGGTGACCGGCGTCTCGCCGGTGCCGGCGAACCGGAGCATGAAGCGCAGCGTCGCGATGTAGGAGGTGAGCTTGTGATTGTCGAACAGGATCCAGCGCAGGATCTCGAGGCGCTCGTCCTCGCTCTCGCCGCCGAAGCGGCCGAGGCGCGCGGCGAGGTAGTGCAGGATCGCGCCCGACTGGCTGATCCGCCGGCCGCCGTGCTCGAGCACCGGCACCTCGCCCATCTCGTTCACCGCGCGGTATTCCGGCGTGCGCGTCTCGCCGTTGAAGAAGTCGACGAAGCGCGGCTCCCAGTCGGCGCCGCAGAGCGCGAGCATCAGCGCGCTCTTGTAGGCGTTGCCGGATTGCGCGAAGCAGTAGAGGCGGTACTCGGCCATGTTCGTCACCCTCCCCGGTGGTCCTGCGCGAAGTAGCGCGGGCTCGCGAGCACGACGGAGGTCTCGACCTGCCGCGCCGGGATGCGCCAGTAGGCGGCGAGCAGGCGGTCCTTCTCCTCCGGCGCGACCAGCCGGTAGCCGTGCTTCTCGTAGAAGCGCACCGCCCAGGACGCCGCCGCCCAGGTGCCGATCAGGATCGGCTTCGCGGTCGCGCGCTCGAGATGCGCGAGCAGCTCGCCCCCGATGCCCCCGCGGCGCCGTGCGGTGCGCACGTACGCGTGGCGGATCAGGGCGACCGCGCCGCGGTCCTGGATGCCCATGACGCCCGCGAGCGCGCCGTCCTCGGCGAGGCCCCAGAACTCCACGCCGTCGGCGAGCTCCGCGGCGAGCTCGTCGCGGCCCATGTACGGCTCGTGCCAGCAGTCGGCCGGGATCACGCCGCGGTAGGCCTGCGCCCCGTCGTTGATGATCGCCCGCACGGCGTCGAAGTCCTCGGCACCGCACCGCCGGATCTTGTGCTCCCCACGCGCCATCTCCCGCACCCCGCCGCGCCGGCCGTCGAAACCCTCGCATTGTAAGATGCGCCGTCGATTCCGCCCACGAGGGGCCGCGTCATGGATGCTCCGACATTGAAGCCGCGAGTCACGCACGAGGTCGCCAACCAGCCGCCGCCGTTCGGCGGCGGCAGCGCGTGGGCGGGCGACGCGGTCCTGCGCGCCGCGGTCGCGCGCGAGGGCGGCGGATGGGTCGAACCGCGCGCGCAGGCGCTCGGCGAGCTCGTGCAGAGCGGGCGCATGCTCGAGCTCGCCGAGCAGGCGAACCGGCACACGCCCGAGCTCCGCACCCACGACCGGCACGGCCACCGGATCGATGCGGTCGACTACCACCCCGCCTATCACGAGCTCATGTCGGCTGCGTTCGGCGCCGGGCTGCACTCGCTCGCGTGGACCGCGGCGCGCGATGGCGCGTTCGTCGCGCGCGCCGCGCTGAACTACCTCTGGAACCAGGGCGAGAACGGCATCGCGTGCCCGGTGACGATGACCTTCGCCGCGGTGCACGTGCTGCGCAAGGAGCCCGCGCTCGCGCTGGAGTGGGAGCCGCGGCTGGTGGCCGAGGCGTACGACCCGCGGCCGCTCCCGGTGGTGGAGAAGCGCGCGGCGACCGTCGGCATGGCGATGACCGAGAAGCAGGGCGGCTCGGACCTGCGCGCGAACACGACGCGCGCGGAGCACGCGGGCGGCGGCGATTACCTGCTGACGGGGCACAAGTGGTTCTGCTCGGCGCCGATGTCGGACGGCTTTCTGACCCTCGCGCGCACCGAGGGCGGGCTCTCGTGCCTGCTCGTGCCGCGCCGGCTCCCCGACGGCACGCGCAACCCGTTCCTGATCCAGCGCCTGAAGGACAAGGTCGGCAACCGCTCGAACGCCTCCGCCGAGATCGAGTACGACGGCACCTGGGCGCGCCGCGTCGGCGCGGAGGGCCGCGGCATCGCGACGATCATCGAGATGGCGCATCTCACCCGGTTCGACATCGTCGTCGCGAACGCCGGCATGATGCGCGCCGCGCTCGCGCAGGCGCTGCACCACTGCGAGCATCGCACGGCGTTCGGCCGGCGGCTGGTCGAGCAGCCGCTGATGCAGAACGTGCTGGCGGACCTCGCGCTCGAGTGGGAGGCGGCGACGCTGCTCGCCTTCCGGCTCGCGCGCGCGTTCGACCGCCAGGCCGACGAGCGCGAGCGGCTGCTCGCGCGCATCGTCACGCCGGTCGCCAAGTACTGGGCCTGCAAGCGCATCAACGCCTTCGCGGTCGAGGCGATGGAGTGCCTCGGCGGCAGCGGCTACGTCGAGGAGAGCCCGCTCGCCCGCCTGTACCGCGAGGCGCCGGTGAACGGCATCTGGGAAGGCAGCGGCAACGTGATCTCGCTCGACGTGCTGCGCTCGATCGAGAAGGAGCCCGGCTGCGTCGACGCCTTCTTCGCCGAGCTCGCCGACGCCGCCGCCGTGGAGCCGCGCCTCGCGCGCCTCGCCGATGCGTTGAAGGCCGAGCTCGCCGACGTCGGCACGCTCGAAGTGCGCGCGCGCCGCGTCGTCGAGGAGATGGCGGTCGCGATGCAGGCCGCGCTGATGGCGCGGCACGCGGCGCCGGCCGCGGCCGATGCGTTCATCGCGACGCGGCTCGAGGGCGACTGGGGCGCCTGCTTCGGCACGCTGCCGGCGCGCGTCGATTGCGGCTATCTGCTCGACCGCGCACGGCCGCGGGGCTAGAACCTATCTCAAGATGCGAATGCGGTCGCGAAAGAGGGGATCTACAAGGGGTGGTTGGGAAGGGAAGGGTCCCAACCCTTCCCTCGGCCCCTTGTTCGAGATGCACGGCCGCGATTTTGAGATAGCTTCCAGCCGCCATACGCCGAGGAGCACCGGATGAAGACGACCCTCACCGCTTGCGCGGCTGCGCTCGCGCTCGCCGCGATCGCTCCGGGCGCGAACGCCCAGAGCGCCGAGGACGCCGCGCGCACCGGGCGGCCGGCCGCGGCCAAAGCCGGCGATCCGGACGCCGCCAAGGCGGCGGCCGAGCGCGAGGCGCGCGAGCGCGACGAGCGCGCGCGCAAGGCGGTCGGCGGCGTGGGCAAGGGCGGCTCGCCGATGGCGCCGCCGATGGGCGGCGCGCCCGGCGGGATGGCCGCGCCCGGCGCGATCCCGGGCGCGGCACCGCCGGTGCGGCGCTAGGACACCGCTGTTCCCCGGGGTGGGGGATTCGCAAAGGGGGCCGCACGCCCCTTTTTGCAGAGTTTCCCTGGCCCGGCTCAGAAGCCGCCGAAATAGGGCGTCGCGGCCGGCGGGCGGCGGCGCACGAAGCGGATGTCGCCGTAGTAGCCGCTCGCCTCCTCGCCGGTGTTGTCGGTGTCGGTCATGATGCCGACGAACCGCACCCGCCCGGGCTCCTCGCCGAACGCGCGCCGGTAGTCCGCGCGAACGTCGCGCACGTACTCCGGCCAGTCGCCGACGCTCGCCGCGCCGCTCTCGACGACGATCATCTGGATGCGCGAGGTGTGCGCGCTCGCGATGACGGTCTCCTTCGGCAGCCGGTTCTCCCAGATGTAGATCAGCGTCGCGTACGGGAGCTCCTGCCGCGTGAGCATGCGGAACTGGTCGAACGCGATCCGGTCCTCGAAGGCGAGGTTCGACCGGTCGCCGTCGAAGGCCACCATGACGCGCACCGGCGAGTCCTCGGCCTGCCGCCGCGAGTTGTCGGCCGAGGCGATCAGCCGCGGCACCATCCAGTGCCAGTGCAGGTACGGATACTCGGCGAGATCGACGTCGACCGGGAAGACGAGCCCCGAGGCCGAGCTGTGCGCGTACGCGCTCACGACCGCGCGTCCGCCGTGATCGACGAGCCGGTACCGGGTCGGTCGCTTGAAGGCGGCGATCTCCCAGCGCCGCCAGCCTGCCGGCAGCGCAGCCCCCGGCGGCGCCTTGGAGAACGGGCCGACCTGGGGCAGCTCGAGCGAATCGTCGGGCCGCTCCGGCGCAAGCATCGCGCATCCGGCGAGCAGCGCGGCGAGCGCGGCGGCAAAGCGGCGCGGCATGACCCTCCTCCCCGAGCGGGCCGAAAGCTTACCCCAGGGCGCGTCGGCGAGGCGGGCGGCGGCGCCCGAACGGGGACGCATTTGACCCGAGTCAAGGCGCTCTCCGCCCGGGCTGGCAAGGTGGAAGGAACGGAGGATCGACGTGGAAATCCGCGAAATCAGCCTGATCGGCGGCTGCGGCAAGAGCGGCGAGCGCGAGCCGGTCGCGCGCCTCGACATGCGCATGGGCGACGTGGTGAGCATCGTCGGCCCGACCGGCTCGGGCAAGACCATGCTCATCAACGACATCGCGCTCTTCGCCGACGCGAACACGCCGTCGCGCCGGCGCGTGCTGGTGAACGGCGCGCCGCCGCCGCCGATCTTCCAGGAGGATCCCTCGCACAACCCGATCGCGCTGATCACGCAGCACACCACGTTCCTCTCGGACCTGCCGGTGCGCGAGTTCCTGCGCATCCACGCGAAGATCCGCCGCGCCGCGCGGCAGGAGTCGGCGGTCGCGGAGACGCTCGCGTTCGCGAACGAGCTCACCGGCGAGCCGATCATCGAGCGCTCGGCAATGACCGAGCTCTCCGGCGGCCAGACCCGCGCGCTGCTCGTCGCCGACGCGGTGGTGATCGGGAATTCGCCGATCATCCTTCTCGACGAGATCGAGAACGCCGGCATCGACCGGCTTCGTGCGCTGCAGCTGCTCAAGCGATACCGCAAGATCTTCATCTTCGTCACGCACGACCTGCG
>JAHDYJ010000166.1 GCA_023383795.1 Burkholderiales bacterium | reverse complement strand
CCGGCGCCGAGGACTACTACGCACGCGCGAGCCTGCCGAACCACCTGCCGCGCATCGCCGTGCCGACGCTGTGCCTGACCGCCGAGGACGATCCCTGGATCCCCGCCGCGACCTACCGCGCGATCGGCTGGCGCACGAACCCGCGCGTCACCCCGCTGGTGGCACCGGGCGGCGGGCATGTCGGCTTCCACGACCGCGTGAGCGACGGCACCTGGGCCGACCGCACGCTCGCCGACTGGCTTCAGCGCGTCATCGGCGCGAGCGCCTCGGTCGCGGCGCGCCACTGACGCCCGTCGCCCGTGCCGTCCTCGAGATCCCAGACCGTCTTCAGCACGCCGACCACGAAGCCCCAGCCAGCGACACGCGCGCGGTCCTCGCCGAGCCGCTCCGCCAGCAGCGCGACACGCCGTGCCTGGATCGCGGCGAGGTCGCGCCGGAACGGCAGCCACGCGACGGGATTGGTGAGCAGCGTGCCGGCATCGAAGGCGGGCTCGCCGGTCGCGCCGAACGGATCGATCGCGCGCCAGCCGGTGCCGTCGGCCAGCACGTTGAGGTGATGCAGGTCGCCGTGCAGCAGCACCGGCGGCCGCGCGGAGGCGTTGAGGTCGCGATACAACGCGAGCGCGCAGTCACGCAGACGCGGATCGAGGCGCGGATCGCGGCAGGCCTCGATCGGGCGGATCCAGCCATGCGCATCGGCGAACAGCGCGCCCGGCGGCACGGGACGGTGCAGGCGCCGCATCAGCCCGGCCAGCGCCTCGGTGGCGTCGTCGTCGCGCCCGTCCTCGCAGAGCGTCGCGAGCGGCGTCCCGGGCGCCAGCCGCTCCAGCAGCAGCGCCCCGCGCGCGGCGTCGAAGCGCAGCAGCCGCGCCGCGCCCTCGCCGCCCCACGCCGCGAGCGCGGCGGCCTGCACCTCCACCCCCTGGCCAGGCTTCTCGAGCTTCAGCACCGCCGCCGTGCCGTCCGCCAGCGTCGCCGCGCGCACCAGGCCCTGGGTCGAGCCGGGCAGTGCCGGCCCCAGCGCCAGCCCCCAGTCGCGCGCGACCTCCACCGCGCGGGCGGCGAGGGCGGCGCGCCACTCTTGCGGACCGGGCGCGCTGCGGCGAGGCTCCGCGCCGTTCATGGAGGTGAGCGATGACGAAGGCGATCGGCAGCCGCGCCGACTACCGCTGGTTCCTCACCATCCCGACGCGCTGGGCCGACAACGACGTGTTCCAGCATGTCAACAACGTGGTGTACTATTCCTGGTTCGACACGACAGTGGCGCGCTTCCTGATGGACGTCGTCGGCGTCAACCCGCTCCAGAGCGGGATCGTCGGCTTCGTGGTCGAGACGCAGTGCCGCTACTTCGCCCCCACCGCCTTCCCGGACACGATCACGGCCGGGCTCCGCGTCGCGCGGATCGGCAACTCCTCGGTGCGCTACGAGCTCGGCATGTTCCGCAACGACGAGGAGCGCGCCGCGGCCGAGGGACATTTCGTGCACGCCTATGTCGTCAAGGCGACAGGCAAGCCCACGCCGCTGCCCGAGCCGATGCGCGCCGCGCTCGCCCGCTACCTGCGCTAGGGCCGGTTCGCCGCCTCGAACATCGCGCGCGTGCGCTCGGCGTCGTAGGGCTGTTCGCGCAGCGTCTCGGGGTCCCACTCGCTGCGGCCGGGGCGGAAGAAGTCGCCGCCATAGACGTGCAGCGCGCCGGTCAGGCGCGGGATCGGGTTCGTCACGCTGTGGATGATGTCCTTGCCGAGGGGCGCCGCCTCGCCGGCCGAGAGTGCCTTCGCGCCTGCCGCCTCGACGCGCGAGGGCATTCCCGGTTCGTCGATCCGGCGCCAGAAGATATTGTCCTCGCGCCCGGTGTCGAGCCCGATCACCGCCCACATGCCGTGGTTGTGCGGCATCCGCGTCATGTGCGGGCCCCAGACCAGGTTGAGGATCGTCAGTTCGTCGGAACGATAGAGCGTGTTCAGCCCCGCCCGCGTCGGCTCGCCGAGCGCGCGCAGCACCGCGGCGGGATCGGCGACCGCGCGCGACACGAGCTCGCGCACCGCAGGCTGGCCCTCCTTCACGGCTGCGCGACACTCCTCGATGAACCGATCGAGGTCGAACATGGCGCGTCTCCATTTCGGCTAACGTGAGAGGGCGCAGTCTAGCCCCTCGGCCCGCCCGGCCCAAATCGCGGAGGACGCCATGACCATCCCCCAGGCGATCATCGACCTCTACGACCGCTTCACCCATGGCGGGATGGACCGCCGCACCTTCCTCGACCGGCTCGCCGCGCTGGCGGGCGGCGCGCCGGCGGCGGCCGCGCTCCTGCCCCTGCTCAGGGCCGATCCGAGCAAGGCGGCGATCGTGCCGCCCGACGACCCGCGTCTCGCCACCGCACGCGTCACCTGGGCCGGGCCGGACGGCGAACTCGCCGGCTATCTGGCGCGCCCTGCGCAAGGCGGGCGGTTCCCCGCCGTGATCGTCATCCACGAGAACCGCGGCCTCAACCCGCATATCGAGGACGTCACGCGGCGCATGGCGCTGGAGGGGTTCCTCGCCCTCGGCCCCGACATGCTGAGCCGTGACGGCGGCACGCCCGCGGACGAGGACCAGGCGCGCGCGATGATCGGCCGGCTCGACCGCGAGCGCACGCTCGTGCGACTCGCGAGCGCGATCGGCTTCCTCGCCGCGCATCCCAACGGCAGCGGCCGCGTCGGCGCGATCGGGTTCTGCTGGGGCGGCGGCATGGTGAACGCGCTCGCCGCGACCGCCCCGGACCTCGCCGCCGGCGTGGCCTATTACGGCCGGCAGATCCCGGCCGAGCAGGTGCCGGCGATCCGGGCGGCGCTGCTGCTGCACTACGCCGAGCACGACGCCGGCATCAATGCAGGGATCGCGGCCTACACGGCGGCGCTGCGCGCGCACGGCAAGACCTTCGAGGCGCACACCTATCCGGGCACGCAGCACGCCTTCAACAACGACACCTCGGCCGCACGCTACGATGCCGAGGCGGCGGCACTCGCCTGGCAGCGCACGGTGGCGTTCCTGCGCCGCCACCTGGCGGGCTAGGCAGATCAGGCCGCGCGCCGCACCAGCGCCTCGCGCACCGCCTCGGCGAGCGCGCCGGGGTCGAACGGTTTCTCGATCACCACCGGCGGCGGATCGAAGCCCGGGCGCGCGCGGCTCCAGGAGAGCACGTCGCCGGTCAGCACGATCACCGCAGGCCGCGCGGCAGCCGGCCGCTCGGCGATGCGCGCGAGCAGCCCTGCACCGTCCATGCCCGGCATGCGGAGATCGGTGACCACCAGGTCGCATGGCCGCTCCTCGAGCCGCGCCAGCGCCTCGGTGCCGTCGCGCGCGACCACCACCTCCAGCCCCTCGCGTGCCAGGATCTCGGAGAGCACGTCGGTGATGTCGTGCTCGTCGTCCACCACCAGGACGCGGCCGGTCACGTGCGGCGCCGTGCCCGGCGCCTGTGCCGCCGCCGCCGCGTCGCGCGCCGCCTGCGGCAGGCGCACGGTGAAGCGCGCGCCCCCACCGGGCGCATCGTCCACCGCGATCATGCCGCCATGCGCCGCGACGATGCCGTGGCAGACCGACAGCCCGATGCCCGTGCCCTCGCCCTGCTGCTTGGTGGTGAAGTAGGGCTCGAAGATGCGGCCGCGGATCGCGGCCGGCACGCCCGGGCCGTTGTCCGCCACCGCCACCTCCACCGACCCGCCGCCGACACTCGTGCTCACCGCGATCCGCCGCGGCTTGGGCGAGCCGCGCAGCGCGTGCTGCGCGTTCACCAGCAGGTTGAGGAAGAGCTGGTGCAGCGCATCCTCCTCGGCCTCGACCACCGCGCCTTCGGGCACGGGCGCGATCTCGAGCGCGATGTCATCGGTGCCGAGCCCGTAGGCGAGGATCTCGGCCACGGCGGCGAGCACGCTCCCGAGCGCGACCGGCCGGCGCTCGCGCGGCTTGGCGCGCGCGATCGCGAGGAAGGTGCGCACGATCGCCGCGCAGCGCTCGGCGGCCTGGCGCAGCACCCGCACCGCCGCGCCCACCTGCGGCTCGGCCACCTGCTCCTCGAGCAGCAGCGCGCGCGCCACCACGACCGAGAGCGGGTTGTTCAGCTCGTGCGCCACGCCGGCAAGCAGGCTGCCCATCGCGGCGAGCTTCTCGTTCTGGTGCGCGAGATCCTTCTGGCGCGCGAGCTCCGCCTCGGCGGCCTTCTCGCGCGTGACGTCGGTGAGCAGCAGCAGCAGTTCGCCCGCATCGGTCGCGAACGGCGCGATCGCGATCGTGCGCCGGTCGGGCAGCACGACCTCCTCCTCGCCGCGCACGGCATCGTCCGCGCTGACGTCGCCGAACCCGGCGCGCCACGCGGCATAGCGGGCGAGCGAGGGGTTGGCGTCGAGCGCGCGCGCGAGCGCCGGGTCGATCGCGGCGAGGCGGCGGTTGCGCAGAAGCAGTCGCCCCTCCTCGTCGAACATCAGCAGCGCATGCGGGATCGCCTCGACCGCGTCGCGCAGATGGCGTTCCAGCTCGCCGATGCGGGCATCGGCCTCGACCTGGCGCGTCGCGTCCGACCAGATCGCGACCAGCGTGCCGTCCTCGCCGACCCGCTCCTCGAGGCTGAGCCAGCCGCCCTCGACATGGCGCAAGAGCAGCGGCAGCGACACCGGCAGCGCGGCCGGCAGCGGCCGCGCCGCCACGGGGCCGAGCCGGGCGCGGTCCTCCTCCAGCACCGAGTCCCGCTCGATGCGGGCGAGATGGTCGCGATAGGTCGCGGTGGCGTTCACCAGGTCGCCGATGCCGGGGAACAGCTCCTGGTAGCGCTTGTTGGCGGTGACGAAGCGCCCCGTCGCGTCGAACACGGCGTAGCCGACATCGAGCGAGGCGGCTGCCCGGTCGGCCGAGCGGCGCGTTCCCGTGGGCTGCTCCTCGGAGGTGTCGCGCCAGAGCCGCACGCGTCCGCCGCCGGGCAGCGGCAGCGAGGCGACCTTCAGCCAGCGGCCGGAGCGGAGCTGGAAGGTGAAGGGCGCGGTCTGGGCGCGGTGGCGCTGCACCGCCGCCTCGACATGGCGGTCGATCCGCTCGCGCTGGCTCTCGGCGAGATTGACGGCGAAGAAGCGGCGCAGCGTGTCGGCATAGGGCGTGCCGGGCGCGATCGCCTCGCGCTGCTCGGGGAAGAAGGTGAGGTAGGAGCCGTTCCAGAGGACGACCCGGTCATCGGCGTCGTAGAGGCAGATCGCGATGCCGAGCTGGTCGAGCGCGTCGGCGAGCACGCCCGCGTCCTCGCGGCATGCCGCGAGCAGGCGCACGAGGCTCGGCACCTCGGCCGCCAGCGCCTCCGTCGCCGGTTCCGTCATCGCTCCGTCTCCATGACGACGCCAGTCTCGGGCCGGCTGCGCCGCCCGGCAAGGGCGGGGGTCAGAGCAGTCCGAGCTCGGCGAGTTCGCGCCGCATCGCCGCCGGCATGGCCTCGTACCCCTCCTGCGCCTCGGCCATGCCCTGCGGCCGGTCCGGCGGGGCATCCGCGGCCGGCAGGTAGCGCCAGCCCTGGAACGGCTTGGCGGGACGGAGCTGCACCGGCACCAGCTCCGGGTCGAGATGCAGCGCGCAGCAGGGCGAGCCGTCGTCCAGCGTGTCGGGCATGATCGCGACGATGCGCTGGCGCACCTGCACGAAGCCGGCGATCACCCAGTAGAGCGAGCCGCCGGCGAGGATCTCCCCGGCCCTCCTGGGCGTCGAGCGGGTGCGGTGGCGCAGCGGCGGGTGGGTCCTGGCCCGGCGCGCCTGCCATTCGGCGAGGTCATCGACCGAGACGCAGCCGACCGCGAGCTTGATCAGGTGCAGCATGGCGCGCCGGAGTCTGGCCCCGGCGACGCCGCGCGCAAGGGGTCAGCCGCGCGGCGGCGGCTCGAGCGCGGGTGCAGCGCCCTCGTCGGCCTGGCGGGGCGACTCGGGCGGCTCGGCGGCGGAGGCCGGAGGCGCAGCCGTGTGCCCCGCGGCCAGCCAGGCGGAGAGCATCGCGGCCCAGAGCGTCGTCTTGCGAGGCGTGGTCATGCGGTGTCCCGTCATGGCGTGCAGCGTCGGCGCGAACCATGGCGAAGTCGGGGCCGGGGCAAGGTGATCCCGCGCACATCGCATGAACTTGCGGTGACCGGCTCGGCACCCCGGCGGGGCCGTGGCATGGTCCGGCGATGCGAGTCGCCCTCCGCTGGTCGTGGCGCCTGCTGGCCGCGCTCTCGGTTCTCGTCCTGCTGCTGGCCGGCGGGATCGCGCTCGCGTTCCGGCTCACCCTGCCGGCGGACCGCAACGACGCGGCGATCCCCGGTCTCTCGGCGCCGGTGGAGATCGCGCTCGACGCCCGCGGCATCCCGTGGGTGCGTGCGGGTTCGGCGGCGGACGCCTATGCCGCGCTCGGCTACCTGCACGCGCGCGACCGGCTGTTCCAGATCGACCTGATGCGCCGCGGCGCGGCCGGCCGTCTCGCCGAGGTGATCGGTGCCCAGGGGCTGCGGGTCGATCGCTACGCGCGGCTGCTCGGGCTCGAGCGCAAGGCCGCGCGGGACCTCGAGGCCCTGCCGGCGGAGACGCGCGCCGCACTCGCCGCCTATGCGCGCGGCGTGAACGCGTGGATCGACCAGCACGGCATGGGGGCCGCACCGGAGTACCTGCTGCTCGCGACCCGGCCCGAGCGGTGGCGCGAGACCGACAGCCTGCTCTGGGGCAAGGCGATGGCGCTGTTCCTGACCGGGAACATGCGCACCGAGCTCGCCCGGCTGCGCCTCTCCGCCGCCCTGCCGCGCGAACGGATCGACGAGCTCTGGCCGCGCGACGAGAGCCCCCATTCCCCGGTCGCGTCGCTGCCGGCGCTGCCGCCGGACCATCTCGCCCGCGTGCTCGCCGCGCTGCCGGTGTTCGGCGAGGACGCGCCGCTGCCCTCGACGGCGAGCAACATCTGGGCGGTGACGGGGCCGGCCAGCGCCACCGGCAGCGCGATCCTGGCGAACGACCCGCATCTCGCCCTCGTCACGCCCTCGCAGTGGCACCTCGCGCGCGTCGAGGCGCCGGGGCTGACGCTCGCCGGTGCCTTCGCGCCCGGCGTGCCGTTCCTGATGCTGGGCCACAACGGCCATGTGGCCTGGGGGTTCACGACCACGCATTCCGACACCCAGGACGTGTTCATCGAGCGTCTCGCCGGCGAGGACGCCTATCTCGCCCCGGACGGGCCGCGCCCGTTCGAGACG
This sequence comes from Burkholderiales bacterium, assembly GCA_023383795.1. GTDB lineage: Bacteria > Pseudomonadota > Gammaproteobacteria > Burkholderiales > SG8-39 > JAABRB01. The sequence continues at coordinate 114 of JAHDYJ010000166.1, read as the reverse complement.
CGCGAGGAAGTGATCGAGGTCCGGTTCGGCGATCCGGTGCGGATGCGCGTGCGCGAGACGCGCCACGGCCCGGTGATCTCGGATCTCGACACGGTCGGCGGCGCGCCGGAAGGC
>JAHDYJ010000011.1:35619-71989 GCA_023383795.1 Burkholderiales bacterium | reverse complement strand
TGTCGGTGTAGGTCGAGTGGATGCCCCACTTCTGGTGCGGCGTGATGAAGTTCAGCACCACCTCCGGATTGCCGTTGCCGCGCTCGCCGAGGAGCGGCGCCACGGTGCGGGTGTCCACCGGCGGGCGGTAGACGCACAGCGCCTCGCCGAAGTCGCGCATCCACGGGTGGTCCTGGTAGAACTGCTGGCGCCCGGTGAGCGTGCGCCAGGGAATGAGCTCGTGCACGTTGGTGTAGCCGGCGTTGTAGCTCACCGACTCGCTCTCGATGCCCGACCAGGTCGGCGAGCTGATGATCTTGCGCGGCTGCGCCTGCACGTCGCGGAAGCGGATCTTCTCGTCCTCGCGCGTCTCGGCGAGGTGCCGGTGCTCGCGCCCGGTCGCCTTCGAGAGGGCCTCCCACGCCTTGACGGCGACCTCGCCGTTGGTCTCCGGCGCGAGGTGCAGGATCACCTCGGCCGCGTCGATGTCGGTCTCGATGCGCGGCAGCCCCTTGGTCGGCCCGTCCTCGGTCACCACGTAGTTCAGCCGGCCGAGGCCCTCGACCTCGTGCTCGGTGTTCCAGGCGATGCCCTTGCCGCCGTTACCGAGCGTCTTCATCAGCGGGCCGAGCGCGGTGAAGCGCTTGTACACGTTCGGGTAGTCGCGCTCGACCGCCACCACCTGCGGCGCGGTCTTTCCGGGGACGAGGTCGCACTCGCCCTTCTTCCAGTCGCGCACCTCGAGCGGCTGGCCGAGCTCGGCCGGCGTGTCGTGCATGAGCGGCACCAGTACCACGTCCTTCTCGACGCCGAGATGGCCGGGCGCGAGCGCGGAGAACTTGCGCGCGATCGCCTTGTAGATCTCCCAGTCGCTCTTGGTCTCCCACAGCGCGTCGACCGCCGCCGACAGCGGGTGGATGAACGGGTGCATGTCGGAGGTGTTGAGGTCGTTCTTCTCGTACCAGGTCGCGGTCGGCAGCACGATGTCCGAGTACAGGCAGGTCGTCGACATGCGGAAGTCGAGCGTGGTGAGGAGGTCGAGCTTGCCCTCGGGCGCCGGGTCGCGCCACGCCACCTCCTCGGGCTTCTCGCCGCCCTGCTCGCCGAGGTCGCCGCCCTGCAGCCCGTGCTGCGCACCCATCAGATGGCGCAGGAAGTACTCGTGACCCTTCCCCGAGGAGCCGAGCACGTTCGAGCGCCAGACGAAGAGGTTGCGCGGGAAGTTCACCGGGTGGTCCGGGTCCTCGCACGCGAGCCGGAGCGAGCCTTCCTTGAGCCCCTTCGCCACGTAATCCTTCGCCTCCACGCCGGCGGCGGCCGCCGCCTTCGCCACCTCCAGCGGATTCGCGGCGAGCTGCGGCGCGCTCGGCAGCCAGCCCATGCGCTCGGCGCGCACGTTGAAGTCGATGAAGCTGCCGCTGTAGGCGCGCGGGTCGGCGAGCGGCGACAGGATCTCGCCCACGCGCAGCTTCTCGTAGCGCCACTGGTCGGTGTGCGCGTAGAAGAACGAGGTCGAGTTCATCTGCCGCGGCGGGCGTGTCCAGTCGAGCGCGAACGCGAGCGCGGTCCACCCGGTCTGCGGCCTGAGCTTCTCCTGCCCGACGTAGTGCGCCCAGCCGCCGCCGGAGACGCCGACGCAGCCGCACAGGAGCAGCATGTTGATGACGGCGCGGTAGTTCATGTCCTGGTGGTACCAGTGGTTCATCGCCGCGCCGATGATCACCATCGAGCGGCCGCGGGTCTTCGCCGCGTTCTCGGCGAACTCGCGCGCGACCGCGATCGCCTGCGCCGCCGGGACGCCGGTGATCGTCTCCTGCCACTTCGGCGTGTACGGCACGTCGTCGTCGTAGGACCTCGCGCCGTCGCCGAGGCCGCGGTCGAGCCCGTAGTTCGCGCACAGGAGGTCGAAGACGGTGGCGACCAGCACCTCGCCGTCGGCGGTCGCGAGCCGGCGCGCCGGGACGTTGCGCACGAGCACGTCGCCGCCCTGGTCGTTCGCGCGGAAGCGCTCGTGCGCGACGCCGCCGAAATAGGGGACCGCAACCGGCACGGCCGCGTCGTGCCGGCCGAGCAGCGTGAGCGCGAGCTTCACCTCGGCACCGGTGGCGCCGTCCTTCTGCTCGAGGTTCCACTTGCCGAGGTCGCCGCCGACCTGCTGGCCCCAGCGGAAGCCGATCGAGCCCTGCGGGCACACCGCCCCGCCGCTCGCCTCGTCGACGGCGACGGTCTTCCACTCCGGATTGTTCACCTGGCCGAGCCGGTCGATGAAATCCGCGGCGCGCACGAAGCGCTCGGCCACGTAGCGCCCGCCGCGCTCGGCGAGCCGCACGAGCAGCGGCAGGTCGGTGTAGCGCCGGCAGTAGTCGTCGAACCACTCGATCCGGCGGTCGAGGTGGAACTCGCGCAGGATCACGTGGCCCATCGCCATCCCGAGCGCCGCGTCGGTGCCCTGCTTCGGGTGCAGCCACAGGTCGGAGAGCTTCGCCACCTCCGAGTAGTCGGGCGTGACCGCGACCGTCTTGGTGCCGTTGTAGCGCGCCTCGACGAAGAAGTGCGCGTCGGGGGTGCGCGTCTGCGGCACGTTCGAGCCCCAGGCGACGAGGTAAGTCGCGTTGTACCAATCGGCCGACTCGGGCACGTCGGTCTGCTCGCCCCACACCTGCGGGCTCGAGGGCGGCAGGTCGCAGTACCAGTCGTAGAAGCTCATGCACACGCCGCCGATCAGCGACAGGTAGCGCGAGCCGGCGGCGTACGAGACCATCGACATCGCCGGGATCGGCGAGAAGCCGAGCACCCGGTCGGGCCCGTACTTCCGGATCGTGTACACGTTCGCCGCGGCGATGATGTCGGTCACCTCGTCCCAGCTCGCGCGCACGAACCCGCCGCGGCCGCGGATCGACTTGTACGCGCGCGCCTTCTCGGGATCCTCGACGATGGAAGCCCACGCCTCGACCGGCGCGAGGGTCTTCCGCGCCTCGCGCCACAGGCGCACCAGCCGCGCGCGCACCATCGGGTACTTCAGGCGGTTCGCGCTGTAGAGGTACCAGCTGTAGGAGGCGCCGCGCGAGCAGCCGCGCGGCTCGTGGTTCGGCATGTCGGGACGCGTGCGCGGGTAGTCGGTCTGCTGGGTCTCCCAGGTGACCACCCCGCCCTTGACGTAGATCTTCCAGCTGCACGAGCCGGTGCAGTTCACGCCGTGCGTCGAGCGCACGATCTTGTCGTGCTGCCAGCGCAGGCGGTAGCCCTCCTCCCAGGCGCGGTCCTCGCCGCGCACCTCGCCGTGGCCGGCGGCGAACGGCTCGCGGGTCCGGGTGAAGAACGTCAGGCGGTCGAGAAAGTGGCTCATCGCGGGCTCCGGGAGGGTTGCGCGCCGGCGCGACGCCGACGCGCATCGTGCGCATTGTGGCGCGCGTGCCGCGCCACGATCAACCCCGGCCCGATTGCGCGGCGGCGGCGGCGCGATCGGCCTCGGCGGCGTCCATGATCTCCGGCAGGTCGGTCTCGGTGCCGATCTGCGGGAAATGGCGGCGCTCCATGCGGCGGATCGCGAAGTGCATCCACAGCAGGTTGGTGCCGGCGACCGCGAACAGCAGCATGAAGCAGCTCGTCCACACGCCGATCAGGTCGTTCATCAGACCGAAGGCGATCGGCAGGAAGAACCCGCCGAGGCCGCCGATCATCCCCACCACGCCGCCGACGCTGCCGACGTGGCTCGGGTAGTAGGTGGGGATGTGCTTGAACACCGCGGCCATGCCGAGCGCCATGACGAAGCCGAGGACGAACAGCACCGCCATGCGCTGGCCCACGCCCGGAGCGATGGTGAACTCGATCGGTCCGCGGATCCCCTCGACTACGTAGTGGGTATCCGGATAGGACAGCAGAAACAGGCAGACGAGCGACACCGAGAAGGCGATGTACATCATGGTGCGGGCGCCGTAGCGGTCGGCGAGCGCTCCGCCGACCGCGCGGAAGACGGCGGCCGGGAACGCGAAGCTCGCCGTCAGCATGCCGGCGGTGCGGATGTCGAGGTCGTGCGCGCCGACGTAGTAGCGCGGCAGCCACGAGGTGAGCGCGATGAAGCCCCCGAACACGAGGAAGTAATAGATCGAGAAGCGCCACACCTGCAGGTTGCGCAGCGGCGCGAGCCGCTCGGCCACCGACGGCACCGTGGCGCCGGAGGCGCGCCGAGCGCGGGTCACCGGGTCCTCCTGCGAGGTGAACCAGAACACGAGCGCCATGGCGAGCATCGCCGCGCCGTAGACCGTGGCCGCCTGCCGCCAGTCCATCACGGCGAGCAGGAGCGGCGCGCCGAAGCTCGTGAGCGAGGCGCCCGCGTTGCCCATCCCGAAGAGGCCGAGCGCGGTGCCATGGCGCTCTTTCGGATACCAGCAGGTGACGTAGACCACGCCGACGGCGAACGAGCCGCCGGCGAGCCCCAGGCCGAGCCCGATCGCGAGCAGGATCGGGTACGAGTTCGCGTACGGCAGCACGAACGCGCATGCGGCGACCACCAGCATCAGCACGGTGTAGACCCGTCGCCCGCCGTAGAGCTCGGACCAGATGCCGAGCATGATCCGGCTGATCGAGCCGGTCAGGATCGGCGTGGCCACGAGGACGCCGAAGGCAGTCTCCGACAGGTCGAGCTCGCGCTGCAGCTCGACGCCGATGATCGAGAAGATGACCCAGACCGCGAAGCACACGGCCATGGCTACGGTGCTCAGCCACAATGCGCGCGCGCGCCGCCCCGGAGTGACGTCCGACGCCTCGTTCATGATGCTCCCGCGATGAGAAATCCCGACTCGCCGGGCCGGACGCCCGGGCGTGTCGCGGTGCGCAACCGTCGTGGTATCCATCGTAACTTCTCTCCGCTCGTCCGATGATCGCGCGCGGGCGGCGAAGCGCCGGGATCCTCGCATCCGCTCTCCGCGCGCGGTGCGCTTCGAGCAACATCCGCGCCAGCGGGAAAAATCGTCCCGGAATCAGCCTGCAGGCAGCGGTCGCACGGGCCGTTCGACCCGTGCGTTGTTGGCGTCCACCAACGGCTCGCCGCCGCCGTATGCCGAACGGGTTGCAACTCAGCGGGTTGGCGTGTTGGCGAACACCGACACCAGCGCGCGACGCCCTGGCCGCGGCCCGCCGGATCCCGGCACCATCGCGTCGGCGCCGTGCGAGCGACCGGCCGCCGTGCGCGCGCTCGCGATCAAGCGTCGCCCGCCACCTCCCGCCAGCGCTCGGCCATCCAGCGCGCGCGCAGCGCCGGCGCGGTCTGCAGCGCGACGACGAGATAGTCGCCGATCCAGTAGCTCGCAGCGAGCGCGAGCCAGCCCGGGGCGACGCGTTCGCCCGTGTCCCCGGACTCGGCGCCGCTGAGCAGCGCGACCGCGGCGAGCAGCCACGGCAGCAGCCACAGCATCTGGCCTTGCAGCAGGACCGGCGACGGCTTGGGGAAATCGCTCTCGCCTTCGGCACCCGCCGCGTCGAAGGGAAAGGTCAGGAACCAGATCGGCACGCCCACGCCGATGACGAGCAGCGCCTGCAGGCTCGGCGCCTCGCCGACCGGGACGCCCCGCGGGCGCAGGCGCAGGAGTGCGGCGATCCAGAGCAGCGGCCCCCAGACGAACGCCAGGACGAAGCCGAGCAGCGCGAGCATGCCGAACGCCGGGAAGTGCGCGAAGGCGCGCTGGATCGAGACGAGCACGGTCCATGCGGGGGCCGGACGCGCGAGCAGGCGCGCGTGATAGCCGTGCAGGAGGACGCCGGCGACGAGCGCTCCCGCCAGCGCGATCGGCGCGTAGCGCCGGAGGCGGCTGCCGAGGCGCGACAGGTCGCGATCGCCGAAGCCGTCGAGCAGCCCGGTGCCGACGTAGACGCACAGCATGGCGAGCCCGGTCCCGGCCGCGACGAGCGCGGCGGCGAGTGCATAGTCGCGGGCGGCGGAGCGCTGCACGCGCCGATTGTAAGAGGTCGGCGCACGCGATGCCGTGATCGATCACCGCGTCGCGCGCCGGTCGCGCGGAGAACGCCGCTTGCGCGCGCCGCCGCCGGCGGCCTCGACCGGCCGCGCGGCGTGCGATCGGACGTCAGGCGTCCGGGGCGCGGCGCACCGGTACGAAGAACTCGACCGGACTGCGGAAGAAGCGCATCCACAGGCGCTTGAAGAGCCCGGCGTCGCGCAGGCGGGCGCCGCGCGCGCGCAGCGCCACGTTGATGGCGAGGCCGAAGCTCACCAGCAGGTTGGTGACGCCGATGAGGTACAGGCCCGCGAGCCACACGGCGAAGGCGCCCGCCGGGAGCGCCCGCTCCGTGCCGTCCAGCCCGTAGGCGAGGTTCGCGGTCGAGAACGCGATGTGGCGGATGTCGAGCGGTAGCCCGACGAGGAATCCCACGAAGGGCGTGACGCCGAGCAGCACGCCGAAGAAGAAGTTGCCGGCGATCGCGCCGAGGTGCTCGTAGAGGTAGTCGGCGAGCCGCGCGGTGCGCGCCTCGCCGAGCGCCCGGCGCAGCCAGCGCAGCGCGCGCAGCCGCTCGGGGATCCTGCGGTAGGCGGCGAGGTTGTCGAAGTAGCCGGCGATCAGCCCCGACACGAACAGCCACACCCCGGCGATCGCCGCGTGCGCGAGCGCGAGGCTCGCGACCGGATCGAGGTCGTGGAGCAGCTTGTCCGCCTTGCCCGGCCCGGCGAGCGGCCCGCCGCTCGCCGCGGACCACGCCCAGCCGAGCGCGAGCGCGGCCGGGAAGGCCATCGCCATGTTGCCGACGATGGCGACGAACTGGCTGCGCATCACGTCGACCGCGAGATCCTCGAGCCGGCCGAGCGCGCGCTGCCCGCCTTCCTTGCGCTCGATCGTGGCGGCGATGGTCTGCGCGGTCATCGCCGGCTGCTTGGTCGCGATGGTGAAGCCGAGCATGTGCACCAGCACGAAGCCGACGCCGTAGTTGAGGCACACCGCGGCGCTCTCGACGAGCGGCGGCAGGTGGAGCTCGAGCAGCAGGATCTTGATCATCGCGAGGACGGCGATGACGGCGCCGGCGCCGAGCGCCGAGCCGAGCATCCGGAAGTAGCCGCCGCGGTCGGTGGTCACGTAGTGCTCGCCGGCGCGGCCGCCGTGCTCCGTGATCTGCCGCGCGAGCAGCTCGACGTTGCGCGCGACGTAGTCGCGCAGGCTGTTGCGCGTGTTCTCGGCCGCGATCACCTGCTGGACGAGCGCGACCGCCCGGCGCCGCTTGACGTCCGCCTGGGCGGCCTCCCCGCGCTCGAGGAGCAGCAGCAGCGTCCGCATCCGCTCGATCATCTGCTCGAGCCGCAGCAGGTGGTAGGTGAGGCTGATGCTCGCGCCGTCGCGCTGGGCGCGCCGGCGCACGCGCTCGATGATCTCCTCGCACTGCCCGAGCAGCACGCCGATGTGCTTGTCGTCCTCCGGCGCCTCCCCGCCGGCGAGCCAGGCGCGGTAGAGCGCGATCCAGCGCATCGTCTCCTGGTTCTGGGTCAGGAACGGCGACTCGAACTCCTCGATCGAGGGGTCGATGCGCACGAGCTCCGGCTCGAGCCCCGTGGCGGCGATGCGGTACGAGAGAATCTGGAGCGCCTCGAGGATCTCGCGCTCGATCGCGTGCAGCGCTTCCGCGTCGTACTCGCCCTCGCCGGTGATGGCGCGGTGCAGGGCGAGCCACGTGTCCTCCGGCACGCGTCGCACCCAGACGTGGTCGCCCCGCTTCCAGAACACCGCGCCGATCACGTCGCGCAGGTACTTCTCGTTCACGGCGCGCGGCAGGATCGCGTTGCCGACGCGCCGGCGCAGGCCCGCGCCGAAGCTCTCGTTCGGGTAGATGCCGCTGTCGGCGTACATGTGCACCTGGCGGCGCGCGGCGACGAGCCGCAGGAGGTGGCCGCGCAGCGCCTGGCGCAGCGACGGACGCTCCTCAAGGAGGAGGACGAGCTCCTGGATGCGCGCGACCGCCTGCGCCGAGCGCTCGGGGCGCTCCGGCCGCAGGAAGTCGACCAGCGCCGCGAGCGCGGCCGCGTCGCCCTCCGGCGGCGCATCGCTCAGCCGCAGGACGAGCGACTCGAGCGTCGACGGGGTATCGGGCATGCGCGGGCGGTGCGCGGCGGAGAGGCCCGAAGGATAAGGGAAGCCGGGCGCGCGCGCCGCGCGCGATCCGGCGAGCCGCTTTCGGCGGTCCGCCGGATCGGGTGCTCAGACGAAGCTTGCGACGCAGTCGATCTCGACGTTGACGCCCTTGCGGTGCGGCGTCGCGCCGACGCAGGTGCGCGTGACCTTCTCGCCCGCCATGAACTCGCGGAAGGTCTCGTTGAACGCCGGGAAGTCCTCGGTGTTGCGCAGCACGACGCGCATGTTCACCACGTCGGCGAGGCCGAGCCCCGCGGCGGCGAGCACGCTCCGCAGGTTCGTCAGGGTCTGGCGCGTCTGCTCGCGGATGTCCGGCGACACGACCTCGCGCGTCTTCGGATCGAGCGGACCCTGGCCGGAGACGAAGAGCAGGTCCCCGGCACGGATCGCCTGCGCGAGCGGCGAGGGCGTGCCCTTGTCGGTGAACCCGGTCGTCGGCGCGTCGGGCGAGGTGATGATCTGCTTCGGCATGGCGTCTCCTTGCGGGTGGTACCGGTGCGCGACGCGGCGCTCGATCGCGAGGCAGCCGCGGTCGAGGACGCCGCCGGGCGCGGCCCTAGGCTACGCCGGGCGTCGGGCCACGTGCCCGCACTTGGCGCACGTGCGGCGCTCCTCGCTCGCGTAGAACTCCTCGTAGACGCGCGAGACCGGGTCCTCGTCGTAGTCGGGCACCTTGCGCGCCGTCTCGAAGAGGGGCGTGCCGCACCGCTCGCAGTACCACTGGAAGCGGTCGAGCTCCTCGCCGCGGCGCTTGCGCTCGAGCACGAGCAGGAACGCGTCGGGCGAGAAGCGCGGCGAGTGCGGCACGCCGGCCGGGCAATGCATGATCTCGCCTTCGCGCAGAACCAGGACCTTCTCCTCGCCCTCGGGCGTGCGGTAATGCAGGTTCATCACGCCCTTGATCATGTACATCACTTCGTCGCTCGGGTCGGTGTGGAACTCCATGCGGCCCGCGCGCCCGCGCGCGACGAAGGCGATCGTGTCGGGCGTCTGCCACAGGATCCGCGCCGGCTTCATGGTGTGGCGCACGCTCTCGCCGAGCTCGGCGAGGCTCATCGATCTCAGTTCCATGGGTTCGTCTCCTCGGTCCCTCGGCGGGCGTCCGCTCGCGGCGGGACGTCCGGATCGGGCAATCGGCCGGCGCCTCCATCGCTTGCCTACGGCGCCCAGCTTACCCCGCCCATGCCGCAGCGGAGCGCAACGGAGGGCACGTAGAAGTCGGCCATCGCGGGGCCGCCGCCCGCGGCGCCGAGCGCGACGATCCAGGCGAGGAGCTCCACCGTGCCGCCGTCGCCCGCGGCGATCATCCGCTCGATCGTCGCCTCGCGCACGACCTTCTGCGGGTCGCCGCTCGCGAGCAGCTCGAGGAACCAGCGGTCGAATTTCTCGTCCACCGCGAAGTACTTCGGTCCGCCCGGATCGTGCGACAGGCCGCCGGTGCCCATGACGGCGACACGCGCACGCGCGGGCCACGCGCGCACCACCTCGGCGAGCGTCCGGCCGAACGCGTAGCAGCGCTCCGGCTCGGGCAGCGGCGGCACCACGCAGTTCATGTGGATCGGCACGAGCGGCACGCCGTAGTCGGGCGTGAGGAACTTGAGCGGCACCGACCAGTTGTCGTCGAACTCGAGCCTGTCCGAGAAGGCGAGGTTGAACCCGCGCCTGGCGGACTCGCGCACGATGTGGCGCGCGAGCTCGCGCTCGCCGGCCACTTCGTAGGGCGGGATGTTCACCCAGTCGCGGAACCACTCCGCGGGGCCGCGCCAGCGCTCGGCGGTGCCGACGCACCAGTCCGGGATGCTCTCCAGCGGGAAGTTGAGCAGGTGGTCGTTCGCGACGCCGACGATCACGTCCGGGCGCGCGGCGCGCAGCTTCTCGCCCATCGCGGCGTACCCGGCGAGCAGCGCTTCCTGCTCGTGCCTGGGGGCCCTGTCGAGCCAGCCGGTCGCTCCGGGCGCGTGCGCGAGGGCGAGGACCGAGACGATCTCGGCCATCAGGGCTTTCCTTTCAGCATCTTCTCGGCGTAGAGCCGCGCCGCCGCGCTCTCGTTGTGGTTGTAGCCCGCGCCCCTGAAGAGGCGCGTCACCTGCGGGAGGAAGTACGGGTGCATGCCGAGCTCGCCGAGGCGCTCCAGGTCGGCGTTGCGCAGCGCGTCCTTCTCGGCCTCCGAGAGGCCGTAGTCGCTCATCAGCCCCTCGAGGTCGGTGCTGAAGCGCTCGCGCAGGCGCACGTCGCGGCGCACCTCGAAGATCAGCTTGTTCGCGGGCAGCGTCTTGTCGGTGTTCAGGATGCTCATGACGAAGGCTACATCTCTCCCGGACCGTCCTTCCTCGATCGGCGGGGGGCGCGCGCGGAAGTCCTGCGCCCAAGCATACGAGAAACGGCGCGGCCGCGTTACGATTCGCCGGGCAGACCAGGGGACCACGCGCACCGGTGACGGACGGTCGTAACAGCCGCGAGCGGCTCGGCGCATGGCGCCGGCTGACGCTTTGCGTGGCCGCAGCAACGGCCGCCCTGGCGATCGTTGCCGCGACCGGCTGCGAGCCTGCTGCGGCGCCAGCCCGCGCACCCGACATCCACTACGAGCCGACCCCGCACAACGTCGTGGCGGAGATGCTCGCGCTCGCGCAGGTGGGCGCGGACGACGTGGTCTACGACCTCGGCTGCGGCGACGGGCGGATCGTGATCGCGGCGGCGAAGGCGCGCGGGGCCCGCGGGGTCTGCGTCGACATCGATCCGCAGCGCATCCGCGAGAGCCGCGCGAACGCCGCACGCGAGGGCGTTGCCGGGCGCATCCGGTTCCTCCACGGGGACCTGTTCGAGACGCCGCTCGGCGAGGCGACCGTCGTCACGCTCTTCCTGTGGCCGGACCTCAACCTGAAGCTCCGGCCGCGGCTGTTGCGCGAGCTCAGCCCCGGCACCCGCGTCGTGTCCTACGTGCACGACATGGGCGACTGGACGCCGCACGAGACCCGCGAGGTTAGGGGCGCGTACGGACCGCGCAAGCTCCACTTGTGGATCGTGCCCGCCGCGCGGTGAGCCCGCGCTGCGCGCCGACGGAATCCTCTACGCCGAGCACGGGCTCGCGCCCGAGCTCTCCATGCGGCGCTGGCAGTAGCGGGCGAGCGCCAGCGTGGCGGCGAGCGCCGCGCCGAGGAAGGGCAGCGCGGCGAGATTCAGCGTCTGCCAGTCGAACGCGTGGTAGAGCCAGCCCGAGGAGAGCGAGGCGAGCGCGACCGAGCCGAACACCGCGAAGTCGTTGACGGCTTGCGCGCGGTGCCGCTCGACCGGCCGGTATGCGGTGGTGAGGAGCGTCGTGCCGCCGACGTAGGCGAAGTTCCAGCCCACGCCGAGCAGGACGAGCCCGGACGCGAAGTGCATGAAACCGACGCCCGACAGGGCAATCGCCACGTGGCCGGCGAGCAGCGCGAAGCCGGCCGCCATGATCCTCGGCGCGCCGTAGCGGGCGATCAGCGCGCCGGTGAAGAAGGAAGGCACGAACATGCCGAGCACGTGCCACTGGATCACCTGGAAGGCGTCGGCGAGCGGCAGGCCGCAGCCGACGACCGCGACCGGCGTCGCGGTCATGACGAGGATCATCACCGCGTAGGCGACCGCCGCGCCGCCGAGCGCGACGAGGAAGGTGGGCTGGCGCGCGATCTCGCGCAGCGGACGCACCGGGCCGTGCGCCGCGGCCTCGACGGCCGCCGGCATGCGCAGCCGCACGAGCACGGCGAGCGCGAGCAGCGTCAGCGCGCCTTGCGCGAGATAGGAGCCGACGAAGGCGTGCGGCGCGAGGAGATCGCGCGTCGTGCTCGCGAGCTGCGGTCCGACCACGGCCGCCACCACGCCGCCGGCGATCACCCACGAGATCGCCCGGCTCCTGAAGTCCTCTGCCGCCGCCTCTCCGGCCGCGAACCGGTAATAGTTGGTGAAGCCCTGGTAGCCGCCGAGAAGCGCGTGGCCGAACACGAACAGCGCGAACGATCCGGCGTAGACGGCGAACGCCGCCGTGAGGCTGCCGGCGAGACCGATCGCCGCGCCGGTCATGAACCCCGCGCGGCGCCCGACGCGCCGCATGAAGAGCGCCGCGGGGAGCGCCGTGAGCGCCGTTCCGACCACCATCGCGGCGATCGGCAGCGTCGCGAGGGCCTTGTCCGCGGCGAGGTGGCCGCCGACCAGCGCGCCGAGCGCCATCGCGAGCACGCTCGCAGAGTGGACGAGCGCCTGCGCGGCCGCGAGGATGAGGACGTTGCGCCGATCAGCGCGCACGGCCGCCGCTCCGCACGCGGTCGACCGGTTCCGGGGACCGGCGCGCCGTCATCTCAGAACACCAGCACCTTGTCGGCCCACACCGTCCACTCGGCGAGGCCTTCCATCGTGCCGCGGCGCGCGCCGTCGACCAGGCGCTCGTCGGCCATGCCGCGCGCGTCCATGCAGGTGCCGCACACGCCGACCTCGCCGCCGCGGCGCAGGACCGCGCCGAGCATGTCGGCGAGGTTGTAGTAGCCCTGCGGCACCTTCTGGCCGGCGGCGGCGCAGGCCGCCGCGTCGCCCATCAGGAACACGCGCACCTCGCCCGCGCCCTTGACGAGCAGCGAGCGCGCGAGCCGCAGCGCGTTGTACGCGCGCTCGGTGCCGTAGGGCGGGTCGTTCAGGATCAGCAGCGTCTTCATCACGGTATCCCGGTTGATTCGATTCCAGCGGAGTGCGGTTGCGCCGGCGCGCGGCGGCTCCAGGCCTCCATGCCGCCGCGCAGCACGCGCACGTCGGCGATGCCGGCCGCGCGCAGGATGGCGGCCGCGGCGGCCGAGCGCTTGTCGGTCCGGCACACGAGCACGAGCGGCGCGTCGATCGCCTCCGCGAGCGCGTCCGCGCGCGCCGCGACCTCCGCGAGCGGCACGTTGCGCGCGCCGGGAATGTGGCCGAGCGGGCCGTCGAACTCCTCGGGGCTGCGCACGTCGACGAGCACGAACGGCTCGTTCGCGTCACGCCGGCGCTCGAGCTCGGCGATCGACATCCATCCGGGCGAGGGCGCGCCGCGCAGCCGGCGCACGAGGCGCGGCGCGAGCACGACCGCGGCGAGGAGGCCGAGACCGAGCAGCGCATACCGCAGCGCTTCGCCGCGGCCCGCGGCGGCCTCGCGGCCGGCGTGGCCGAGCCAGGTGTAGGCCGCCGTGCCGGGCAGCATGCACAGGGCGGTGGCGAGCACGTAGTCGCGCAGCCGGATGCGCGTCAGGCCGAGCGCGTAGTTGAGCAGGTTGAACGGGAAGAGCGGCACCAGGCGCACGAGCGCGACGAAGCGCCAGCCCTCGGTCTCGACGCCGGCGACGAGCCGCCCGAGCCGTCCGCCCGACTTGCGCGCCACCCAGTCCGAGGCGATGTAGCGCGCAGCGAGGAACGCGAGCGTCGCGCCGAGCGTCGCGCCGGCCAGGTTCCACGCCGTGCCCCAGAGCGGGCCGAACAGCGCGCCGCCCGCGAGGCCGAAGAGCCCGCCCGGGAGAAAAGCGACCGTCGCGAGCGCGAAGGCGGCGACGAAGGCCGCGGGCGCCCAGGCGCCGAGATCGCGCAGCCCGCGCTCGAGCTGGGGGAGGTCGAGGAGGTCGCGATTGGCGAGCGCCCACAGGACGCCCGCCGCGAGCGCTCCGGCGAGCGCGAGGCGCGGAAGCCGCGAAGCGCGCAGGCTCATCGAGCCTCCTCGCGGTGGTCGACCGCGTAGCCGCCGGACCTCTCGCGCAGCGGCTGCAGCAGCAGCCGGTCGAGCCGCAGGTCGGCCGGCGCGCGGAACGCGTCCAGGCCGATCGTCATCCCCTGGTGCCCGGCCGCGGGCTGCGCGCGGTAGGTGCCGAACAGGCGGTCCCACCAGGGCAGGCTGAAGCCGAAGTTGCTGTTCGTCTCGTCGCGGCGCGCCGAGTGGTGCACGCGGTGCATGTCCGGCGTCACCACCAGCCTGCGCAGCCATCGGTCCACGCCGGCCGGAAGCCCCGCGTTGGCATGGTTGAACATCGCGGTCGCGTTCAGGATCACCTCGAAGACGAGCACCGCGAGCGCGGGCGCGCCGATCGCGGCGACCGCCGCGCACTTGATCGCCACCGAGACGAGGATCTCCACCGGGTGGAAGCGCGTGCCGGTGGTGACGTCGAAGTCGAGGTCGGCATGGTGCACGCGATGCAGGCGCCACAGCGCGGGCACGGCATGGAAGAGCACGTGCTGGAAGTACACCGCGAGGTCGAGCAGCACCACGGCGAGCGCGATCGCCGCCCATGCCGGGAGATCGAGCGCGTGCAGCAGGCCCCACCCGCGCGCCTCGGCGGCGAGCGCGACCGCGATGGCGGCGCCCGGCGCGACGACCCGCAGCACCGCGGCGTCGACGAGGAGCAGCCCGAGGTTGTGCGGCCAGCGCGCGCGGCGCGCGAAGGCGCGGGCGCGGCGCGGCGCGAGCGCCTCCCACAGCGCGACGGCGGCGAAGACGCCGAGGAATGCGCCGAGCCGGACGAGCGGTTCGGCGCCGAGCGCGGTGTCGGCGGGCATGGCCTGCGGTCTCCGGTCTGCTAGACTTCGTCGATCAACGAGTCTATTATTCAAGCATTCGATTGAATACTAGTCGCGATCCCGGGCGGCTGTCAAGCCCCTGGGCGGCGCGCCCCGACATGACGACATGACGCATCCCGGCCCGAAACAGGAGATCTTCGCGCGGCTCGCCCGCATCGGGGCGGCCCTCTCGAGCACCGCGCGCCTGGAGTTCCTCGAGCTCCTCGCCCAGGGCGAGCGCCCGGTCGAGAGCCTCGCGACGCTCACCGGCAACTCGATCGCGAACACCTCGCAGCATCTGCAGAGGCTGCGCCAGGCCGGCCTGATCGAGGGGCGCCGCGAGGGCCAGTACGTCTACTACCGGCTCGCCGGCGACGAGGTGGTGGCGCTGCTCGCCGCGCTCGGCAAGGTGGGCGAGGCGCACGACGCCGAGGTCGAGCGCGTGGTGCGGCTCTACCTCGCGGCGAAGGACGAGCTCGAGCCGGTGCCGGCCCGCGAGCTGCTGGAGCGCGCGCGCAAGGGGCTCGTCACGGTGCTCGACGTGCGCCCGCCGGAGGAGTTCGCCGCCGGGCACCTGCCCGGCGCGGTGAACATCCCGGTGCAGCAGCTCGAGAAGCGGCTGGGCGAGCTGCCCAAGCGCAAGGAGGTCGTCGCCTACTGCCGCGGGCCGTACTGCCTGATGTCCCACGACGCGGTTGCGCTGCTGCGCAAGAAGGGCCTCAAGGCGCGCCGGCTGCAGGACGGTCTGCCCGAGTGGCGCGCCGCCGGGCTGCCGGTGACGCGCGACTGACCGCGCGGGTTCACCCGCGCGTGCGCCTGCGCAGACGGGCAAGCAGCCCGTCTGCGCAGCAGAGCGCGCTCAGAACGAGAACGCCTGGCGATCCTGCGCGGCCGCGAGCACCGCGGCGGCGCCCAGCCACTCGGCATTCGGCAGCATGTTCTCGTCGGTCACGCCATGGGTCTTGCCGCAGGGCGGGCAGACGCCGATCTTGCCGCCGTTCTCGGCGAACGTCTTGAGCAGGTCGGCGACCGGCGGAAAGCTCTTCGGGACGACCTTGTCGGCCGCGCCGCGCTTGCCGAGCTCGACGCCGTCGACGGTGAGCCACACGAGCACGTCGGCGCCGGCGGCAAGGGCGTTGTTGGCGAGCACGAACGGCGTCGCCACGCGGTCGCCGTCGCCGTCGTAGTGCGTCACCGTGAAGAGGTACTTCGACTGGGTCTGGGCCATGATGCGTCTCCTGTGAAAGTCGGTTCTTCTGGTTCGTCGAAACGCCGGACGCAAGGTGCCGCCCGGCGCGTGCTTGCTGCTACTCCTTGATCGCCAGCAGCGAGACGCTCTTGACGCCGTACCTGCGCGTCGCGCCCTGGGCGTTCGCCGAGATGAACTCGTACGGGTTGTCCTTCACCTGCGTCACGCGCAGCCCGGCCGCCGCGATCGCCGCCAGGTAGTCGTCGATCTGCATCGCCCCGCCGATGCACGCAGCCCACAGCGTGGCGTCGCAGGTGATGCCCTGGGGAAGCTGCGTTTCGGTCACGATGTCGGCGAGCGCGAGCCGGCCGCCCGGCTTCAGGATGCGCGCGGCCTCGCGGAATACCTTGTCCTTCTCGGGCGCGAGATTGATCACGCCGTTGCTGATCACCGCGTCGCAAGTGCCGGCGAGCAGGCCGGTGGACTCGATGTAGCCCTTGATGTACGTGACGTTCTCGAAGCCGGCCGCCGCGCGCAGGCGCTCGGCCTTCGCGAGCTGCGCGTCGGTCATGTCGATGCCGAAGACGGCGCCGGCGGGGCCGACTTTCAGCGCGGCGACGAAGCTGTCGGTGCCCGATCCGCTGCCGAGATCGACGACGGTCTCGCCGGACTCGAGCGCGGCGAAGTCGAAGTAGTGGCCGACGCCCGCGAACGAGTCGATCGCCTCGGACGGGATCGCGTCGAGGTCGGCCGGCGCGTAGCCGAGCCGCTCGGCGAGCGCGCGGCCCATCTCGAAGTGGAACTCGCCGTGCGGATCGAGCGCGACGTCGCGGTACATCGCCTTCACCTTCTGCTTGAGCGCGACGACATCGACGCGCTTCACGAAATCCGCCGTGATAGCCATGACTGCTTGCTCCTGTAGTTTGGTTGGTGCGGCGCCCGCGGGTTCGTCCGCAGCGCGCATTCGTCACCGCAGACGCGCCGAGCCGCAGGAAAGTTCCAACGATGCCGCGGGCTCAGCGGGCAACAAGCGCGGGCTCGAGGCCCGGGGACAGACGCTCGTCGTCCGGCCACACGATGTCGAGCTCGGTGATCTCGAGCGCCGAGACGACGACCGGGCCCGAGCGCTCGGCGACGAACCATTCGCCCGCGCCGACGATGCTGTCCTCGCGGTTGTGGGCGATCCACAGCGCGCCCGAGCGCACGTGCACGGCGAGCCCGCGCTCGGCGGCGATCACGATCGGGCGCCGGTCGAAGAGCGAGAGGCGCCCGGCGATCTGCGCCTTGGTGAGCAGGCGGCCCGACGCGCGGGTCGCGGTGTGCGTGGACGAGGCGCGGCGGCGGAGCGGCGCGGCGCCAATGGAACGATCGACTGCGAGTGCAACGGTCATGGCAAACTCCTCCTGGTTCTGGTGAGCGGCGCATCGTTCGAGCGCGCCTTCGCTGCCCGGGACGCGCGCGCCGCCGAAACGGTTCCACCGGTCGCGGCATACCGCGGCGGAATGCGGCGAAATTCCCGGCCGCCGCGCGCGGGCGCGGGCGTGCATCGAGAAACCTGGAACCGAATGGGGGGCGGTTGCGTCTTTGCTTCAGGGGGGCGTATGCCGGTTTCGAGAGAAACCTTTGAATCTCAGGTACTTGAACTGCTCGGGCGCCTGCAGGGCGTGGCCCGGCGCCTCACCCGCAACGACACCGACGCCGAGGATCTGGTCGCCGAGACCGTCGCCCGGGCCTGGCGGGCGCTCGACACGCTCGAGCACGAGGCGGCATTCCGCGGCTGGATCTTCCGGATCCTCAACAACGCCTTCCTCGACGAGTGCCGCCGCCGCGGCGCGCGCCCGCTGCTCGAGCCGCTCGACTGCGAAGAGCCCGAGGGCGACGACGAGCAGTTCTCGATCTTCGAGCAGATGCACCAGCCGTTCCTGCTCTGGTTCAGCACCCCGGAGCAGCAGTTTCTCGACAAGCTCCTGCGCGAGGACCTGGAGCGCGCGCTCGCGACGCTGCCGGAGTGCTACCGGATCGTGGTGATCCTGTCGGACCTCGAGGAGTTCAGCTACGCCGAGATCGCCGAGACGCTCGCCGTGCCGGTCGGCACGGTGCGCTCGCGTCTCGCGCGGGCGCGGAGCGCGTTGCAGAAGATCCTCTGGCAGCAGGCGCGCGAGATCGGGCTCGCGGCCAAGGCACCGGCCGGGCAGGATTGGGGCGACGACGGGAGCGCGCCCCGCCGGACGACGGAGCGCAGTAAGAAAGGCAAAGTCACATGACGAAGCACGAGATCGATTGCGAGCAGGCCCTCGACCAACTCGTCGAGTTCATCGACCACGAGCTGCCCGGGGGCAAGCACGATGCGCTGCAGCGCCATTTGCACACGTGCAAGAGCTGCTTCTCGCGCTTCGAGTTCGAGCGGCGGCTGAAGGAAAAGCTGGGCACCCTGCGCGAAGCTGAGGTACCCTCGGGGACGAGCGAGCGGATCAAGAAGCTGCTGAAAAGCTTCTAGCCGCCGGGCAGGGGCGCGCCCTGCTCCCCTTCCACGGGGCGCGAAGAGAGGGGACATCATGGTCGCGATCTTCAGCGACAAGAAGGAGTTCATCTTCAAGGCGGTGGTCGACATGTACACCGATGTCGCCACGCATCCCGAGAAGACGTTCCACTTTCCGACCGGCCGCCTCGCGTGCCTGTTCGTCGGGTACCCGGGCCACCAGCTCGACCTGATCCCCGCGGCAGCGCCCGAGTCCTTCGCCGGCGTCGGCTATCCGTTCGCGGCCGGCGTGATCCGCCAGGGCGACGTGGTCCTGGACGTCGGTTCCGGCTCCGGCACGGACACGCTGATCGCGAGCACGCTCGCCGGACCCGGCGGCAAGGTCTACGGCCTCGACATGACCGATGCGATGCTCGCGAAGCTCGAGCGCAACGCCGCGGCCATGGGCGCGCGAAACGTCGTGGCGCTGCGCGGGAACGCCGAGGAGATTCCGCTGCCCGACGCGTCCGTTGACGTCGTCACCAGCAACGGCGTGCTGAACCTGGTGCCGGACAAGCCGCGCGCGTTCGCCGAGATCGCGCGGGTGCTCAAGCCGGGCGGACGGCTGCAGATCTCCGACATCGCGCTCGCCAAGCCGGTGTCCGAAAAGTCGCGCGCGGACCCGAAGCTCTGGGCCGAGTGCGTGGTCGGCGCGGTCGTGGAGGACGATTACGTCGCGAAGCTGCGCGAAGCCGGGCTCGACGTCGAGGTGATCGGCCGCCTCGACTACTTCGCCGGCAGCGTAAGCCAGGACACGCGGCGGGTCGCGCACGGTCTCGGCGCGCACACGGTCGTGATGCGCGGAACGAGAGTCGCGGCCGGTTGAGGTCGGCGGCGCCTACGCCAGTCCTGTGAGCAACAGGAAGAGCGGCAACGGCGTCGTCGCCGCCGCGACGACGAGCACGTAGCAGGGAAAGCGGTACGCGCGGCTCAACCCCGCGAGCATGCCGATGCCGCCGGCGCCGCCGATCACGGCGTTGCCGGGCAGATTGAGGACCAGCGCCAGCGCGAGGTAGCGGCACCTCGCGAGCACGGCGAGCCATGGCGCCGGCGCAAGACTTGCCAACGGCTCGGTGCAGTGCGGCGGCGTGGTGCGGTCGAGCGTTTCCACCATGCGCCGTGCGCGCGACATGCCGAGCCAGCCGAAGGCCGCGGCGAGCGCGCGCGCCGGCACGATCCGTCCGAGGGCGAAGCTCAGAGCGAGCGCGAGCTGCGTGCACAGGTAGACCAGCACGATGCCGTCCCATCCCAGCACCAGCATGATCGCGAGACCGATCTCGATCCCGGGGACGAAGGGCAGCGCCAGGGCGAGGACGTAGGCGGCCGCGGCGACGATCACGGCGAGCTCGGCGGCTGTGCCATGCGACGCGAGCGGCAGCGCCTCCGGCGTGAGGAGCTGCCCGCCAGCGAGCGCAAAGGCCACGAGCGCGCAGGCCGCCCAGGCGGTGCCGCGCACGGGCGGCGTGGGACGCAGGCCGGTGCTCATTGCTCGCGCGCAGGACGCCGGCACGCGACCGCTCAAGCGGCGGCCGCCCCGGCCACGGCCGCGCGCCGGCGCGCCGCACGCGCGTGGAGCATCGCCAGGAGCGCCACCACCGAGCAGCCGGTGACCGCGGCGAACATCGGATAGGGCGTGCCATCGTGGGCGAAGCCCATCGCCTGCACCACGACCGCGCCGGTCAGCATCTGCATCGCGGACATGAGCCCGGAAGCCGAGCCCGCGCAGCGCGGCTGCGCCGCCACCGCCTCGGCCTGCACCGGCGCGATGGCGACAGCGCCGGAGAAGTACAGCACCGTTCCCGGGACGAAGAGCAGCGCCGGGCTCCACGCGAGCATGCCGGCCGCGGCGAGGCCGCCGAGCGCCGCGGCGAGGCAGCCGGCGCCGGACAGGAAGATCAGCCTCGCGGGGCCGATGCGCCTGCCCCACCGGCCACCGACGTAGTTGCCGGCCACGTAGCACGCGCACAGCACGGCGAACCACGCGCCGTACTCGGTCGCAGAGCGGCCCAGCACCTCGACCAGAAGGTAGGGAATCGCGGCTTGCGTCGCGAAGATCGCGGCCATGACGCAGCCGAAGAAGAGCGCCGGCCCGAGATAAGCCGGGTCGCGCAGGAGCGCACCGAAGCTCCCCGCAGTCTGCCGCAGACCGAGGTCGGGACGGCGCTCGCGGCTCGTCTCCGGGAGGCGCAGCGCGAGGAGCGAGAGCGCGATCACCCCGAACGCCGTGCAGACGCCGAAGATCGCCCGCCATCCGACGTGGTCGAGCAGGAGACCGCCCGCCATCGGCGAGAGCATCGGCACGAAGATCATCGCGGTCGTGAGGTAGGAGAGCACCTGGCCGCTCGCCTCGCGGCCGTAGACGTCGTGGATGATGGTGCGCGTCAGCGCAAGTCCGGCCGCGCTGCCGGCCGCCTGCAGCATGCGCCCGAGGATCAGCGTCTCGGCGCCCGGCGCGAAGGCGGCGACGATGCTGCCGACGCAGAAGAGCGCGGTGCCAGCCAGCACCACCGGCCGCCGTCCGAAGCGGTCGGAGAGCGGCCCGTAGACGAGCGTCATCGCGGCGATGGTCAGGAACGAAAGGCTGATGAGCGCCTGCGCCGCGGCCATCGGGATGCCGAAGTCGCGGTGCACGAACGGCACGGCCGGCGTGAGGATCTGGGTCGCCATCGGGCCGAGCCCGTAGGCGACCACGAGCGCCGCGAGGACGGCGAGGTGCAGACGTTTCATCGGTTTCTCCTTGCGCGCCCGGCGCGTACGACGCGCGCCGGCCGCTTCGCCGCGCGGGCATTCCCGGGCCAGGACGCAGCCGGCGCACAAACGGTTCCCGCCGCGCGCCGGCGAAGCGTCGCGTCGACGGCGCTGGAACCGGATCGGCCGCGTCTGCGTCTCTGCGGTCATGGGCACGGCGAGCGCATCGTCGCCGCGCTCGCGGCGACACGTCTCGATGCACGCGGGCAGCCGGCGAGAGAACCACGCGACCCGTTCTCGACTTGCGAAAGGAGGGCAGTTCAATGCAGCGCGCACGGGAGATCGAACATCGCGCGATCGAGAGCGCGATCGCAGCGGGACACGCGGCTCCGGTCGCGACCTACGAGGTGGGCGACGAGGTGCCCGACCTCGTGCTGCCGACGCTCGATGGCGGCGTCGGCCGCCTCGCCGACTACCGCGGCAAGGTCGTGCTGCTCGTGTTCACGGCCACCTGGTGCCCCTACTGCGGCGCGGAGGCCCCGTTCCTGGAGCAGGAGATCTGGCAGCGGTACCGGGAGCGTGGCGTGCAGGTCATCGTGATCGACGTCAAGGAACCGCCCGAGGTGATGCGGCCGTTCCGCGACCGCTACGGGTGGACCTTCCCGGTCTGGCTGGATCGGACCGGCGAGCTCGGCCTGACCTTCGCGCCGCAGAAAGAGGGGCTGCCGCCGGAAGTGGCGGTCATCAACGCCCACTTCATCCTCGACGCCGGGGGCCGCGTGCGCTATCGCGAATACCTGAACATGGAGCGCTTCGACGCGCGCGCGCGAACCGTCATCGCGGAGCTCGAGAAGGTGCTGGAGGACGCATGAACGCACTCGCGGACACGAGCCGCTGGCTCGCGCTCAGCGCACGCGTGGAGCCGGCGCAGCTCGCCGCCGGCCAGCGCGGGCGGCTGGTGGTCGAGGTCGAGATTCCGGAGGGGTGCCACATCGAGGCGCACGCGCCGGCCGAGCCGTTCTTGGTGCCGACCGAGCTCGGCTTCGAGCCGGCGGACGGCCTGGTCATCGGCCCGGTGGAGTACCCGCCGGCCGAGGCGAGGCAGTTCGACTGGAGCGCCATGGTGCTGCGCGTCTATCGCGGAACGCTGCGGCTCGAGGCGCCGCTCGCCCTCGCCGCCGGCGCCGCGCCCGGCTCGCGCCGCATTCGCGGCCGCCTGCGCTATCAGGGCTGCACGCCGACCGCCTGCCTGATGCCGAGCACGCAGCCGGTCGAAGCGGTGCTCGAGGTCGCGCCGCCGCGGCCGTGAGCATAGACGCTCACGCCGCGACGTCGGCCACCGCGAGCAGGAAGGCGCCCGCGAGCCACGACGGCGGCAGTCGTTCCTCGACCCACCGCGCGACACGGCCGCCGCCGGGCAGGAACACCGCGGCGGCGAGCCGCACATCGTGCAGCGGCAGCGGTGCGAGCTGTGCGCGGATCTCGGCCGGCGTGTGCCAGTGCGCGCCGCGATAGGCGCCCTTGCCCCCGCCGCGGCCCTTCTGCAGGTACAGGAGGCTGCGGCGGTTGAGGAGCCCCAGCGCGATGCGCTTGCGCGTCACGCGCACGAGCTCGCGCAGCGCCGCGTCCTGGTCCGGAACGAAGCAGAGCGAGGTGACGGCGACCGCGTAGTCGAACGCGCGGTCGGCAAAGGGCAGCCGCTCGGCGCGGCCGCCGACACAGGGCTCGCCCGCGTGCGCGTGCGCGCGCGCGTAGCGCAGCCATGCGAGATCCGGGTCGAGCCCGACGATGCGCGCACGCGCGCGCTCGGCGAACAGGCGCGTGAAGTATCCGGTGCCGCAGCCGACGTCGAGCACCGTCTCGCCGGGTCGCGCGCCGAGCGCGCCGGCGAGCAGCCGGTACTCGGTCTCGCCGATCCAGCACCCGCGCGGCGTGCGGTACCAGGCGTCGTAGCGCTCGGCCGAAGCGGCGGCGTCGGGGTCGCTCAAGCCGCGGATCGCCTCTCGGCGCGCGGGAGCCGCTGCCACGCCGCGACGAGCGCCTGCGCGGCGCGCTCGATCTCGGCGTCGGTCGTGTAGGCGCCGACGGACAGCCGCACCGCGCCCACCGCGCGCGCGAGATCCGCGCCGAGCGCCGCGAGCACGCCACTCGGCGCGTGGCTGCCCGCATGGCAGGCGGAGCCCACCGAGGCGGCGACCTCGGTACCCGCCGCCGCGAGCAGCGCCTCGCCCGCGACGTCCGGGAAGGAGACGTTGAGCGTGTTCGGCAGGCGATCGAGCGGATGCCCGTTCAGCCGCAGGCCGGGCACGCCGCCCTCGAGCAGCGCGTGCAGCCGGTCGCGCAGCCGCTGCATGCGCGGCACGGCCTCGGCGATCCGCTCGGCGGCGAGGCGCGCGGCCGCGCCGAGCCCGACGATCGCCGGAACGTTCTCGGTCCCGGGGCGCAGGCCGTGCTCCTGGCCGGCGCCGAAGAGCACCGGCGCGATCGGCGTCCCGCGGCGCACGTAGAGCGCGCCGACGCCCTTCGTCGCGTAGAACTTGTGACCCGCGAGCGTCAGCAGATCCACATCGAGCGCGTCGACCCGCACCGGGATCTTCCCGGGCGACTGCGCCGCATCGGTATGCACCAGCGCGCCGCGCGGGCGTACGCGACGCGCGATCTCGGCGATCGGCTGGATCGTGCCGATCTCGTTGTTCGCATGCATGATCGACACGAGCGCGGTGTCCGCACGCACCGCCGCGGCGACCGCCTCGGGATCCACGCGCCCGTACCCGTCGACGGCCACGACCGACACCTGCCAGCCCGTCTCGTGCAGATGCGCCGCCGGCGCCTGCACCGCCGGATGCTCCACCGAGCTGATCACCAGATGCCGCTTGCCGGCCGGAGCGAGCGCGCGGGCGACGCCGCAGACCGCGAGATTGTTCGCCTCGGTGGCGCAGCCGGTGAAGACGATCTCGCCGTCCGTCGCGCCGACGAGCGCGGCCACCTCCGCGCGTGCCGCCGCGACCGCCTCGGCCGCGCGGCGACCGTAGGGATGCGCGGAGGAGGCGTTGCCGTAGTGCTCGCGCAGGAACGGCTCGATCGCATCGGCGACTTCCGGCGCCACCGGCGTCGTGGCGTTGTAGTCGAGGTATACGGGTGCGACCATCGGTCGTCCTCTCAGTTGAGATCGAGCGCGCGGGCCTTGAGCGCGTCGAGATCGACGTACTCGAGCGCGCGCGCATGGGTCGACTGCAGCATCACCTGGGGCGCGCAGCCCGCCTCCCACGCCTCGAGCCAACGCAGCACGTGCAGGCACCACTTGTCGCCGGGCTTCAAGCCGCGGAAGCGCATCTCCGGGCGCGGCGTGACGAGGTCGTTGCCGCGCGCGCCGCTGAACTCGAGAAACTCCTGCGTCACGCGCACGCACACCAGGTGCGCGACGCCGCGCTCGCCGCGCGTGGCGCAGCAGCCATCGCGGAAGAATCCGGTGAGCGGGGCGTAACTGCAGGCGAGCAGCGGGCCGCCGAGCACGTTCTTCTCGGTCTGCGGCTCGGTGCTCATCGCGGAACGGTTGCGTAGCGGGCAGGCGCCGGGACGTCCCGGCGCCCTGCTCGATCAGAGGTCGTGCTGGCGCTTCGCGCGCGTCGCCTCGAACGCGGTGAGCGGCGGCATCAGGTAGCGCCGCAGCTCGGCGGGGTCGGCCGGCGGCGCGTCGCCGACCGGGCGGTCGCCCCTGATCGTGACGCGCTCCATCAGGCGGCGCTGCGGGTAATAGTCGTGCAGCGCGGAGTGCTGCGCGCTGCGGTTGTCCCAGAACACCACCATGTCCGGCTGCCAGCGATGGCGGTACTGGTACTCGTGGATGTGCGTGCGCGTGTAGAGCCACTCGAGCAGCATGCGGCTCTCGCTCTCCTCCATGCCCTTGATGCGCACCGTGAACTGCGGATTCACGAAGAGGGCCTTCCTGCCCGTCATAGGGTGCACGCGCACCACCGGGTGCGTCACCGGCGGATAAAGCTCCTCGTAGCGGCGCAGCTTCGTCCGCCCTTCCGGCGTGCCCGAGAAGAGCGCCTTGAACGGCAGGAAGTCGTGGATCGCCTCGAGGCCCGACAGATGGCGCTGCATGCGGTCCGACAGGCCCTCGTACGCCGCGGTCATGCTGCAGAAGGCCGTGTCGCCGCCGACCCTCGGCACGATCTTCGAGCAGAGCATCGTGCCCATCGGCGGGCACTCGCGGAAGGTCTCGTCGGTGTGCCAGACGTCGGTCGCCGCGGGCGGATTACCCTCCTTGTTGTCGTACACGATCAGCTCGGGGTTCGCGGCGGTGCTGGTCGAGAACGGGTGCACGGTGAGCTCGCCGAAATAGCGCCCGAACCGCATCAGGTCCGCGGGGCCGATCTTCTGATCGGGGAAGACGAGCACGCCGTGCTCGGCGTGCGCCCGCCCGAGCGCCGCGACGGTCGCGTCGTCGAGCGGCCGCGCGAGATCGATGCCGGTGACCACGGCGCCGAGGAACACCCCGGCCTGCTCCACCTTGATCCCGGCGCTGCCCGTGACTGCGCTCGCACCGCTGTCGCCCATCGCCCGCGCCTACCTCTCTAACTCCCGGAATTTCCGGGTCAGATTATCACTCCCGGCCGGGTTGGGGGCTTGAAAACCGGGCTTGACTCTATACCTTACTATAACGTTTAAGCTTTGCTCCGGAGGGCGACATGCAGAACGTGACGATCGGAAAGCTCGCCAAGGACCTCGGGATCGGGGCCGGCACGCTGCGCTACTACGAGCGGCTCGGGCTGCTGCCGCCCGCCGGCCGCACTCCCTCCGGCTACCGGATGTACGGCGCGGCGGCCGCGCACCGCCTGCGGTTCATCCGCCGCGCCCAGGCGCTCGGCTTCTCGCTCGAGGAGATCGCGGAGCTGCTCGCGCTCTCCGACAAGCCGCGCGCCCGGGCACGCGACGTGAAGCGGGTGACACAGGCCAAGATCGCCGACATCGAGCGGCGCATCGAGGCGCTCGCGCGCATGAAGCAGGGGCTCGCGGCGCTCGAGGCGCGCTGCAGCGGCCACGGGCACACGGGCGAGTGCCCGATTCTCGGGGCACTCAACCAGGCCGACGAGTGACGAACAGGAGGGAACCCACCCGGGTTCCCTCCCGTTACCCTCCCTCCGCGGGAGGAACGAGGCAAGGAACAGGAGCGCGACGTGCAGACGCTGGAAATCGGAATCCGGGGCATGACCTGCGCGAACTGCAGCGCGCGCGTGGAGCGTGCGCTGCGGAAAGCGCCGGGCGTGGCCGAGGCGACCGTCAACCTTGCAACCGAGCGAGCGACCGTGCGGTTCGAGGAGGGCGCGGCAGCGGCCGCGGCCGTTGCCGACGCGGTGACGGACGCCGGCTACACGCCGGTTACCGCCGAGCTCGAGCTCGGCGTCGAGGGGATGACTTGCGCCAACTGCTCCAACCGCGTCGAGCGTGCGCTGCGGAAGACGCCGGGCGTGCTCGAAGCGGCGGTGAACCTCGCGACCGAGCGCGCCACCGTGCGCTATCTGCCGGCGACCGTGACGCCCGAGGAGCTCGCGCGCGCGATCGAGGATGCGGGCTACACCCCACGGCCGCTCGCCGCGGCGGAGAGCGCCGATGCCGAAGGCGGAGCGCGCGAGACGGAGCTGCGCGCGCGCCTCCGCGACACCGTGATCGCCGCAGTGCTCTCCGTCCCGATCGTCGTGCTCGCGATGGGCCCGATGCTCCTGCCCGCGCTCGACGACGCGCTCGCGCGGATCGCGCCGACCGCTCGGTTCTGGGACTGGGTGCAGCTCGTGCTCGGCACCGTGGTGGTCTTCGGACCCGGCCGGCGCTTCTTCAGCACCGGCTGGGCGGCCTTCCGCCACTTCTCGCCGGACATGAACAGCCTCGTGATGACCGGCGTCGGCGCCGCCTGGCTCTACAGCACGGCGGTGATGCTCGCCCCGGCCCTGCTGCCGGCGCAGGCGCGCCACCTCTACTACGAGGCGGCGGCGGTGGTCGTCACGCTGATCCTGATGGGCAAGTACCTCGAGGCGCTCGCCAAGGGCCGCACCGGCGCCGCGATCAAGAAGCTGATCGGCCTGCAGGCGAAGACCGCGCGCGTCGTCCGCGACGGCGAGGAGCGCGACGTGCCGATCGCCGCCGTCGTGCGCGGCGACGTCGTGATCGTGCGTCCCGGCGAGCGCGTGCCGGTGGACGGCGAGGTGCGCGAGGGCACGAGCTACGTCGACGAATCGATGCTCACCGGCGAGCCGATGCCCGCAGCCAAGCACCCCGGCGACCGCGTCGTCGGCGGCACGGTCAACCAGCACGGCGCGCTGCGCATCGAGGCACGCCAGGTCGGCAAGCAGACGATGCTCGCGCAGATCATTCGCATGGTCGAGCAGGCGCAGGGCTTGAAGCTGCCGATCCAACGGCTCGCCGACCGCGTGGTCGGCGTGTTCACGCCGATCGTGCTCGCGATCGCCGCGGTCACGTTCGTCGTCTGGCTCGCGCTCGGCCCGGCGCCCGCGATCACGCTCGCGCTGGTCAGCACGGTGGCGGTGCTGGTGGTCGCCTGCCCGTGCGCGATGGGGCTCGCGACCCCCGCCGCGATCATGGTCGGCAGCGGCCGCGCCGCCGAGCTCGGCGTCCTCTTCCGCAAGGGCGAGGCGCTCGAGGCGCTCTCGCACGTCGACACGGTGGTCTTCGACAAGACCGGCACCTTGACCATCGGCCGGCCCGAGCTCACCGATCTGGAGCCCGCGCCCGGGCGGGATGCGGCAGAGGTGCTGCGCTTCGCCGCCGGCGCGGATTCGGGCAGCGAGCACCCGCTCGCCGCCGCGATCGTCGCCGCGGCGCGCGCGCGCGGCGTCGAGTTTCCTCAGGCGGCGCGCTTCGAGGCGATTCCGGGCTACGGCGTGAAGGCGACCGTGGACGGACACGCGGTTCTGCTCGGCGCCGAGCGCCTGCTCGCCCGCGAGGGCATCGCCGCCGACGCGCTCGCCGAGCGCGCGGCAGCGCTCGCGGAGCGCGCACGCACGCCGATCTACCTCGCGGTCGACGGCGCCGCCTGGGGCGTGCTCGGCGTCGCCGATCCGCTGAAGCCCGAATCGGCCGCGGTGATCGAAGCACTGAAGGCACGCGGCCTGCGCATCGGGATGATCACCGGCGACAGCGCGCGCACCGCGCAGGCGATCGCGCGCCAGGCGGGCGTCGACGACGTCGCGGCCGAGGTGCTGCCCTCCGGCAAGGCCGAAGCGGTGCGGCGCATGCAGCTCGAAGGCCGCAAGGTCGCGTTCGTGGGCGACGGCATCAACGACGCGCCGGCGCTCGCGCAGGCCGAGGTCGGCGTCGCGGTCGCCACCGGCACCGACATCGCGATCGAGGCCGCCGACGTGACGCTCACGCGCGGCGATCTCGCGGGCCTCCTGAACGCGCTCGAGGTCGCGCGGCGCACGATGCGCACCATCCGCGGCAACCTGTTCTGGGCGTTCGTCTACAACATCGCGCTCATCCCGCTCGCGGCCGGCGTGTTCTATCCCGCCTGGGGTCTCACGCTCAACCCGATGCTCGCCGGCCTCGCGATGGGGCTCTCGAGCGTGTTCGTCGTGACCAACAGCCTGCGGCTGCGGCGCGTGCGCGCGCAAGGCAGCGGGCCGCCGGCATCCGGCGCGGGCCGCAGCAAGCAACCGGCGCTCGCCACGGCCGCGGCGCCTGCGACGCGCTGATCCGGCACGATTTCGCAACGTCAACGAGGAGCTCTACCATGCAAGCCACCACCCTCAAGGTCACCGGAATGACCTGCAACCACTGCGTGATGTCGGTCACGAAGGCGCTGAAGCAGGTGCCCGGCGTGCAGAGCGCCGAGGTGAGCCTGGAGAAGGCGCAGGCCGTGGTGAAGGGCAGCGCCGACGCGCAGGCCCTCGTCAAGGCGGTCGAGGACGAGGGCTACCAGGCCGCACTGCAGGCCTGAGCCCGTTACTTGCGCGGTCCGCCGCGAGATCGGCTGCGCCGCGCCCGGGCCTGCCCGGGGCGCGGCGCTGCACTTTTCTCGCGCCCCCCGGCGGCCGCTCGGTCCGGCGCGAAAAAAGCGCTTGACCTTCCCATGATGGGAAGGTTCACGATCGCGCCTCGAAGCGCTGTTGCTTCGATCACCAGGAGACCACGACCATGTCCCAGTGCCACGCACCGGGCCTCGCGCACGACGAGATGCCGCAGGCCACCACGAACGACGCTCACGCGCACCATGCGCACACCGCCCACCCTGCCGGCGCACAACCGCTCGCGCGCGTCGCGCTCTCGGCGACCATCCACTGCCTCACCGGCTGCGCGATCGGCGAGGTGGCGGGCATGGTCATCGGCACCGCGCTCGGCTGGGGCAACCTCGAGACGATCGCGCTCGCGGTCGTGCTCGCGTTCATCTCCGGCTACGCGCTCACGATGCTGCCGCTGCTGCGGGCAGGCATCGAGTTCCGCCAGGTCCTGCGCATCGCGCTCGCCGCGGACACCGCTTCGATCACCATCATGGAGATCGTCGACAACCTCGTGATGCTCGCGGTCCCCGGCGCGATGGACGCCGGGCTCGACACGTTCCTCTTCTGGGGCAGCCTCGGATTCGCGCTGGTGGTGGCCGGCATCGCCGCCTACCCGGTCAACCTGTGGCTGATCGGCCGGGGGCGCGGTCACGCGGTCGCGCACGCGTATCATCGCCACTGAGACGCGGCGCCGGCCGCGGCCGAGCGGAGGTTCGTCGATGCAACGGGCAGCGCACTCGAACGACGGGCCGGCGGGCCGGCCCTTGACCATCGGTCAGGCGGCCCGCGCGAGCGGGGTCAGCGCCAAGATGATCCGCCACTACGAGTCGCTCGGCCTGATGCCGCGCGCCGTGCGCACGGACTCGAACTACCGGACCTACGGCACGCGCGAGCTGCACGAGCTGCGGTTCATCCGCCGCGCGCGGGAACTCGGGTTTTCGACCGGGCAGATCGAGGCACTGCTCGGGCTCTGGCGCAACAAACGGCGCTCCGCGGCCAGCGTGAAAGCGCTCGCGCTGGCGCACGCGACCGCGCTCGAGGCGAAGCTCGGCGAGCTCGAGCGCATGATCGAGACGCTGAAGCACCTCGCGGGGCACTGCCACGGCGGCGAACGGCCGGATTGCCCGATTCTCACGGACCTCGCGAGCGGGCCGCGCGCCGACGAGCAGCCGCGCCCGCCGCGAGCACGCCGCCGCTGACCGCAGCAGGAAGCGGGGCCGCGCAGAACGCCCCCCGGCCGATGGCCGGGGCGACCCGCTCACGGCAGCTTGACCGCCTTGATGTCGGCGTCGACGCCGAACCCGAGCTTCATCACGAACGAGACGTGATGGCCGCGGGTCGTGATGTTGTCGTCGTGCACCGCGAAGCCCACGTTGTATACGCCGCCGTCCTTGAGCGCCTTGTCGTCGGCGTTGGAAAGCCCCAGCGGGCGGACGATCACCACCGTCCACATGCCGTCCTTCCATTCGCCGATTGCGTTGTTGTCGGCGGCCGACCCTGCCGCGTCGGCGCGGCTGACGAGGTAGTCCGGGATCATGTCGCCTTCCTTCCACCCCGCGTTCGGATCGAACGGCACCGCATTCTCCTCGCGGACCAGGAAGTGGTCGCCCTTGCGCAGCTGGTCGGCGGTGATCGACTTGTACCCGGTCTTCTTCGCGTCCCACATGTACCGGGGCATGTGCGTCTTGCGGTCGGCGTTGCCGCCGAACATGTTCTTGCCGGCATCCGAGTTGCGGTACTCGAGCACGTAGCCGTCGTCGGCCATGCCGACCGGGTTCGAGCGGTGCGCGCGCCACTGGATCAGGTCGACGAAGCCGCCGGCCGCCTTGAGCTTGGCGATCTCGTCGAGCGATTTGCCGGTCTTCCAGTCCATCGGATCGGTGCGCGTGGCGGGCAGGAACTTGCGCAGGTCGTTCTTCTTGATCGCGCTCAGCAGCGCATTGGCCTGGGCGTCCTCCTTCGACGCGCGCTTCTGCATGTCGCGCTCGCCGTCGTGACAGGTGAGCCAGCAGCCCTGCTTCGCAAAGCCGGGCACTTTGCCGTCGTCGATCATGATCGACATGCGGTCCTCGTAGATGCCGGGCTGCTTGCCTTCCTGGACCGACTTGTCGAGCTTCGGATAGCCGTAGACCTTCCACTCCTTGCCGTCGTATCGCAAGTACTGGTGCTCGGCGCCGGCGTGCGGGTTGAGCGTCTTCCACTGGAACCGGAAGTAGGCGTTCTTGGCGTCGTACGCCACCTGCACGCTCAGGTCCTTCCAGCCGTCCTTGCCCTTGACCGGCGTCGGCTCGAGCGGCCCGCCCTTGACCAGCTTGTCGCCGAGCGCCTTCTCCTCGCCCTCGTGGCAGCGGACGCAATCCTGCCCTTTCTTGACCCCGGCGGCGCCCTTGCCGCCGCTGTGGTCGTTGACGAGCCACTGATACGACGACTGGCCGGGGTAGAACAAGGTGACGGTCTTTCCGTCGACCTTGGACCAGTCGATCTTGGCCGGATCGGCCGCGATCGCGGATGCTGCAACAAAGGCTGTCAGGGCGACAGCAAACCCTACGGGGCGCATAAACACTCCTCCTCTTTGGCGGATGCCCGATCTTCTTCTACGCCACGGCGCGGCGACCGCGTTGATCCAGGTCAATCGGACAACGAGTTGTTCACCCTTGCTGCGAGAGCGGGTCGAACCGCCGCAGAGGCGCTCGAGCGATCGGCATCGCCGCCGTGCCGAGCGGATCAGCGCATCGCGTGCCGCCGCTCGCGCTGGGCGCGCTGGATCTCGGGCGGCCAGCGCGACTTGATGTAGGCGAGCACGGCCCAGATCTCGTCGTCGGTCAGCGTGCCCGCGAACGCCGGCATGTCGCTCTCGTAGCCGGGCGGGGCGTACTTGCCCGGGACGATCCCGTGCTTGGTCATGCCGAACAGGAGCTCGTCCGGGTGGTGCCAGGTGTGCCCGGACGCGTCGTGCGGCGGCGCGGGCATGCGCCCGCTCGGCAGCCGCGACTGCCATCGCGGCTGCCCTTCGAGATTCGCGCCGTGGCACGCCGCGCAGTGCTTGTCGTAGACGGTCTTTCCGAGCGCGACCTGCCGCGCGTCGCTCGGGTCGGCGCGCGGGCCGGCGGACTGCTGCGCGATCGACCAGACCACCGCCACGCCGGCGGCGAGGACCAGCACGACGAACAGCCAGCCGAGGTTGAGGCGGCGCTGCGGAGCCGCGTGGTTGCGTTTGCGATGCTCGGCCATAGCGGCGTCCTCAGAAGAGCCCGGCTTTGCGCTGCTCGCGGCGCACGTAGGCGGTGATGTGGCCGACGTCCTCCGCGGTGAGCCCCGGCACCGGCTGCATGTCGCCGAAATTCCAGTGGTGCTGGCGCGAGCCGTTCCTCACCGCGAGCTGGAACGCGACGTCGCCGTGGTGGTCCGGCTTGTAGACCGGGTGGATCAGCGGCGGGCCCTTGTCGGTGCCGCGCAGATTCTCGCCATGGCACACAGCGCAGTTCTGCTTGAACAGCCGCTCGCCCTTCGCGGTGTTCGGGAAGAATCCCGGCCCCGGCGCGAGCGCGCCGCCGCGCTGCGCCCACGCCGGCAGCGCGAGGGCCGCGAGCGCGCACGCGAGAACGAGGCTCCGGGCCGCGGACTTGGCGCGCAACGATCGCTCCTCTTCTCTCCGCGTCAGTTCGCGGCGCCGGCCGGCAGGAGCGACCGGATGAGCCGCTCGACCTCCGGCGCCTCCCAGTCGGCGCCGCCCAGCGCGCGCGCGACCTCGCGGCCCTCGGCGTCCACCACGAGCGTCGTCGGCAGGCCCGGCGAGCCGAGCGTGGTGAGCACGTTGCCCTCGCCCTCGACGTAGATCGCGAGCCGCTCGATCCCGAGCGAGTCGTAGAACTCGCGCACCGCCTTCGCTCCGCCGACGTCGGTGGAAAGCGCCACGACCTCGAAGCCCGGGCCGCCGAGGCGCGCCTGCAGCCGCTCGAGGGTGGGCATCTCCACGCGGCACGGCCCGCACCAGGTCGCCCAGACGTTGAGCAGCACCACTTTGCCGCGGAAGCGCTCGAGCGGCACGCGCTCGCCCTTGGCGTCGCGCATGTCGAGCGGCGGCAGCGGCCGCGGCTCGGCCTGCAGCGTCATGCGCGGCGGCCGCAGCCGCGTCGCGTCGCGCGAGCGCGTCATCTCCTGCAGCACCGCCATGCCCGTCGCGACCAAAACCAGCGCGGCGATCGCGCCCAGCCACGCGCGCGACTTGCGCGAGAGCGGGGCGCCGCTCGCGGTCTCGGGCGTCGGCTCGTTCGGGAGGTTCATCGTCGCGTCCGGGGCGTCGGGTCGACTACGGGTATGGTAAGCGATGACGACGTCAATGCCGCATCGCCGCGTTCATGTCGAGCCCCGCCTTCTTCTGCTCGCGCCGGACGAAGGCGATGATGTGGCCGACGTCTTCCGGCGTCAGGCCGGGCACGGGCGGCATGTCGCCGAACCGCCAGTGGTGCTGGCGCACGCCGTTCCTCACCGCGATCTGGTACGCCGCGTCGCCGTGGTGGTTCGGCACGTAGTAGACGTGGATCTGCGGCGGGCCCTGAGGCGTGCCGCGCAGGTCCTTGCCGTGGCAGCTCGCGCACTTTTCCTGGTACAGCCGCCCGCCCTTCGCCGAGTTCGGAAAGAATCCCGGCGCGGGCGCCGGCGCCGGCTGTGCGAGCGCCCCGCCGGCCGCGGCGAGCACCGCCCAGAAGACGATCGCGCGAAGCGCGCGTTGGAGGTCGTTCATCGCCAGGTACTCCCTGTGCATGTCGAGAAGAGACCCGTTTCGCGCCGTATCGGCAGTGCGCTCATCCGATCCGTCCCAGCGCCGGGAATGCCTCCAGCAGCCAGAACGAGAACACCGACACGTAGCCGGTGATCATCGCGAGGCCGAACACGACCAGCACGAGGCCGCCGACGAGCTGCAGCGCGACGCCGAGCTTGCGCGCCCGGCGCGTGAGCCTCGTTGCGCGGTCGAGGAGCAGCGCGGCGGCGAGGAACGGCACGCCCAGGCCGAGCGCATAGGCGGCGAGCAGCGCGACGCCGCCGCCCCCTGCGGCGCCCACCATCAGGATCGCGCCGAGCACCGGTCCGATGCACGGCGTCCAGCCGAAGCCGAAGGCGAGCCCGAGCACGTACGCGGTGACCGGACTGCCGCCCACGATCCGGGGGTGGAAGCGCAAGTCGCGCTGCAGCCACGGCGCCCAGCGCAGCATGCCGAGCATCAGCAGCCCGAACAGGACGATGACGATCCCGCCGGCGACGTTGAGCTCGTAGCGATAGCGGGCGAAGACCTGGCCGATCGCGGTCGCGCTCGCGCCGAACGCGACGAACACGGTGGCGAAGCCGGCGACGAAGAACGCGCTCAACGCGAACGCGGCGACGCGCGCCGAGACGCGCGCGTGCACCCGCTGCGCGCTCTGCCCGGCGATGTACGAGACGTAGCCCGGCACGAGCGGCAGCACGCACGGCGACAGGAACGAGACGATCCCGGCCGCGAAGGCGGTCAGCAGCCCGACGCTCGCCGCATCAGTCATGGGCCTGCCTCGGTCCGAGGGAGAGGACGCAGGCGGGACTCATGTCGCGTCACTCGGCCTGGAGCTCGCGCACGAGCGGCATGAGCTTCTCGTCCATGATTTTCGGGGTCACCGCGCCGATGATCTTGTGCCGGATCACGCCCTGCTTATCGACCACGAACGTCTCGGGGACGCCGTACACGCCCCAGTCGATGCCAACGCGGCCGTTCAGGTCGGCGCCGGTGCGTGTGTACGGGTCGCCGAGCTCGGCGAGCCACTTCGCCGCGTCGTCGGGCCGGTCCTTGTAGTTGAGCCCGTGCAGCGGCACGATTCCCTTCGCCGCGAGCTGCATCCACAGCGGATGCTCGTCGCGGCAGGCGACGCACCACGAGGCGAAGACGTTGACCAGCGATACCTCACCGCGCAGGTCGGCCGTGGCGAGCCCGAGCGTGCGGCCCTTGACCGGCGGCAGCGCGAACTCGGGCACCGCCTTTCCGACGAGCGGCGAGGGGATCTCGCGCGGGTTGAGCGTCAACCCGACCGCGAAGAACGCCGCGATCACCGCGAAGACGGCGAGCGGCCAGAAGTAGCGCCAACGGCGCAGCCCCGACGCCTCGGCCAGGCCGCGCGCCACTGTTCCAGTCAACGGAATCTTCCTTGCATTTGCCCGGCTCCCGAGGTCCTGCGCACATCAAGCGGGATCCTCGCCGACCAGGATCTCGCTCGCGCCCGAGTACCGGTAGGGCGGGATGACGAGGTTCGTCGGCGCCGGGACGTTCTTGAACACGCGACCCGCGAAGTCGAACTTGGAGCCGTGGCACGGGCAATAGAAGCCGCCCGGCCAGCCCTTTTCGACCGCGCCGCGCTCGGGCACGAACGACGGCACGCAGCCGAGGTGCGTGCACAGCGCCACGGTGACGAAGTACTCAGGCTTGATCGCGCGGCCCCGGTTGCGTGCGTACTGCGGCTGCTGCGAGCTGCGCTCCGAGTCCGGATCGACGAGCTCCGGCTCGATCTCCTTCAGCGAGGCGAGCATGTCTGGCGTGCGACGCAGAATCCAGACCGGCTTGCCGCGCCACTGCACGGTCATCAGCTCGCCGGGCGGCAGCCGTCCGATGTCGACCGCGGCCGGCGCGCCGAGCGCCTTCGCGCGCTCGCTCGGTGCGAGGCTCGCGAGGAACGGATACGCCGCAGCCGCGATGCCGAGGCCGCCCGCGGCCGCGGTCGCCTTGACGAGCGCCGTACGGCGCGCGGGGTCGGGCGCGTCGCCTTCGAGGACGTCATCGGTCATCGGAGGCCCCCCGCCGGCCGAGCACGTTGTAGATCGCGGCGAACACGACCCCGAAGACCAGACCCTTCACCGCCCACAGCCCGGTGCCGATGCCGAGCCGCGCGAGCGAGAACGTCGCGGCGTCGAGGTCGAGCTTCCCGAAGTCGACGCCGTGGAAGAGCGCGTTCAGCACGTGGGTCGCGGCGGCGGCCACCAGCATCGACCAGGCGGCGTAGCCCGCCGCGAACGCGAGCATCAGCGTCACGCCGCTCCGCAGGACGCTGAGCCGACGCGCCTGCTCGCGCTCCAGACCGGGTCCATCGGCGTCTTGCGCCGCACCCGTCCTCCAGATTTCCGCTGTCATTCCCGACCCCCGTTGGATTGCACGCTGTCCGGCCCGCGTTCCGGACTTCGATCCGGCAGGTCACGAGCGGGATTTCGCCTGCACCCGCAGGCGCCGCCGCGACGGACCCCCGGGCCCCGGGTTTGGGGCGAAAAAGGGGGGCGGCAGGATCGCACCCCCCGCCAGGGCCGG
>JAHDYJ010000011.1:11189-35609 GCA_023383795.1 Burkholderiales bacterium | reverse complement strand
CGTCTTTCGACCCGGCCGGACACTGGCGTTTTGCCCCCTCCCCCCGCCGGCGCCGCCGCCCCGCCCCCCCCCGCGGCGTTTGCGGCGCGAAACGGGGGAGCGTCAGATGCGCAGCCGCAGCGTGCGCAGGTAGGGCGGGATCGGAGTGAGGCCGGCCGTCAGGCCGCGGGAGGCGTGCGCCACGCGGGCCGCCGGCCGTGCGCCGTGCGGCGCGACATCCGCAGGCAGCGCCGTGGCGGGCGACCACAGCGGCGCGATCCCGGTCGGCGCAGCCGGCGCCGAAAGACCGCGCGCGGCGTCGCGGAGCTCGTCGCAGCAGGCCGGATCGTCAGCGGGCAAATGCAGGTTCGCTGCGACCCCGGCTCCGGCCGCTTGCGCCGGCGCAACGAAGCATCCGGGCGCGAACGCACCGAGGACGAGGGCAACCGCGCCGACGAAAAGCCACACGCGCCCGCTGCGGGCGCACGCACGCCACATCCTCGTCGACAGGCCGCTCATGGCCACTGTATACCGCCTCCGCGGGCCGGCAGGTCTTGACTCACATCAAAGGCCGAGTCGTCGGCGCCGCCGCCCGCGTGAGATTCCCCACCACGAAGCTCCGGGCGCCGACTCCAAATTGGGCAGCCGCCGGTCAGCGCAAGTTCCCGGTGT
Source organism: Burkholderiales bacterium (assembly GCA_023383795.1). Taxonomy (GTDB): domain Bacteria; phylum Pseudomonadota; class Gammaproteobacteria; order Burkholderiales; family SG8-39; genus JAABRB01. The sequence goes on along the minus strand of JAHDYJ010000011.1, from coordinate 34,958 downwards.
GCCCGAGCGAATAGCGGCCCGGCTGCGGCCAGACCGTGAGCCCGTGCGGCTCGGTGCCGACGCGGATCTTCCGCACGCCGCCGGTGGCGGTGTCTATGGCGTACACCATGTCGTCGAAGCGGCCCGACAGCCATAGCGTCCTGCCGTCGGCGCTCACGTTGCCCATGTCGGGGCTGCCGCCGCCGGGAATCGGCCAGGTCGCCTCGACCTTGCGCGTCGCGAAATCGATCACCGAGACGCTGCCCTTGCCGCCCGGGGCCGCGTACACCTGGTTCGAGCCGCGGTTCGCGACGTAGAGCTTGGTTGCATCGCGGCTCGGATACAGCCCATGTGCGCCGACGCCGGTCGCGATGAAGCCGATCTCGGTGAACTTGTCGCCGTCGATCACGAACACGCCGCCCGCGCGCATGTCGGCGACGAAGAACACCGCGCCGTCGGGCGAGATCCGGACGTCCTGCGGCATGCCGCCCTTCGAGAGCCTCAGGTAGCCGAGCACCTTGCGCTCGACGAAGTCGACCTTGGCGAGCCGCCCGGCGAACTCGCAGGTGAAGATCGCGTAGCGCCCGTCGATCGAGAAGTCGGCGTGGTTGATGCCGGCGCATTCCGGCACCGCGAGGGAGCTCTGCAGCGCCATCGTGTGCGGGTCGCGGAAGTCGAGGCGCTTGTGCGCCTCGGCGACCACCACCGCGAACCGGCCGTCCGGCGTGAAGTACATGTTGTAGGGATCGTCCACGTCGACCGGGTTGCCCGGCTTGCCGGTGCGTGGGTCGATCGGGGTGAGCGTGCCGTCGGTGCGCCCCTCGGCGTTGTTGGTCACCCAGAGCGTCCTGAGATCCCACGAGGGCACGACGTGCTGCGGATGGATCCCGACCTTGAAGCGGTCGACGACTTGCATCGTCGCCGGATCGATCACCGAGACGTCGTTCGACCGTCGGTTCGGCACGTAGATCCGCGGCAGGTCGGCCGCGACCTCGGGCCGCACCTTGCCGGCCGCGGTCTCGCCGTACAGGTTCGCCGGATCGACGACCGGCGGCATGCCCGGCACGGTCTCGATCTGGCGCGCGGGCTGCGCCGCCGCGATTCCCGCGGCGAGCGTCGCCAGCAAAAGGAGCAGGGCGCGCGGCTTCATCGGCGGGGTCTCATTTCCGGCGCACGCGCTCGATCCAGGCCTTGAAGCCGACCAGCAGGTCGGTCAGGAACTTCTTCGTGGTCTCGTCGGTGAGGTGCAGCTCGGCATCGAACTTCGACGCCGAGTTGCCGATGAACACCTCCGGCCGCGGCAGCACGAGGCCCCAGATCTGCGACAGGATCTTGCGCAGGTCGTACTGGACGCGCGCGCCGCCGACCGGCCCGGCCGTGCACGAGAAGATGGCGATCGGCTTGTCCTGCCACACCTGGTCGGGCGGGCGCGATCCCCAGTCGATCGCGTTCTTGAGCGCCGGCGTCACCGCGAAGTTGTACTCCGGGCTCGCGATCAGCACCCCGTCGGCCTGCGCCACCTCGGTGCGAAACCGCCCGACCGGTTCCGGCATGCCGGCGTCGTACACGTCCTGGTTGTACATCGGCAGGTCGGCGATGCTCGTGATCTCGAGCTTCATGCCGGCCGGCATCAGCTCGCCGGCCGCGCGCAGGCCCGCCATGTTGAACGACTTCTTGCGGAGGCTGCCGCAGATGCCGAGGATCTTCAGATCGTTGTCGCTCATCCGGAAACTCCAAGAAAAAAACGCAGACGAAACGAGACTGCGAGGATAGCAGCGCCCCGCGGCTCGTGGGCGCGCAGGCGTCTCGTGCCGCGTCACTCGCCCCCGCCGCCGAGGGAGCCGAAGACGACCGCCACGGCCACGCCGGCGCCGAGGGCGGCAAACGAGGCCAGCGTCATCGCGAGAACCTCGCCGCGCGTCGCCTCGCCTGCCCAGCCGCCGTGCGCGTCGCCTCCGCGCGCCCGCGTCCCCGCGTGCCGCGCCGCCTCGCCCGCGGGCTCGTCGCGAACGGTCATCATGCCGTGCTTGAGCCCCTTCGCCACGAGCCACCAGTTGACCGGATAGGCGCTCGCCGACCCGAGCAGCAGCGCCATGCTCATCACGAACCAGAACTCGGGATTCGACGGAGCGTGGCCGGCCGGCCATGCGGCTCGCGCAAGATTCGCCAGCGGAACCATCCCGGCCATCAGCAGATTCATCGAGAGCAGCTCCGGCAAGAACGTCGACCGCAGTGCCCGGACGTAGGAGCCGCCGGCCATCTTGCGCATGAACAGCGCCTGAAAGATCGTCCAACCGAAGCCGAAACCCAGCACGTACTCGAGCGCGACGTCGGCGGCTGCCGGCAAGTGCAGGAGGCTCGCGGCGACCGCGCCGGCGAGGATTCCCGCGCCGTCGCCCGCCACGCAGTGCATGGTGGAGCCGAGCGTCTGCTTCCAGCGGAAGGCGGTGTATCGCTCGTGCGTGCGCCGCAGCGGCTCGCGGCAGCCCAGGACGTAGAGGAACGCCCCGATCGGCCCGGTATACGCGGTCACGAGGACGAACGCCCACTTCATCACCGGCGCTGCCGGGACATGGCGGACGTCCACCGCGACGAACAGCACCGAGAGGCCCGCCAGAGCGAACCAGAGCAGCATGACCCCATCGAGCATGCGACGCTCCCGTCCGATGCTCAGTGCGCGTGGTCCTTCGGGACCTGCGCCTTCCGGAGGGCGTGCGGATGGCGCAGGCTGAGGCCCTCGGGGACGTCGAGCGTGACGCGGATCTCGCTGCCCCTCGCCTTGTGACAAGCGTTGCAGCTCGCCACGGTCTCGTCGAGCGCCCGGTCGAAGCGCGGCTTGTCGCCATGCTCGATGATCTCCTTGAGCGCTCGGAGGTGCCCGGACATGAACGCCTGCAGGAGCGGCCCGGCCTTCGCATCGAGGAGCGGCGCGAGCTCCACGAGCCGCATCATCTCGGCGAGCTCGTGGGCGGCGACGGCCCAGTCGGCCGCGTCGCCCGCGCGGTGCATGACGTGAAAGCGCTCCGCGAAGTCGGGCATCATGCGGGTCATGGTCGGCTTCAGGGCCTCCAGGGCGGCCACGCGCTCGCGCAGCCGCTCCACCTCGGCCCTGAGATCGTCGAGCGTGCCGGGCGCCGGCTTCGCCGCGGGAGCGCTCCCGGCGCCGTGGCGCTCGCGCATGGTCCCGGCGTCGTGCCCGCTTGCATGGGCCGCGGCGAGCGGCAAGACGACGGCTGCGGTCGCCAGCGACAGAAGGCCCTTGCGCAGTCCCATGAGCATTCCCTCCTTTCCGAGTGAGTGACGCCATCGCATCGGTATCCCGCGGTATCCCGGCCCGCCCCCTCCGGCGCGGGCTGCGTCGCGGCGTCGTTCGCGCAACGTCGTTCCGGTCAGCGGCCGACCGCGGGCGCGCGGGCCCGGGCTTCCTGCTGCAGCGCGGCGACCTCTTCGGGCGTGCAATCGCCCATGATCGTCTCGTCGGCGACGTGGCGGGGTTGGCCTCGCATGAGCTCGGTGCGCACCTGCAATGGCCCGTCCGCGCCCGCCTCGGGCGTGGCATGCTTGCGCAGCGTCCCGATCGCGTAGACGACGAAGAGCAGCACGATGGCCGCCAGGACCAGCTCCGCCGCGCGCCGCCGCCGCGGCCCGCTTTCCAGTGCGTTCGACGCGCGGTCGCGCGACATCGTTCCCTCCTAGGCGAGCGCGGACCGATGGACGGCAACGCCGCCATGACGCGCTGGAGGCGCCGCGCTGTGCGCCGCCCTGCTGGCGTGGGGCACATCGGCGTCCGCGCAGGCGCCGCTGCGGGCGCCGGACATCTACTACGAGCCGACGCCGCACAACGTCGTGACCGAGATGATCGATCTCGCCCGGGTCGGCGCGCAGGACGTCGTGTACGACCTCGGCTGCGGCGACGGCCGGATCGTGATCGCCGCCGCCCGTCTGCGCGGCGCGCGCGGCGTGTGCGTCGACATCGACCCGCAGCGGATTCGCGAGAGCGAGGCCGCCGCGGCACGCGCCGGGGTGACCGGGCGCATCGTCTTCCTGAACCAGGATCTCTTCGCGACCGAGCTCGCCGGCGCGACGGTCGTCACGCTGTTCCTGTCGGCGGAGGTGAACCGGAAGCTGCGCGCGAAGCTCGCCCGGGAGCTCACGCCCGGCACGCGGGTGATCTCGTACGTGCACGACATCCGCGACTGGCCGCCCGCGGAAGTGCGCACGGTGCAGGGGGTGCGCGGCCCGCGCAAGCTCTACCTGTGGGTGATCGACGGCCGGCGCTGAGCGCCGCCCGAGGCCCCGCCGCGTCATGCGGACTGCACCTCCCCGCCGCGCGCCGGCGCCGCGCCCGGCGCGGCGCGCCCCAGCAGCCGCGCGTTGATCGCGACGATGACCGTGCTCGCCGACATCAGCACCGCGCCAAAGGCCGGCGTGAGCACGATCCCCCAGGCCGCCGCGACGCCGGCGGCGAGCGGGATCGCGAACGCGTTGTAGCCGGTCGCCCAGGCGAGGTTCTGCACCATCTTGCCGTAGGTCTTGCGCGCGAGGCCCAGAATCGCGGCGACGTCGCGCGGGTCGCTGCGCACGAGCACGATGTCGGCCGACTCGATCGCGACGTCGGTGCCGGCGCCGATCGCGATGCCGAGGTCGGACTGGGTGAGCGCCGGCGCGTCGTTCACGCCGTCGCCGACCATCGCCACGGTGAGGCCGCGGCGCTGCACTTCCTTGATCTTCGCCGCCTTCTCCTCGGGCAGCACCTCGGCGAAGAAGTCGTCCAGGCCGAGCTCGCCGGCGACCGTCCTCGCCACCGCCTGCGAGTCGCCGGTGAGCATCATGCACTGGATGCCCATCTGCTTGAGCTGAGCGATCGCCGCCCGCGACTCGGACCGCACGACGTCGGCGAGCCCGATCATCGCCTGGGCCTGGCCGTCGACCACCAGGTAGACGATGGTCTCGCCCTTTTTCGCGAGCTTTTCGAACGCCGCCTCGTCGATGGCGAGGCCCTTCTCGCGCACGTAGCCCGGGCTCACGACGAGCACCTCGCGCCCGTCGACGCGGGCCTGCGCACCGCGACCGGTGAGGTTCTTGAAGTCGCTCACCGCGGGGAGCTTCAGCTTGCGCTCCTCTGCGGCACGCGCGACGCCCTTCGCGATCGGGTGCTCGGATTGGCTCTCGAGCGCGGCGGCGAGCCGCAGGCACTCGTCCTCCGCGAGCTCACCGAGGGGCACGACGTCGGTCACGCCGAAGCGCCCCTCGGTGAGCGTGCCGGTCTTGTCGAACACCACGGCCTGGAGATTGCGTGCGCGCTCGAAGGCGGCGCGGTCACGGATCAGGAGGCCGTGGCTCGCCGAGAGGCTCGTGCTCACCGCGACCACGAGCGGAACGGCGAGGCCGAGCGCGTGCGGGCAGGCGATCACCATCACCGTGACTGCGCGCGTGATCGCGAACTGTACGTCTCCCGAGATCGCGATCCAGGCGACGAACGTCGCGGCGCCGACGCCGAGCGCGATCGCGGTGAGCCAGACCGCGGCGCGGTTGGCGAGGTCCTGGCTGCGCGAGCGCGACTCCTGCGCGCGACGCACCATGTCCATCACCTGCGCGAGATAGGTTTCGCCGCCGGTCTTGCGGATCTCGAGCGTGATCGCGCCCTCGCCGTTCACCGAGCCGGCGATGATCTCCGCCCCCTCGCCCTTCTCGACCGGCTTCGACTCGCCGGTGAGCATCGACTCGTCGAGGCTCGTCGCGCCGGAAACGATCACCCCGTCGGTCGGGACGCGCTCGCCGGGCTTGACGAGCACCTTGTCGCCGGCCTCGAGCGCGTCGATCGGCACGTCCTCGGTGGACCCGTCCGACGCGAGTCGGTGCGCCTCCGAGGGCAGCAGGCGCACCAGCGCCTCGAGCGCGCCGGAGGCGCCCATCACCGAGCGCATCTCGATCCAGTGGCCGAGCAGCATCACGTCGATCAGCGTGGCGAGCTCCCAGTAGAACCCGGTGCCCGCGAGCCCGAACGTGACCGCCGCCGAATAGAAGAACGCGGCGCTGATCGCCACCGCGATCAGGAGCATCATCCCGGGCTTGCGCCCGCCGATCTCCTCGCCCGCCCCCTTCAGGAACGGCCAGCCGCCGTAGAAGTAGACCGCCGCGGCGCACGCGAACAGGACGTAGCGCGCGCCCGGGAAGGCCACCGGCGCCGAAAGCCCGACGAGCGCCCAGAAGTGCTCCGAGATCGCGAGGATCGGGACGGTCAGCGCGGCCGAGACCCAGAACCGCCGGCGGAAGTCGGCCACCATGTGCGCGTGGTGAGCGTGCGCGTCGTGGCCCGCGTGCTTTGACGCCCGGGCGGTGCCGTGCGCGTGCGAGGCGTGCTCTTGTCTCATGGTGTCTCCCTCCGGGGACGGATCTACGCTTCTCCCGCCGTTCAGGTCACGAGCCGGTGCCGCAGCCGAAGCAGACTCAGCGCGGCGAGTCCTGCGCCCATCGCCGCGAGCACGGCGAGCTCGCGCCAGAGCACCGACCACCCGACGCCCTTGAGCAGCGTGCCGAGCGCGATCTCGAGGTAGTAGCGGATCGGGCTCGCCGCCGAGAGCGCCTGCAGCGCGCCGGGCATGCTCTCCACCGGAACGATGGTGCCGGAAAGGAACATGGTCGGAAAGAGCACGAAGAACGCGATCAGGAGCGCCTGCTGCAGGTTGTGCGCGAACGTAGCAATCAGGATGCCCGCTCCGAGGCACGTGACGAGCGCGGCGGCGGAGGCGACGAAGAACAGGCTCAGGCTGCCGGCGAGCGGCACCCCGAACCACGCCGCGATCGCCAGGCCCGGCATCAGCGCGACCATGCCGAGCGCGAGCGGCGGGAGCGACTTCGCGACCATGATCTCCCAGCGCCGGAGCGGCGTGACGACGAGCTGCTCGACGGTGCCGGTCTCCTTCTCGCGCACGAAGCTCGCCGCCGTCGAGATCACGCCTACGAGGAGCGCCGCGACCACGATCATCGAGATCACCATGAAGAAGCGGAACTGGAGCGCCGGGTTGTACCAGACGCGCGCCAGGGGACGGATCTCCGGCAGGTCGAGCGCGATCCCGCGCGCCTGCGCCGCCGCGCGCAGCCGGTCGTGCGCGAACCCGTCCAGGATCGCCACCGAATAGCCGCGTGCGATGTTCGCGGTGTTCGAGTTCACGCCGGAGAGCAGCAGCTGCACTTCGGCCGGGCGGCCGGCGCCGATGTCGCGCCCGAAGTCCGGCGGCACCACCAGCGCGAGGTCGGCCGCACCCGAGTCGAGCGCGCGGTCGACGGCTTGCGGCGAGCCCACCGGAACGAGCCTGCCGAAGTACTCGGTCGCGATGAACCGCTCCACGAGCGTCCGGCTGACCGCGGTCCGGTCCAGGTCGTACACCGCGAGCGTGAGGTTGCGGACGTCGAACGAGAGCGCGTAGGTGCATAGCAGCACGTCGGCGGTGTAGATGTAGAAGATTAGGCCCACGAGCAGCCGGTCGCGCAAGAGCTGCAGGAACTCCTTGCGGACGAGCGCGCCGAGCCGTCGCATCAGGCCACCTTCTTGCGGAAGCGCCAGGTCGCGACGAGCACGATCACCGCGCCGTAGGCGGCGAGCAGCGCCGCGTTCCACCACAGGTACTCGATCCCGACGCCCTTCAGGTACAGGTCGCGGCTGATGTCGTTGAAATAGCGGGCGGGGAAGGCGTACGTATAGAGCTGCAGCACGTACGGCATCGTCGCGATCGGAAAGAGGAACCCGGAGAACAGGAACGACGGCATCATGGTCACCACGAGCGACAGGAACACCGCCGCCACCTGCGTCCGCAGCAGCGTCGAGACGAAGACGCCGATGCCCACGGTGACGAAGACGTAGACGAGCGAGGCGGCGAGGAGGAGCGGCAGGCTGCCGCGAAACGGGATGTCGAACCAGAACGTCCCGACGGCGAGCACCACGAGCATCTCGACGAACGCGATGCCGGCGTAGGGCAGGATCTTGCCGAGGATGAACACCGCGGGGCTGACCGGCGACACGAACACCTGCTCGATCGTGCCGCGCTCCTTCTCACGCACGATCGCGAGCGCCGTGAGCAGCGGGGGAAACGCCATGAGGAGCACGGCGAACAGACCGGGCACGATGTAGTTGACGCTGCGCATCGGCGCGTTGTACCAGACGCGCGCTGCGACCTCGACGTGCGGGGGCACGGTGAGCCCCTGCGCCCGGGCGGCGGCCCCGGCGAGCGCCATCGAGTGCCGGTTGACGATCGTCCGGGCGTAGTTGAGCACGATGAGCGCGGTCGCCGAGAAGGTGCCGTCGACCAGGAGCTGCACGTCCGCGGTGCGTCCGGCGGCGAGCCGGTCCGAGAAGTCCGGCGGAACGACCAGGACGAGCGTCGCCGCGCCGTGGTCGAGCACGCGATCGACGTCGGCCTGGGCCGCGAGGTCGCGCACGCGCTCGAAGTAGCCGCTCGCGGTGAACGCGTCGACCAGGCGTGCGGAGGCCTGGCTGCGGTCGCGGTCGAGCACCGCGAAGCGCACGTCCTTCACGTCGAGCGTGATGCCGTAGCCGAAGATGAAGAGCAGCAGGAGCGGCAGCACGACCGCGGTCGCGAGCGTCACCCGGTCGCGGCGGATCTCGATCAATTCCTTGCGCACGAGCGCAGCGAGGATCATGCGACCGCCTCCATCGCACGCACGAACGCCTCCTCGAGCGACCCGCCGCCGTAGTTCGCCCGCAGCCGCGCGGGCGTGTCGAGCGCGATCAACCGCCCGCGGTGGACGAACGCCACGCGGGCGCACCCCTCGGCTTCGCGCAGGTAATGGGTGGTGACGACGACGCCGGTGCCGCTCGCGGCGATCGCGCCGATCAGCCGCCAGAACGCCTCGCGCGAGGCCGGGTCGATGCCGGAGGTGGGCTCGTCGAGGAAGAGCACGTCGGGCTGATGCAGCACGGCGCAGCCGAGCGCGAGGCGCTGGCGCAGGGCGCCCGAGAGCTTGCCGGTCAGGACCTCCTCGCGGCCGTCGAGGCCTGCCATCTCCAGCACCCAGGCCTTGCGCTCCCGCAGCACGGCACGCGGCAGGCCGTACGCGCCGCCGAAGAAGTCGATGTTCTCGCCGACGGTGAGATCGACGTAGAGCGAGAACATCTGCGACATGTAGCCGATACGTCCGCGCACCGCCTGGGGCGAGCGCGCGACGTCGACGCCGGCGATGCGCGCCTCGCCCGCGCTCGGCGGGAGGATCCCGCACAGCATGCGGATCATCGTGCTCTTGCCCGAGCCGTTCGGGCCGAGCAGCCCGAACACCTCGCCGGGCGCGAACGAGAACGAGACGTCGTCGACCGCGGTGAAGGCGCCGAAGCGCTTGACCAGCCCCCGGACCTCGACGACCGGCTCGGCGCTGCCGGCCCGTTGCGGAAGCGGCGCCACCCGCGCGGATGCCGGCCGCGGTTGCATCCGCTTGAATGCCTCTTCGAGATCCGCCCCGAACGTGCCGGGGCGGTCGCAGGCGAGGATGCGCCCGCCGGCGACGAACGCCACCCGGTCGCAGCGCTCGGCCTCGTCCATGTAGGAGGTCGCGACCACCACCGTCTTGTTGGCGCTGCGGAAGGCCGCGAGCATGCGCCAGAGCTCGCGCCGCGAGAGCGGGTCGACGCCGAGCGTCGGCTCGTCGAGCACGAGGAGATCGGGCTCGTGGACGAGGCTCGTGCAGAGCGCGAGCTTCTTCTGCATGCCGCCGGAGAGGTTGCCGGTGCGCCGGTCGAGAAAGGGACCGAGCCCCGAGAACCGGAGCAGGCGCGCCATGCGCTCCTCCAGCACCGGACCGCGGACCCCCCGCAGCGCCGCGAAGTGGTGCATGTTCTCGGCGACGGTCAGGTCCTCGTAGAGCGAGTAGGCCTGCGACATGTAGCCGATCGACGCGGTGATGCGCGCCGCGTCGCGCACGCTGTCCAGCCCCTGCACCGAGACCGTCCCCTCGGTGGGATCGAGGATCGCGCAGAGCGACTGCACGAGCGTCGTCTTGCCTGCACCGTCGGGACCGACGATGCCGAAGAGCTCGCCGCGCCGGATCTCGAGATCGACGCCGTCGAGCGCGCGCACCCGCCCGAAGCGCCGCTTGAGCCCGGAAACGCGAATCGCCGCCGCATCGGTGACCTCCGCCGGCGCGGCCGTCCGGCTCACCGCGGCCGCGGCCAAGGGGCCTCCGCTTGCCACTTGATCTGCACGTCGACCGGCATGCCCGGCTTGAGGTGGCCCTGCGGGTTGTCGATCGCGACCTTCACGCCGAACATGAGCTTCTCGCGCTCGTCCTTCACGTGCGCCTCCTTCGGCGTGAACTCCGCGCGCTCGGCGACTTCGACCACCTTGCCGGCGAACGCCTGGCCCGGAAACGCATCCGCGTAGATGCGGGCCGGGTTGCCGAGCCGCACCTTCGCGATCTCGCGCTCGGGGATGTAGACGCGCACGTAGATCGCGTCGAGATCGATCAGCGTGGCGATGGGCCGGCCGGCCGGCAACAGCTCGCCGGGCTCGACGAGGCGGTTCATCACGGTGCCGTCGATCGGCGCGACGAGACGCGTGTCGGCGAGCGCTGCCTCGACCTCGGCGACGCGGGCACGCGCCGCCGCCTCGGTCTGCGCGAGTGTCTCCAGGCTCGCAGCGATGCGCTGCCGTTCCGCGGCGAGGCGCTCGGGGTCGCGCTCCTTGATCCCCACCTCGCCGGCGGCGGCCAGCGCGCGCTGCAGCGCGGCCAGCGCCTCCTCGCGCGCCCGGCGCGCCGCGCGCAGCCGCGCCTCGGCCGCGCGCGCTTTCGTCCGCACGTCCTCGTAGTAGGTCTCGCTCACGAACTCCCGCTTGGCGAGCTCCGCGTAGCGCGACTGGAGCTTGGCGGCCTGCTCGGCCTCGGCCTCCGCGGCGCGCACTTCGGCCTCGGCGCGCCCGAGCGCTTCCCGCGCGCCGTGGATCTCGTGCTCGGTGGACTCGCGCGAGACCTGGACGGCGATGCGCGCCTGGTCGATCGAGGTCGAAAGCCCCTTAAGCTGCGCCTCGAGCTCGGCCCGCCTCGCGTGGAGCGCCTCGGCCTCGGCGCGCGCCTGCGCGAGGCGCGCCTCGAGCTCGCGCGCGTCGATGCGGGCGATCAGGTCACCGCGCCTGACCATCCCGCTCTCGCGCACCGCGACCTCTTCCGCGACGCCGCCGACGCGCGCGCTGATGGTGACCTCGGTGCCGCGCACCTGGCCGCTGCCGGCGAGGACCCCCTCCGGTGCCGCGGGGCGGGTCGCGTAGAGCACCATCGCACCGAGCGCGACCGCGGCGGCGGCCGCGCCGGCCGCGTACGTCAGCGTGCGTCGTTTCATGCCCTCCACCGCCGCCGCGCGCGGTCCTCGCTCATACCCCGCCCATGTAGGCGCGCAGCTTCGGCGGGAGGGCCGCGATGTTGTCGACCACCTTCCGCGCGCCGCGCGCGTTCTGCGCCGCAACGCGGGCTGCGCGCTTCTGCTCCTCGCTGTACGCAGTGCCCCACAGCTGGACGACGCCCTTGGACACGACGACCGTGAGCAGCGCCTGATCGACGCCGGCGCGCTGCAATCCCGCCATCACTCGTGCGCGGACTGCTCGGTCGCCGGCTGCCGAGGCGGGCGCGGGCTTGCGTGCCGCAAGACCGTGCAGCAGGTTCGCGCGGCTCACGATTCCGACCCAGCCTGCCCCCGCGCACGACCGGCACGCGCTTGATGCGCCGCTGCTCGAGGAGCGCCGCGATGCGCTCCAGCGGAGCGCGGTCGCCCACGCTGATCACGTCGCGCGTCATCACGTCGCGCGCGGTGCGGCCGTGGGACTTGGCGTACTCCGCCGCCGCCCGGTCGGGGTCGGCGAGAAGCGACAGCCACCACGACGGCCGCCGCTCAGTGCCGGTTTCCGGGCGACGGATCAGGTCGCCCTCGCTGACGATGCCGAGGACCCTGCCCCGGGCATCGACGACCGGCACGGCGCTGATTCCTCGCGCAAGCAGCAGCCTGGCCACATCCTCGACGCGCGCGTCGGGGTTCACGGTCACCACGCTCGTGGTCATCACGTCCTTCGCGAGCATTTCACCACCTCGCTTTCAGGCATCCCTTCATCTGCACGGGCGCTGCGCCGGCAGCGCCTCTGCCGGCAGCGCCTCTGCCAGCATCGCCTCCGTCAGTGTCACGGTTGCGGCGACCTGGTCGAGCAGGAACCGGTGCCGCGCCATTGCACCGGGATCGGACGCGATCTGGCCGCGGTCCAGTGCCTCGTGCATCCGCGCGTCCATCGCACGCATCGACGCGGTTGCCTCGCGCAGGCGCGCGAGCTGCGCGCGCACCAGTGCGCGCCGCTCACCGGCGTCCACCGTGCCGCGGATTCTCTGCAGCTCTGCCGCGAGCGCGTTCAGCTCGTGGCGCAGCGCCTCCATTTCCTGCTCCATCGTCGTCGTGGGCGCGGTTCTCGGCGCCTTCAGCTCGGCGGCGGTCGCCGATGCCGCCGGCGCGCACAGGAGCGCTGCGGCCAGGAGCGCGCGACCGAGACCGGTCCGGGCCGAGCGTCGCATCGCCGCAGCAGGTCGCCCGCGATCGGCGTGCGCGTGTTGTCGCGGACGCGGCGCCGCGTCCGCCATGGGCCTGTCTCTTACGGCGTCCATCTCGCGTTCACCTCGAACCGTCGAGACCACATCGTTGGGAGACGCTCGGCGAGGTTCCCTGCCCCTTCCCTGCCTCACGAGGCCGCGGCAGCAGCCTCCGCCCCGCCGCACCGGCACCAAACGCAGGTACAGTCCACGTGATCGCAGCTCTCGTCCTCGCGCGCGCTGCGGTACCTTCGATTCGCCCAGGGCAGGAGCGCCCGCCGAACGACCGCCGGCCCGTACAGCCGTCGCAGGAACCTACGTGCGTCGGCGCTCCACGCCTGGCTGCGCAGCAGCCAGCGGTATCCGCGGTTGCCGAGCGCGGAGTACACGGCGCGGTTCACAACCGAGGCCGCGATCACCGGCTCGATCTCCCGACGCCACAGCGCGTCGTAGTCCTCCACGTCCAGCAGCGCGCGCGCCGCCAGGACGCCGGAGAGAATCGCGTAGCGCATGCCGAAGCCCGCGAACGCGTCCTGGAACCCGGCCTGCTCGCCGGCGACCGGGTGCGCGCCGGAGACGGCGGTCGCCGGCACCCGGAAGTTGCCGACGCCGCCGTGCGGCCGCGGGTTGCGCATCTCGAGCCCGACCAGGCGCCGGAACCGCTCGAGCGTACGCTCGACGTAGAGCCGCTCCTGCTTGAACCCGGTGAACATGCAGCTCTTCACCGTGCCGCGCCCGCGCATGACGAGCAGGTAGCTGTAGCCCTGCGGCGCGACCGCGTCGTCGAGGACGAGCCAGACGCCATCGGGCATGTCGGTCTCGAAGTGATAGCCCACCGCGATCGCGTCGGCAGCCTTCGGGCCCACGGCGAGGATCCCGGGGCCCTCGAGCCGCGTCATTCGGCTGCCGAAGCGCACATCCACGCCGAGCGCGAGCGCCTGCGCAAAGAGCGCGGCGTCGAGCGTGCCCTTGCCCGGACCGCGCTCGACGAGATAGAAGAGCGGCTGCGCGCTTTGGACCTCGTGTCTGCGGTCCCACGCGTCGAACGCGGTCGCCTGCGCGAAGGGCAGTGCCTCGAATGCGGTCGTGATCCCGGCGTCGCGCAGCGCTTCCAGCACGTCGCCCTTCGTCGACCAGTTCTCCAGCCCCTGCAGGTCGGCGCCGAATCGGTGGCCGACCTCCTGCTGGGCCTCGTGCACCACGACGCTGCGGCCCGCGCGTGCGAGGGTGATCGCCGCCGCGAGCCCCGCAGGCCCCGCGCCGACGACCCTTACGACCTCGCGGTCGGTGTTCATGCGCGCTCCGTCAATGCTTCGCCGTGTGCATCGTGGCTGCGATCATGCGAACAGCGCCGGCCCGCGCCGACCGGCGCCTCGGTTCACAGGCTCGCGAGCACGCGCTCGAGACGCTTGCGCACTTCCGCCGCGACATCGGCGATCTCGGGCCGGCCGACGAGCAGCATCACCGCCTGCGGGTCCATGATCTCGACGAGCGTCTTGCCGGCGGCGTCGCTGCGCACGACGACGTTGCAAGGCAGGAGCGCGCCGATCTGGGGCTCGGCCTCGATCGCGCGGTGCGCGAGCGAAGGATTGCAGGCGCCGAGGATCTTGTAGGCGGGCATGTCCTTGCCGAGCTTCTTCTTCAACGTCGCCGCGACGTCGATTTCGGTCAGGACGCCGAAGCCTTCGTTGGCGAGCGCTCCGATCACGCGCTCGAGCGCCTGCTCGTAGGTCATGTCGACGGTCTTTCCAAAAGCGTACTTGCCGGGCATTGCGAGCCTCCTTGGTTGGAATCCGAAGCGCGGGTGGTCGCGGTCACGCGCCCTCCGCATCGGCGCCGTGCCCGGACGCCGCGCCGATACGCGGAACGAACCGCGGCGTGCGGGCCATGTAGCGCACGTATTGATCGCCGGACGCGGCGAGCACCTCGCGCTCCTCGCGCAGCGCGAGCCGCACGTACATGAACACCAGGACCGGGAACATCGCGAGCGTGACGAGCGTCGGCCACTGCACGAGGAAGCCCGTCATGATCAGCACGAACCCGACGTACTGCGGGTGCCGGATGCGCGCATAGGGACCATCCGTGGCGAGCGTTCCGGTCCGCTGCGCCGCGTAGAGCACCCGCCACGCAGCGGCGATGAGCCAGAATCCGCCGCCGATCAGAAGCGCGGACACCACGTGGAACGGGCCGAAGTGCGGATTGGACTGCCATCCGAAAACGGCCTCGAGCAGGTGGCCCGAGTCGTGCGCGAACCAGTCGACCCCCGGGAAGCGCGCCGTAAGCCAGCCCGAGAGCAGGTAGATCGTGAGCGGGAACCCGTACATCTCGGTGAAGAGCGCGACCAGGAACGCGCTGAACGCGCCGAAGCTCCGCCAGTCGCGCCGGGTCTCCGGTTTGAAGAAGCTGAACGCGAACATGATGAACACCAGGCTGTTGACGATCGCGAGCGACCACAGCCCGTACGCGGGCACTTCCGGCTCGGTCACTTGCCGTCCTCGCGCGGGTGGCCGGCATGCGGACCGCCCGCCTGCCCGTGACCGCCGCCACCGCCGTGGCCGCCGTGCCCGCGGTGCATGAAGATATGCAGCAGCGGACAGGCGAGCAGGATCAGGTACGGGAGGAACCCGAGCGCGTGCGCGCGGTGTTCGGCGATGAGAAAGAACGCGGCGATCGCGCCGAACAGCACGAGCGCGATGCCGGCGGGACTGCGCAGGAAGGAGGCCCTGCCTCGGTCGGGGGTTTCAGCCATGGTCGTGCTCCGTTGCTGCCGTGTCAAGCGGGCGCGGCGCGACGCGCGTGCCCGGCGAAGAAGTTGTAGAGCGGCGCCCAGACGAGCGCGAAGTACCAGCCGTAGCCGTAGCTCTCGACGAGGCCGATGAAGTAGCTCCTCCAGCTGATCCACTCGAAGCCGGGCAGGAGCCTGCGCCAGACCTCGAACATCGCGTGCTCCGGAAAGGCGAGGTCGAACAGCACGCACAGCGTGTACGTGATCGCGAGGAAGAGGCTCGCGGTGTGCCCCAGCGCGACGAGCGGGATGCCCGGTCTCATGCGTCCTCCTTCGCGCCGGGCGCAGCGCAGAACCCCTGCGCCGGCACGCCGAGCGCGGCGTTGAACTTGCTCGACATGTTCTGGTACGCGACGAGCGCAGTGAGCTCGAGAACCGCGTCCTCGTCGAGCTCGCCTCGTACGCGGGCGAAGAGCGCGTCGTCGACGCCGCGGCGCGGATCGGTCATCGCCTCGGCGTAGGCGAGCGCGGCCCGCTCGCGCGCGTCGAAGAGGGGCGAGCGCTCGAAGTCCGCGAGCGCCGCGAGCTTGTCGTGCCCGGCGTGCCGTTCGATCGCCGCGGCCGCGTTGAGGTCAACGCAGAACCCGCAGCCATTGAGCTGGGAAACGCGCACCTGCACCAGCGAGCGCAGCTCTGCCTCGATCGGCGAGGCCGCGCGGTCGAGCGCCCGGTACAAGAGCGTGAGCATCAGGAACGCGAGCGGGAGCCGTCCCCACAGGCGCGCGGGCTCGAGCTCGCGGCCGTACTTGCGCCGCTGGGCGGCGAAGATCAGGCGCACGTACCACGGATAGCGGCCGGGCGGCCGGCCGCCGATGCGCGGTGCCCGCGCCGAGGCACCGCGGGTGGCGGTCGACGGCACCACGCGAAGGCCGCCCTGTCGCCTAGAGGTCGTCGTGCGCACTGTTTCTCACTCCGGCAGCGGTGAATTTCTCCGGCGCGGACTCGAATTTCTCCAGGCAGCTCCGCGAGCAGAAGCGGTAGGTCCTGCCGCTCCAGGCCATCGTGTAGCCCTGGTCCGGCGCGACGTGCATGCCGCAGACGGGATCCTTGTCGCCGGACTGCGCGTCGCCGTGCGACCCGTGCGACCCGTGCCCGCCGTGGGCGATGTGCGCGCCGCAGCCGTAGCGCATCATCACGAAGAACAGCACCCCGAACACCAGCAGCCAGAGCAGCCCTTCCATGATCCGGTCTCCTCTCTCACGCGCCCACTGCGGACCGACTCAGCGCAGGAGCCCGTCGAGGGCCTGCCTGAACCGCTCGATCGGCTGCGCGCCGTGCAGCGTCGTCACCGCGCCGCTGCGGTTGTTGCGCAGGACGTTCCCGGGGGTGCCGCTGATCCCGATCGCGATCCCCTCCTCGAGGTCCTCCTTGACGCGCGCGGTCTTGCGGCCGCTCTTGAGGCAGGCGTCGAATTTCGCGCGGTCGAGGCCGATCGAGGCGGCCATCGCGGGCAGCTCGCCCTCGGGCACGCCCTTGCCGTTCGAGGCGGTGCGCTCGTAGACGAGGTCGGTATAGCGCCAGAAGGCGTCGTTGCCCCCGAGCTCCGCGGCGCACTCGGAGGCTTCAGCCTCGCGCTGCGCCGCCGGGTTATGGAAGTCGAGCGGGAAGTGCCGGTAGACCCAGTTCACCTTGCCGCCGTAGACCTCCACGATCTGCTTGGCGGTCGGATGGAAGCGCTTGCAGAACGGGCACTCGAAGTCCGAGTACTCGATCAGCGACACCGGCGCGTCGGGGTTGCCGCGGATGTGGTCGCGCGTCTTCGACACCGGCCGCACCTTGGCGGCACGGTTGGCGGCGGTCTGCTCCTCCCGCTGCGCGGCGGCTGCGCGCTGGCGCGCGACGTAGCGCTCGACGCCGCGGTCGATCTCGCGCTCGAGCGCGCCGCTCTCGCGCAGCTCGCGCAGAACCTCCGCCTTGATCCGATTGACGAGCTCCGGATCGGCCTGCGCTTTCGCGGCGGACTGGGCGGCCGCATCGCCCCCGCCGGCCAGCGCCGCCGCGAGCCCGAAGAAGAGTAGCGCCAGCGCTCGGGCCGGCGACGCGGCGCCCGCGCGCGCCGCACCGGGGTCGGTTCGTGTCCGCATCGCCGCTCAGTCCTTCAGGTCGAGCTTCTTCTGCTCGAACTCTTCCTTGCCGATCTCGCCGCGCGCGTAGCGCTCCTTCAGCACCTCGAGCGCGCGGCTCTCGCGCAACCGATCGGACCGCGAGGAGCCGAAGCCGACGGTCAGCCACTTCACCAGCACTACGATGCCGAGGATGAGCAGCGCCCACCACAGCACCATGTGCACCACGCCGAAGAACCCCCAGCCCCAGCCCATGCCGTAATCACCCCACATCTCGCGTCTCCGCTTGGTTGATGAACCGTCAGTCGGCACCCAGGTCGCGGCGCTTCTGCTCGAATTCCTCCTTGCCGATCTCGCCCTTGGCGTAGCGCTCGCCCAGGATGTCGAGCGCGGTCTTGCCGCGCACAGGCGCCGCGATGCCCGACGACGATCCGGTGAAGAGCCAGCGCGCGAGCACCACGACGCCGACGATCACGAGCCCCCAGAAGACCAGCATGCCGAGCCCGCCGAACCCCATTCCGCCGCCGAATCCGAATCCTTCCATTCCACCCATCATCTGCGTCTCCTTTCCGTTCTCACGAATGCGCGAGCGTCGACGGCCCGGCCGCCACCGGCGCCTTCCTGACGACTAGCCGCACGCCGTCGATCCCGACGACCTCCACGCGGTCGCCGACGGCCGGCCGCTCGTCGCCGAAGTCGGCCGACCACAGCTCGCTCGCCGCCCAGACCATGCCGTCGCGACCGTCGACCGCGCGCACCGTCCCGACCGCGTTGAGCAGCGTCTCGCGACCGATCTGCAGCGGCGCGCGCATGGCCTTCAGCGCAAGCCAGTAGACGGCGACGGTCACGACGAGCATGGTCGCGTAGACCGTCACGCCCTCGCCGAGCGGCAGCAGCCACAGCACCGGCAGCGCAACCACCGGCATGACGAGGATCAGGTGGCACATGGTGTTCGCTCCTCGCCGCCTCTACTCGACCACCAGCTTGCCGCGGAGCATGCCCATCTGGCACGCGAACTCGTACTCGCCCGGCTTGTCGGGCATCAGCTCGATCGGCACCGTCTGCCCCTCGGGCAGCTTCGCGCTCTTGCCGAAATCGGGCAGCAGGACCATCTCCGAGCACATCGCCGTCTCCTCGCGGCGGAAGTTCAGGCGCGCCGGCTTGCCGCGCTTGAGCACGATCGTGTCGGGCGTGTAGCCGCCCTTCACCAGGATCATCACCTCCTGATAGCCGCTCGAAGTGAGCGCGGCGGCGACGCCCCGGGCGCGCTTGAGCCAGAAGAACCACACGATGAACGCGACGAGCGCGAGCCCGAGCGCGGTGACGATCCAGCGGTCCGGCGTCATGACGCGACTCCCCGAGGTTGGAATCCACGCAGGCGGTTGGCGTTGGTGACCACCGTCACCGAGCTGAACGCCATCGCCGCGGCGGCGATGAGCGGCGAGAGCAGCAGCCCGAAGAACGGGTAGAGCAGCCCCATCGCGACCGGGATGCCGAGCGTGTTGTAGATGAAGGCGCCGAAGAGGTTCTGGTAGACGTTCCGCATCGTGGCGCGGCTGATCTCGATCGCGGTGACGACCCCGGTGAGGCTCCCCTTGATGAGCGTGACGTCCGCCGCCTCGATCGCGACGTCGGTGCCGGTGCCGATCGCGAAGCCGACGTCGGCCTGAACGAGGGCCGGCGCGTCGTTGATGCCGTCGCCGACCATCCCGACGACATTGCCCCCGAGCGCGAGCTTCTGCACCTCGTGCGCCTTTTCCTCCGGCAGGACCTCGGCGAGAACGCGATCGACGCCCACCTGGCGCGCGATCGCCTGCGCGGTGCGCGGGTTGTCGCCGGTGAGCATCACGACCTCGAGCCCCATGCGCTTCAGGGCGGCGATCGCGGCCTTGGAGTCCGGCTTCACGGTGTCGGCGACGGCGACGATGCCGGCGGGCTTGCCGTCCAGCGCGACGAACATCGGCGTCTTGCCGTCGTTCGCGAGCCGCTCCCACTCGGCGCCGAGCGCGCCGATCTGCACGCCGCGGTCGGTCATCAATTTCGCGTTGCCGAGCAGCACCTCGCGACCGTCAACGCCTCCGGACACGCCGTGGCCCGGGATTGCGGCGAAGCCGCTCGCCTTGCCGGGCGCGAGGCCCTTCGCCTCGGCCCCGCGCACGATCGCCTCGCCAAGCGGATGCTCGGAGCCGCGCTCGATCGCGGCGGCGAGCCCGAGCACCTCGTCCGTATCGAACCCGGACGCGGGCACCACATCGGTGAGCGACGGCTCACCACGCGTGATCGTCCCGGTCTTGTCGAGGATGATCGCGTCGAGCTTCTTCGCGGTCTGCAGCGCATCGCCCGAGCGGATCAGGATCCCCTGCTCGGCGCCCTTGCCGATGCCGACGGTGAGCGAGGTGGGCGTCGCGAGCCCGAGCGCGCACGGGCAGGCGATGATGAGCGTGGTGACCAGCACGATCGTCGCGTAGACGATGCGCGGGTCGGGGCCGAAGTCGTACCACGCGACGAACGCGAGCACCGCGAGGATCATCACCGCCGGCACGAAGTAGCCGGCCACCGCGTCGACCACCCGCTGGATCGGCGCCTTGGATCCCTGCGCGTCCTGCACCATGCGGATGATGTTGGCGAGCGCGGTGTCCTTGCCCACCTTGGTGGCGCGGAGGCGGAAGCTGCCGGTCTTGTTGAGCGTGGCGCCGATCACCTCGTCGCCCATGTGCTTCTCGACCGGGATCGATTCGCCGGTGATCATCGACTCGTCGACCGCGCTCGCGCCCTCGAGCACCTCGCCGTCCACCGGGATCTTCTCGCCCGGGCGCACGACGACGACGTCGCCGACGACGACTTCCTCGACCGGGAGATCGACCTCGCGGCCGTCGCGGAGCACCCGCGCGGTCTTCGCCTGCAGCCCGATGAGCTTCTTGATCGCCTCGGAAGTCTTGCCCTTCGCTTTGACCTCCAGCGCGAGGCCGAGCACGACGAGCGCCACCACCACCGTGGTCACGTCCCAGAACACCTCGGCGAGCGCCGCCTCGGGAAAGAGCGCCGGAAAGGCGATCGCGACGACCGAGTAGAGGAACGCGGCGGTGATGCCGATCGCGATCAGGGTGTGCATGTTCGCCGAGCGGTGCTTCACGGCCGCCCACATGCCGGCATAGAACTGCGATCCCGACCAGAGCATCACCGGGAGCGCGAGCACCCCGAGCACCGCCCAGACCGCGCGGCGCGTGTCGCTGCCCATCGGCATCCAGTCGCGCAGGCCTGGCACGAGGTCCGGGTAGCTCAGGAGCATCACCGGCACCGAAACGATCGCGGCGAACCAGAACTTGCGCATCAACGTGCGGTATTCGCGCTCGGCTTCGGCCTCCGGCGCGGCGGCCAGCGCGCCGGCCGGCGCAGCCTCGCCAACCTCGTAGCCGGTCGAGCGCACCGCTTCGCGCAGCGCCTCCACGCTCGCGAGCTCGGGCCGGTAGGCGATGCGCGCCGACCCGCCGAGGAGGTTCACCGTCGCCGAGGCGACGCCCGGCGTGCGCGCGAGCGCCGCCTCGATGTGGCTCACGCAGGACGCGCAGGTCATGCCCTTGATCGGCAGCTCGCAGGTCGCCTCGCCGGGGCTGTAGCCCGCCTTGCGGATCGCCGCGTGCAGCGCGGGCAGCGCCGTGGCCGCCGCGTCGTACTCGACGTGCGCCACGCCCTGCGCGGCGTTCACGTGCGCGCTGGCGACGCCCGGCACGCTCTCGAGCGCCCGCTCGACCGTGGCGGCGCACTTGCCGCAGGTCATGCCCGCGACCGGGATCTCGGCGCGCGCGGTGCGCCCGAGGGGCGGTTCATGCGCCACGTCGCGCGCGGTATCGAGCGCCAGCTCGTTCATCTCGCAACTCCCCTTCGGATCGAGCGCCGCCGGCCTCCGGCGGCTTCCATCGGATTGGACAACCTTCGAGCCGCTCCAAGGTCAAGCATCGTCGGCGAACGACTCGATCAGGTGGCACACCGCATGCCCGTCCGGAACGCGGTCCGGGAGCTTCGCCCAGCGCCGCTCGACCCGCTCGAGCCGCGCCTGGAGCGCCTCGAGCTCGCGAATGCGGGCTGCGTTCTCGACGATGCGCTTGCGGACGATCTCGCGCACCGTCGGGCAGGGCGACGCGCCGTCGTGGCTCATGGCGAGGATCTCCTTCACCTCGGCGAGCGAGAAGCCGAGCCCCTGCGCCCGGCGGATGAACCGCAGCCGCCGCACCGCGGCCTCGTCGAACCGGCGGTAGCGGTTCTCCGGATCGCGCGTGGGCGCGAGCAGGCCGAGCCGGTGGTAGTAGCGCACTGCGTGCCCGCTGACCCCCGCACGCGCGGCAAGCTCCTGGACTCTCATGTGAGACTCCTTCCGTGATTCGTACGCGTCGCGCACAGCGAGCCCACGTCACTTCAAGGTCCACCGGAAGCTGCGCGGTGCGCCCTCGCCCGGCCGCTGGATGCGCAGCTCGAGGGCCTCCGGCGCCGGCGCGACCGGCGCGAAGCGCAGCACGCCCTTGCGGTGGTGACCGCCGGGCGGGTCGCCGTCCCAGCCGATTGGCGCGTGCTGCGTGCCGGCGACGGCGAGCGTCGCAGCGCGCGCGAGATCGTCGGACAGGTCGACGCTGTGCGTTTCGAGCACGACCTCGAACTTCCAGGCCTTGGCCGCGGGGGCGAGGTCGACCGGCTTCACGCGCACGGTGACGCCGCGCTCGTGGCTCGTCTGCTCGGCGAGCTCGCGCGCCGAGGCGAGCCCGAACTGGGCCGCGAGCGCAAATGCGACCCCGACCGTGGCGAGCTGCTTCAGGCGGGAACGGCGCATCGCGCATGCTCCTTGACGGCGGCCGCGACCTTGGTGCCGATGTAGGCGATGCCGGCCGCGTTGAACGCGAGCCCGACCCAGAAGAGCTCGACCTGGTACTGCGTCGCGAGCGTCACCAGGCCCGCGGCGCCGACGATCGGCAGGAGGTTCGCGAGGTAGTGCGTGCAGCACGAGATCATCGCCGCGGTGGACGCCGTGCCGGAGACCGCGACCACCTTGCCGTGCGCCTGCGCGCCGCTCACCAGCCGGCGCAGATAGGCGAAGAGGGCGACCTGCACGCCGAAGCCGGCGGCGAGCGCGACGATGTAGGGCCAGAAGAGCGCGAACTGCTCGAGCGTGAACGCCCAGCCCGACACGAGCGTGAGCAGTCCGAAATACACGCCGAGCAGCCCGGCGAGCGCAACGAGGCCGATCTGCGCGGCCCTGAAAACGTGGTCGTTCGTCATGATCCCGAATCTCCCCGGCCGATCCTGCCGGCCGATGCGCCGCGGGCGATGCGCCCACGGTCCGTTGCAACGAATGGCGGCGGCGCCCGCGCGCGGTCGGCGGGCGCGATGCGGCGCGGCGCGGCGCCGGCCGCGAGGGAGAATTAGAGTCGGAGGTTGCGGAACTGCAGCAGGAGCGACGGCCCGGCCCGGGCTAGCGCATATGCGGCGGGCAGGGGGCTCGTATCGGGCGCGGCGCTCCAGGCTGCGGGAACGGTCGTGCCGGCGGCCGGCGCGAGCCGAGTCGCCTCGGACGCCGGCGCCTGGTCCGTCGAGACGAGGTCGCTCGCGCAGTGCGCGTCGAGGCCGTGGCGGACGTCTGCGGCGACGCCCACCAGCGCATCGTCGTGAGCGCCGAGCCGTTCGATCAGGCACCGATCGGCGGCGGCTGCGACCTGCACGAAGACGAGCAGAACGGCAACGCTCCGCCACAGCGTGCGCCACGCGATGCCCGTCAGACTGTGCACGGTCGGGTCGTTCGACATCTCAATGGTGGAGTCTAGGCAGGTGCCGCTCGCGAGCCTTGATCGATGTCAAGCGTACGACGGAAACTCACCGGGGCCGCCGCCATCCTCGGACTATTTGTCGACGCCCATCATCCGCCACGGTCCCCAGCGGCCCAGCTGCTCGCGCTGCTCCTTGGTGAGCACGCCCTCGAGCTTCTCGCGCGCGTCGAGCGCGTTCTCGATGCGCTGCAGCCGCAGATCGCCGATGCGCTTGTAGGTGCCGAGGATCGCGGCGCGATCGCGCTTCCCGGTCGAATAGACGTCGCGCAGCTTCGCCCACTCGTCCTGCATCTTGCCCATGAGGTCCCAGTTCTTGCGGCGCACTTCGTCGTGAATCTTGTTGACCTGCGCGCGCTGGGCGTCGGTCAGGTCGAGCGCCCACAGCGGGCCCATCATGCCGGAACCCATCATCTCGGGACCCATGCCATAGCCGGGACCATAGCCGCCCATCATGCCGGGACCCATCATCCCCATCATGCCGGGACCCATCATTTCGGGACCCATGCCGGGACCATAGCCGCCCATCATGCCGGGACCCATCATCCCCATCATGCCGGGA
>JAHDYJ010000011.1:0-11089 GCA_023383795.1 Burkholderiales bacterium | reverse complement strand
CCCATCGTGCCGGGACCCATGCCGTAGCCGGGGCCATAGCCGCGTCCGCCGCCTGGTCCGTACCCGTGCATCATGCCGGGGCCCATCCCCTGACCCATCATGCCCGGCCCGTAGCCCGGACCTTGCTGCGGGGCCTGGGCGACGGCGGTCGCGCCGATCGCGATCGCGCTGGCGACGCCGGTCGCGAGCGCGAGGTGCTTCATCGAGATTTTCATGTCGCGTTCCTCCTGCTGTGCAGCGGCCGCCTCACCAGCGGTACGGCGGCCGATAAGATTCGTAGACGCGCGCGCGTCCGCGTTCGTCGAAGAGCTGCGTGCTGAACGGCTCCGGGTTCGGCCCGTCCATGCCGGGCGAGCCGATCGGCATGCCGGGCACGGTTACGCCGACCGCCGTGGGCCGCTCCTTCAGCAACCGCTTCACCGCCGAGGCAGGCACGTGCCCTTCCACGACGTAGCCGCCGACGAGCGCAGTATGGCACGAGGCGAGGTGGTCGGGAACGCCGAAGCGCTGCTTGATCGGCATGACGTCGTTCTGCTCGACGACCTTTACGCGGAACCCGCTCGCCTTCATGTGATCGACCCAGCTCCCGCAGCAGCCGCAGGTCGGACTCTTGTAGACCAGCACCTCGGGCAGCGAGGCCGCGTGTGCCGCGATCGCGGCCGCCGCGAGCAGCACCCACGTGGTCCAGAGCACGAGAGGTTTCATCCTGAGGTCTCCTTTTGCTCGAGCATCCGATCGCGAGCCGTTCCGCCGCCTCGATCCAGCCGATATTGCTGCCGACCGCGGGCCCGCATGTTGACGAAAATCAAAGGCCACCGGCGATCAGCGCGTGCGGACCTGCACCTCGCCGACCATGCCGGCTTCGAGGTGGCCGGGGATGGTGCAGGCGAAACCCACCGTGCCCGCGCGGGTGAACTGCCACACGATCGCGCGGGCCTCGCCCGGCCGGACCATCGCCTGGTTCGGCGCGTCGTGCTCCATGCCGGGATGCTTGCGCATCATCTGCGCATGCGCCTTGAGGTCGTCCATGCTGCCGAGCACGAGCTCGTGATCGATCCTTCCGGGGTTCTTCACCACCAGCCGGACGGTCTCGCCGCGTTTCACCGCGATCTGCGAAGGCCGATACCGGAAGTCGTCGCCGGACACGATCTCGATCGTCCGCGCGACCTGCTTCGGGTCGCCCGGGTTGCCGATGTCGACGCCGTGGCCGGCGTCGGCAAGGATGGCCGCCGGGGCGAGCATCGCGCCGGCGGCGATGAATGCGGCGAGAGTCCTCTTTCCTGTCATGCAATGGCCTCCTGATACGCCGGCGGCGCCCCGGTCACTTCTCGAATCTGACGACGACGTACGCGCCGCCGACCTTGTCCGCGACGAACTTCACCTTCTCGCCCGCCTTGACCTGGTCGAGCAGCGTCGGGTCCTTGACCTGGAACACCATCGTCATCGCCGGCATGTCCAGGTTCGCGATCGGGCCGTGCTTGATCGTGATCTTCTTCGCGTCCTTGTCCACCTTTCGCACCTCGCCGTTGGTGAGCGACGCGGACGCGGCCGCCGACGGCTGGCTGCCGCCAGCGTGGTGCTTCTCCTCGCCCGTCGCGAGGCCTGCGAAAGCGCCGAGGGCGGCCGTCAGGGCAAGCGATATCAACTTCTGCTTCATCGGTCTTCCCTTTCTCTTGGTCTGGTCATCGCGCGGTCGCCCCGCGGGGCGCCGCATCACTTCACCGTCACCTTCCCGATCATGCCGGCGTCGAAGTGGCCCGGGATCAGGCACCCGTAGTAGAACTCGCCGGCGTTGGTGAACTGCCAGACGATCTCGCCCTGCCTGCCGGGATCGACGTGCGCCTGGTGCGGCTCGTCGTGCTCCATGCCGGGAAACTTCTTCATCAGCTCGTAATGCTCCTTCAGGTGGTCCATCGTGCCGAGCACCATCTCGTGCAGCACCTTGCCCGAGTTCCGGACTACGAACTTCACGGTCTCGCCGCGCTTGACGGTGATCGCATCGGGCACGAAGCGCATCCGGTCGGACATCTCGACCCGGACGGTGCGCGTGACCTGCTTCGGATCGCCGGCCTGTCCGAACGGCGTCGGCTCGACCGGCCCGGCGGGCTTCGCGGCCGCCTTCTTGTTCGCGTGGCCGTCGCCGTGCGCGAACGCGTAGAGCGGCGCAGCCGCAAGGACGAGCGAGAGCAACAGTTCGCGTTTCATTCACGTGTCTCCAGGATTGTTGCCGTCAGTGGCCGGAATGGCCGCCGCGACGGCGGACCGTCAGCGCCTTCGGATCAGGGTGGACCGCCTCGGCGCGGGCGGGTTTCGGCAGCTCACCGGTCCACTCGTAGGCGACCGTGCCGGGCGGATGCTTGTACCAGCCCGGATCGGCGTAGTCGTCGCGCGCGAGCCTCTCGCGCACCTTCACGACGGTGAACATGCCGCCCATCTCGATCGGGCCGAACGGGCCGGTGCCGGTCATCATCGGCAGCGTGTTGTCCGGCAGCGGCATCTCCATCTCGCCCATGTCGGCCATGCCGCGCTCGCCCATCACCATGTAGTCGGGCACGACGTTCATCACCTTGCGCGCGATGCCGCGGTGGTCGACGCCGATCATCGTCGGCACGTCGTGCCCCATCGCGTTCATCGTGTGGTGCGACTTGTGGCAGTGGAACGCCCAGTCGCCCGGCGCGTCGGCGACGAATTCGATCGCGCGCATCTGCCCCACCGCGATGTCCACCGTGACCTCCGGCCACTGCGCCTCCGGGCGCACCCAGCCGCCGTCGGTGCCGGACACCACGAACTCGTAGCCGTGCAGGTGGATCGGGTGGTTCGTCATCGTCAGGTTGCCGATGCGGATGCGCACGCGGTCGCCCTTGCGCACGACCAGCGGATCGATCCCCGGGAAGACGCGCGTGTTCCAGCACCAGAGGTTGAAGTCGAGCATCGTGTTCACCTTCGGCGTGCGCGCGCCCGGCTCGATGTCGAAGGCGTTCAGCAGGAACACGAAGTCGCGGTCGACGCGGCGGAAGGCCGGGTTCTTCGGGTGCACGACGAGGAACCCGTGCATGCCCATCGCCATCTGCACCATCTCGTCGGCGTGCGGGTGGTACATGAAGGTGCCCGACTTCTTCACCGCGAACTCGTAGACGAATGTCTTGCCCGACGGGATCTGCGGCTGCGTGAGCCCGCCCACGCCGTCCATCCCGCTCGGCAGGAGGATCCCGTGCCAGTGGATCGTGGTGTGCTCGGGGAGCCGGTTGGTGACGAAGATCCTCACCTTGTCGCCCTCGACGCACTCGATCGTCGGGCCGGGCGACTGGCCGTTGTAGCCCCACAGGTTCGCCTTCATGCCTGGCGCGATCTCGCGCACCACCGGCTCGGCGACCAGGTGAACCTCCTTCCAGCCGTCCTTCATGCGCCACGGCAGCGTCCAGCCGTTCAGCGTCGCCACCGGCTGGTAGGGCCGGCCGCTCGGCGGCGCGAGCGGCGGCTGCATCGTGGCCTTGTCCATGGTCGGCGCCTCGGGCAGCGATGCCGCGCCGACGCGCGAGATCAGCCCCGCGCCGAGCGCGGCGGCCGCGGCCCCGCCGAGAAACCTGCGTCGCGTGTTCATGCCGTGTCTCCAGCGTTCATCGTCAGTGTGGCTTCGGTCCACCGACCGCCATCGCAGGCGCAGCGCGCGTCGCCTTGCGCATGCCCGCCGCCGCACCGTCCTGCGCGGCCTGCAGGTCCGCCTCGGCGAGCCAGAAATCGCGGGTCGCCTCGATCGCGGCGTTGACGGCGGCGACGCTCTCGCGCGCGTCGGCGAGCAGCTCGAACACGCCGATCAGCATGCCGTTGTAGCGCAGCAGGTTCTCCTCCGAGATCCGCTTGCGCAGCGGGACGATCTCGTCGCGGTAGTGCCGTGCGAGATCGTACGTGGTGCGGTACGCCGCGTACGCTTCGCGGACTTCGGAGCGCGCGTTGATCGCGGTCTCGGCGGTGCGGTTCGCCGCCTGCATGTAGAGCGCTTCGGCGCGCGCCACGCGCGCCTGGCCCCAGTCGAAGATCGGGATCTCCAGCCGCAGCTCGAAGCCGTTCAGCACCGCGTGCGCCTCGCGCACCTGTGCCGGCCCGACGTCCAGCGCGTTGACGAAGCGCGTCGCCTTCGTGAGGCCGAGCGACTCGGCGAGCGCGTCGAGATCGCGCCGCGAGGCCTGGATGTCCAGCCGTGTGCGCATCGCCGTCTGCTCGGCGTCGCGCAGCTCGGTCGGCGCCTTCGGCAGCTCGGGCAGTCGATCGGGAAGCTTGAACGCGAT
Source organism: Burkholderiales bacterium (assembly GCA_023383795.1). Lineage (GTDB taxonomy): Bacteria > Pseudomonadota > Gammaproteobacteria > Burkholderiales > SG8-39 > JAABRB01. Next base: position 6,803 of record JAHDYJ010000011.1, on the reverse strand, counting down.
GTGCTCGCCCCACAGCCCCATGAGCCGGGTGAGCCGCTCGCGCTCGGCCGTCGCGGTCTGCCGCGCGCGGGCGAGCTGCGCCACCGCGTCGGCGTAGAACGCCTGCTCGCGCGCGCGCTGGAGCGCGCTGAAATTGCCCGCGCCGAACATCCGCCGGGCGAGCTCGGCACCCGCCTCGGCGGACTCCTTGACCTGCTCGAAGTAACGGATCGCCTCCTGCGCCGCGACCGCGCTGTAGTACGCGCGGCGCGTCTCGGCGGCCACGCCCAGCATCTCGGCCGCGACCGCAAGTTTCACCTGCTCGAAGCGCTGCCGGGTGATCTTCGTCGCGAGCGGCATCGTCGCGATCTGGAAGACGCTGAACACGAGCGCCCGCTCGATCTCGACCTCGCCGTCGCCGCGCACGCGCATGTAGCCGAACGACGGGTTGGCGATCCGCCCGGCCTGCACCAGGTCGGCCTCGGCGACGCCGAGCTCGGCGTAGGACGCCTGCAATCCGCGGTTGTTCAGCAGCGCGAGCTGGACGGCGTCGTCCGCCGAGAGCGGCCTCGCGAGCAGCGCCTTCACCCGCGCCCGCGCGGCGTCCTCGTCCGCGTCGTTGCGCAGCCACCTCGCTTCGGCGCCGAGGCGCGCCTGCGCGATGCCCTGCACCTCGCCGAAGCCGCCGTCTTCGCTGAAGGTCGCGCAGCCCGCCAGCACGAGCGTCGCGCAGACGGCGAGCAAGGCGGTCCGCCGACGCGGGGGCGCTGGGTGACGGCGGCTCGCCCGTGCGTTGGTCATCCGTTCGCTCCCGGTCATGTTCATTTCGCGTGCCCGCCCGAGTGCATGCCGGGCGGCATGGTGTGGGCGGAAGGCGTCGACGGCGCCGTCGCGGCCGCCGGTTGCGCGGCGTCGCGCTCCTCCGCGCGCAGCACGCCGACGTGACCGCCCACGCGGCCCACCTCGTCGTTGACCTCCCCCCAGGAGGCGATCGGCTCGTCGGCATGCGTGCGGTAGCCGTCGAACGGCGAGGCATACGTCACCGGAGCGACGGGCACGGTCGGGTCGTCGGGCTTGGGCCGGGTCTGGGCGTGCGCCCCGCCGGCAATCAATGCGATGGCCGCAGCGGCCAGCGCCAGTGTCCTGGTCATGTCGATCCTCGTCGGCTGAGCAGCGCGCAGGGACTGCGCGCAGGACGGCTCCGCGCGCGGGCAACGGGGTCGAGCCCCGTCGTCCGCATGCGGCGGTCAGACGAGGGCGCCGAGCGGGGGGCGCTTGAGCGGTTCGGGGAAGAAGCTGAAGGCGTGCGCCAGCGGCCGCGGCTCGACGCCGAACGCGAGCTCAGCCGCGGCGGGCTGCGGCAGCCCGGCCGCGGCGCCGGGGAAATGGTGGCAGCAGGTGTGTACGCCGGAGATCGTGCCGCCCTCGGCGCCGTTCTGCGAGGTGTCGCCGGCACCCGACGCGTGATGGCCGAGGCCGCCCGCGGAGGCATGCACGTGCACGACCGCCTCGTGCTGCTCGCACTTGAACGCGAGCCACGGCATCGCCGCCGCCTGGATCGGCAGCCACGCGAGCAGCATCAGGAGGACGAATCTGCGCATCAATGGGTCCGGCGGATCAGGCGCGGCGGCGGATCATAGCAACAATAGGCCTAGACTGCCTACCCGCCGGCGAGTTCCCGGAGGCCGCTACGGGTATTGCGGCACACCGCCGATCAGCGGGCCGCAGGCGCCGGCCTCGGCTTGAGGGGCACGAACCGCGCCTGCGCCGGCGGCTGCCCGGCGAGCCGGACCGCCACCACCACCTTCATGTCGGGCGCCGGCGCGAACGTCGCGACGCCCCTGAGGCGGTTCTCGCCGTCGGGCCGCAGGTCCGCCTTGGTCTTCTTGCCCTGCGACAGGATCACCACGCCGCCTTCGGCGCCGGCGGTGTCGAGCTTGGCGTCGCCGTGGTCGGTGACGTAGACGACGAGCGTGCGCTCCTGCGCGCCCGCGCCCTCGGCGCCGACCACGAGCTCGTAGTGATACGACCCCGCCATCCGCAGCTGTCCGCCGTTGGGCGCCTGCACGGTGTCGAGGTACTCGTCGGTATGGGCGACCGCCGCGCCCGCGAGCGCGAGCGCCGCGATCGCAACGGCAAGACTGGAGAGCTTCATCTTTGCTTCGCTCCGTGTATGTGTCGGATCAGAAGGCCTCGGCCGTGCGGGTCGCGAGCAGCCGCTCGAGCGGCTTGCGGCCCCACAGCCAGAACATGACCGGCGTGACGATTGTGTCGAGCAGCGTCGAGCTCACCAGCCCGCTGAAGATCACCACCGCGACCGGGTGCAGGATCTCCTTGCCGGGTGCGTCGGCCGCGAGCAGGAGCGGCACCAGTGCGAACGCCGCAACGAGCGCGGTCATCAGCACCGGCGTCAGCCGCTCGAGCGAGCCGCGCACGATCATCTTCTCGCCGAAGCGCTCGCCCTCGAAGGCGCACAGGTTGATGTAGTGCGAGATCTTCAGGATGCCGTTGCGCGTGCTGATGCCGGCGAGCGTGATGAAGCCGACCAGCGCCGCCACCGAGAGCGGCTGGCCCGAGATCCACAGCCCGACCACGCTGCCCACCAGCGCGAGCGGGATGTTGCCCATGATCATCAGCGCGAGCGCGGTGGAGCGGTAGCGGCTGTAGAGCACCAGGAAGATCATCGCGAGCGACACGAGCGAGAGCCACGCGATCAGGCGCGTTGCGTCCTCCTGCGCCTGGAACTGCCCCTCGAGCGTCGTGAAGTAGCCCTCGGGAAGCGGGCGCGCGGCGATCTCGGCGCGCACTGCGGCGATCACGCCGGAGAGGTCGCGCCCGTCGGTGTTGGCCGAGATCACGATCCGGCGCCGGCTGTTGTCGCGGCTGATCTGGTTCGGGCCCTCGGCCTCCTCGATCGTGGCGAGCAGCGCGAGCGGCACGCGGCCGCCCGGCGTCTCGATCAGCAGGTTCGCGAGTCCCTGCGCCCCGCGCGCCGCGTCGGGCACCCGCACGACGAGGTCGAAGCGCCGGTTGCCCTCGATGATCTGCCCGAGGCGCTCGCCGCCGACCAGCATCTCGACGCCGCGCAGCACCGCGCCCGGGGCGACCCCGTAGCGCGCGGCCGCGTCGTAGTCGAGCCGCACCTTGAGCTGCGGGATCAGCACCTGCTTCTCGATCTGCAGGTCGGTGATGCCGGGCACCGCCCCGAGGCGATCGCGCAGCTCGGCCGCGAGCGCGCGCAGCGTGTCGAGATCGTCGCCGAAGATCTTGAGCGCGATCTGCGCGCGCACCCCCGAGAGCAGGTGGTCGAGCCGGTGCGAGATCGGCTGGCCGACGTTCGTCGCCACCGGCAGCACCGCGAGCCGCTCGCGCAGGTCGGCGATGATCTCCTCGCGGGTGCGCGCCGACGGCCGCACGTCCACATCGATCTCGGTGTAGTGCACGCCCTCGGCGTGCTCGTCGAGCTCGGCGCGGCCGGTCCGCCGGCCCACTTTCGCCACCTCCGGGACTTCGAGCAGGAGCCGCTCGGCGGCCGCGCCGATCCGATTCGACTCGGAGAGGCTCGCGCCGGGGTTGAGCAGCACGTTGACCGTGAACGTCCCCTCGTTGAACGGCGGCAGGAACGAGCGCGGGAAGAGGGGCACCGCCGCGGCCGCGAGCACGACCGCGAGCGCCGCGGCTGCGACGAGCGTCCGCGCGCGCCCGAACGACCAGGCGAGGAGCTTCGCATCCCAGGCCTTGAGCCAGCGCACGAACGCGCCGTCGCCCTCGTCGAGGAGGTCCCGCGAGGCGCCGAAGAGGCGCAGCACGCCGGCTTGGCGCGCGAGTCCTGCGACCGGCGCCGGTGCGTGCGGGGCGGCGTCCTGCGGCGCGGCGGCGCGCTCGCGCGCGAGCAGGTAGTAGGCGAGCACCGGCGTGAGCGTCACCGACACGAGCATGCTGGCGAGGATCGAGACGATGTAGGCGATCCCGAGCGGCGTGAACAGCCGCCCCTCGATCCCCGGCAGCGCGAACAGCGGGACGAACACGAGCACGATGATCATCGTCGCGTACACGATCGCCGAGCGCACTTCGAGCGTCGCGGCTGCGATCACCTCCAGCACCGGGCGCGGCGAGGCCGCGGCGCGATTGCCGCGCAGCCGCCGCAGCACGTTCTCGACCCCGACCACGGCGTCGTCGACCAGCTCGCCGATCGCGATCGCCAGCCCGCCGAGCGTCATCGTGTTGATCGACAGGCCGAAGTAGCGGAACACGAGCGCGGTGACCAGGATCGAGACCGGGATCGCGGTGAGCGAGATGAACGTGGTGCGGAAGTTGAGCAGGAACAGGAACAGGATCACCGCCACCATGATCGCGCCGTCGCGCAGCGCCTCCTCGACGTTCGCGATCGAATGCTCGATGAATTCGGCCTGCTTGAACAGGATCTCGGGCGCGGCAAGCCCCACCGGCAGGCTGCGCCCGAGCTCGGCGAGCGCCGCCTCGACCGCGCGCGTGAGCGCCACCGTGTCGGACGCCGGCTGCTTCTGCACCGAGAGGATGACCGCGGGCTTGGCGTTGAAGCCGGCATCGCCGCGCTTGAGCGCGGGGGCGATCCGCACCTCGGCGATCTGCTTGAGCAGGATCGGCTGGCCGTTCCGCGCGCCGACCGCCAGGTTCGCGAGGTCCTCGATGCGCGTGGTGCGGCCGACCTGCCGGATCAGGTACTCGCGCGCATTCGCCTCAAGGAATCCGCCCGCGGTGTTCGCCGCGAACCCGGTGAGGGCGGCATCGAGCGCCTCCATTGTGATGCCGAGCGCGCGCATCTGCGCGGTGTCGGGCTCGACGCGGTACTGCCTGACCTCGCCGCCGATCGGGATCACCTGCGCGATCCCCGGGATGGTGAGCAGCCGCGGCCGCAGCACCCAGTCGGCGTACTCGCGCGCGGCCATCGGGCTCGCCTGCGCCGGGTCGGCGGGCAGCGCGATCAGCATGATCTCGCCCATGATCGACGAGATCGGGCCCATCTGCGCGGTCACGCCCTGCGGCAGCTGCTCGCGCACCAGCGCGAGCCGCTCGGCCACCTGCATGCGGTTGAGGAAGATGTCCGAGCCCCACTCGAACTCGACGAACACGATCGAAAGGCCCACCCCCGAGACCGAGCGCACGCGCGTGACGCCGGCCATGCCGTTCATCGTCGTCTCGATCGGGAAGGTGACGAGCTGCTCGACCTCCTCGGGCGCCATGCCGCCCGCCTCGGTCATCAGCGTCACCGTCGGCCGGTTGAGATCGGGAAACACGTCGACCGGCATGGTCCGGAGCGTGAGCATCCCGTACACGACGAGCAGGACCGATACGGCCACCACGAGCAGCCGCTGGCGCAGGCTCGCATTGACGATTGCCGCGAACATGGCCTACCTCACCTGGGCGAGCGCGGCGGCGCCGAGCACGACGACGCGATCGCCGTCGTCGACGCCGTCGACGACGGCCACCGACGCCGCATCGAGCGGCACGTGCTGCACGCGCTTCGGGAAGAACCGCTCGGCCGAGTCGTGGATCCAGACCACCGCCTCGCCGGCGCCGTTGCGCACGACCGCGGCGGCCGGGAGCCGCGCCCCCGCCACCCGCGCTTTCGTGCGTGCGGCGATCTTGATCGGCTGGCCGACCGCGAGCGGCGGTGCCGGGGGCGCCACGCGAAAGAGCAGCGGCAGCGCCTGCTCGCGCAGCTGCTGGCCGCCGCCCACGAACGCGAGCGCCACGGTCTGCGTGCCGACCGCGGCGGCCGCATCGGCGATGTCCGCGGCGATCCGCGCGTCGTGCGCGAGCGCCTCGACCATCAACCGCGCCGGATCCACGATCTCGAAGAGGACGTCGCGCGCCTCGACGACCTGGCCGGCCGTCGCATGGGCGGCGCTCACCACGCCGGCGACCGGCGCGACGAGCGGCTCGCGGGTCGCGAGGCTCGCAGCGAGCGCGGCGCGCCGCGCATCGAGGCTCTGCAGCTCGAGGCGCGCCGCCTCGAGGTCCTTGCGCGGGATGCTGCCCTCGAGGCTCTCGTAGCGCGCGAGCTGCCGGGCGGCGAGCTCGCGGCGCGAGGCGAGCTCGGCGAGCCGCGCCTGCTGGTTGAAGCGGTCGAGATTTCCCACGACCGGGTTGACGTAGCCGAGCACCTGACCCTTGGCGACGCGCTGGCCGAGCATCGGCAGCCCCTGCGGTCCGGGCTCGATGCGGCCAGGCTGGCTCGCCTGCACGACGCCGCCGGCGTTCGGGTCGGCGACGACGCGCCCCGCCAGCTCGAACGTGCGCGCGAGCTCGCTCCGCGCGGCGACCACTGTGCGGATGCCGAGCTGGTGCTGGATGCGCTTCGGCACGAACGCGCTGCCGTCGGACAGCCGGTGCGCGGCGGCCCGGTCGGCGCCGCCTGCTGCCGGCGGCGTCGCTGCCGCCTTGGCGTCGCCCTTCGGCGCCGAATGGTCTTCGCCGTTGTGCGCAAGCGCCGCGGTCGCGATGAATGCCGCGGCCACGGCAGCGGCAAGCACGGAGTGGATCGTTCGCATGATTCAAGCTCCTTGCTGCGGCCGATTGCGCCGCTTCCACGCCCAGCCGGCCACGCCGGCCGCCACGAGCCCGCCGGAGGCGAGCGCCCACGGGCCGGCGCTGCGCGTGCGCGAGGCCGTCTCGTCGACTTGCGGCGGGACTTCGAGCAGTCCGTGCAGCAGATCGGTAGCGTCGCCGGCGCGGACCGTGAAGACGAGCGGGTAGACGCCCGGCGCGCGGAACGGGGCCCGCTCGACGACGTACACGCCGTCGCCCGCGGCGGCCGCGGCGGCGCCGAACGGGCCGCTGTC
>JAHDYJ010000010.1:36105-73473 GCA_023383795.1 Burkholderiales bacterium | reverse complement strand
CACCCTCTGGACTCCCAACTTCCAAGAGAGATAACCGAACACGGTTGCTCCTTGGGAGGGAGGAGAAGCGCTGCGCGCGAACCACCCGCCGGCTAGCGCAGGTGATGCACGACCTGTCCGAGCATCTCCGGGGCGATCAGCGTGACGCCCTTGTCGGTGACGTGGAAGCGCTTGCGGTCCTCGACCGGGTCGACGCCGACCTGGAGCCCGGGCGGGATCTTGCAGTACTTGTCGACCACCACGCGCTTGAGCACCGAGTGGCGCCCGACGTCGACCTGCGGCAGGATCACGGTGTCCTCGACGGTGCAGTAGCTGTTCACGCGCACGCTCGAGAAGAGCAGCGAGCGCCGCACGGTCGAGCCGGAGATGATGCAGCCACCCGAGACCATCGAGTCGATCGCCGCGCCGCGCCGCCCCTCGTCGTCGAAGATGAACTTCGCCGGCGGCAGCTGCTCCTGGTAGGTCCAGATCGGCCAGTTCTCGTCGTAGAGGTCCAGCGCCGGCGAGACGCGCGTCAGCTCGAGGTTGGCCTCCCAGTACGCGTCCACCGTGCCGACGTCGCGCCAGTACGGCCGTCCCTCGGCCACCTGCACGCAGCTGTCGGCGAGGCGATGCGCGTAGACGCGGTAGCCGCGGTCGATCAGGTACGGGATCAGGTCGTGGCCGAAGTCGTGCCCGGACTTGCGGTCGTCCGCGTCGCGGATCAGCTGCTCGTACAGGAACGAGGCGTTGAACACGTAGATGCCCATGCTGCCGAGCGCGGTGTCCGGGCGGCCCGGGATCGGCCGCGGCTCGGCCGGCTTCTCCTGGAACCCGACGACGCGGAAGTCCTCGTCGACCGCCATGACGCCGAGCTGGCGCGCCGCCTCCGACACCGGCGCCTCGACGCAGCCCACCGTCATGTCGGCCTGGCGCAGGGCGTGCTCGGCGAGCATCTTGCCGTAGTCCATCTTGTAGACGTGGTCGCCGGCGAGGACGAGCACGTAGCGCGGGTTCTGGCGGCGCAGGAAATCGAGATTCTGGAACACCGCGTCTGCGGTCCCCTTGTACCAGTCGGCGGTGATGCGCTGCTGCGCCGGCAGCAGCTCGATGAACTCGTTGAAGCGGCCGTCGAGGAACGACCAGCCGCGCTGGACGTGCCGGATAAGGCTCTGCGCCTTGTACTGCGTCGCGATCGCCACCCGGCGGATGCCGGAGTTGACGCAGTTCGAGAGCGTGAAGTCGATGATGCGGAACTTGCCGCCGAACGGCACCGCCGGCTTGGAGCGCCAGTCGGTGAGCTCGCCGAGGCGCGTGCCGCGGCCGCCGGCGAGGACGTACGCCACCGTCTGCCGCACGAGCTGGCCGGCCGGCGGGCCGCCGGGCTCCTGCTTGTAGGGGCAATAGCCGAGATGGATGCACTCCTGCTCGGACGACGACATGACGCTCCTCCTGTTGCCGTTCCGGCGCGACCGGCGCGCCGTCCACCCTGGTTCGATCGGCTTGAGGTTACCTTAGGCGACGCGTTGCGGCGCCCTTTGATCGAGGTCAAGCCCCGGGTCAGGCGGCGCGACGCGCCTTTTCCGCGATCGCGGCGAGCAGCTTGTCGAACGCCTCGGCGAAGAGGCGCACCCCGTCCTCCAGCAGCGCGTCGGTCACCTTGCGAATGTCGATGCCGAGATCGCCGAGGGCGGTGAGCACGTCGGCCGCCGCCGCCGGCGCCTCGGTGAGGCTGGTGCGCGCGCGCCCGTGGTCGCGAAACGCCGCGAGCGTCGCCGGCGGCACCGTGTTGACCGTATACGGCCCGATCAGCTCCTCGACGTACACCACGTCGCGATAGTCCGGGTTCTTGGTGCTGGTGCTTGCCCACAGCAGCCGCTGGGGCTGCGCGCCGCGCGCCGCGAGCGCCTGCCAGCGCGCGGTGCCCACGTGCGCGAGATAGTGCCGGTAGGCGAGCCGGGCGCTCGCGATCGCGGCGCGGCCGAGCAGCGCGGCGAGCGCCGGCTGCTCGTCGAGCCGCGCGCTCGAGGCGGCGCGCTTGCCGATCAGCGCGTCGACCGCCGTGTCGATGCGGCTCACGAAGAAGCTCGCCACGCTCGCGACGCGCGACACGTCGGCGCCGCGCGCGGCGCGCGCCTCGAGCGCCGCGGCGTGCGCCTCGGCGACCCGGGCGTAGACCTCGCACGAGAAGAGCAGCGTGACGTTCACGTTGATCCCCTCGTCGAGCAGCGCGCGGATCGCCGGCAGCCCCTCGGGCGTCGCGGGCACCTTGATCATCAGGTTGGGGCGGTCCACCGCGCGCCACAGGCGGCGCGCCTCGACGATCGTGCCCTGCGCGTCGCGCGCGAGCCGCGGCGACACTTCCAGGCTCACGTAGCCGTCGCGCCCGCCGGTGTCGGCGTAGCGGCCGGCGAACACGTCGGCGGCGTCGCGGATGTCCCGGATCGCGAGCGCCTCGAAGATCGCCTGCGGCTGCCGGCCCTGGCCGGAGAGCGGCTCGAGCAGATCGTCGTACTCGGCGCTGCCGGCGATCGCCTTCTCGAAGATCGCCGGGTTCGAGGTGAGGCCGCCGAGCCCCTCGGCGGCGAGCTGCGCGAGCTCGCCGCTCGTGATGAGGTCGCGCCGGATGTAGTCGAGCCAGATCGACTGGCCGTGCGCGGCGAGCTCGCGGAACGGGTTACGGGATGCGGTGCCGGTTGAATCTGCCATCGTGTCCTCTCGACGTGGCGCCGCCGGGCGTGCGGCGCGGGAATGTTCCGACGACGGCGCGTGGAAAGCGCCCCGGGCGATGGACCACGGCGCCTGCGCGCGGGTTCGCGCAGCGGCGCAGGATTTCGTCGCGCGGTGACGAACGCGCCGGATGCGGTTAGTCTATACCACGTATGAGCATTCATCGCCTGGCCGGCAAGCCGGCGCCGCCGGAATCCCTGATCGACGTCGCAGCGCTCGAGCGGGCGTTCTACGAAAGGCGCCCCGACCCGGCCGTGCCCGGCGAGCGCGTCGCGTTCGGCACCAGCGGGCATCGCGGAACGGCGCTCGCCGGGAGCTTCAACGAGGCCCACATCCACGCGATCGTCCAGGCGGTGTGCGAGTACCGCGCCGCGCAGGGCATCGACGGCCCGCTCTTCATGGGCAAGGACACCCACGCCCTCTCCCGCCCGGCCGAGCGCGCGGCGCTCGAGGTGCTGGCCGCGCACGGCGTGCGCGTGCGCCTGCAGCGCGGCGACGGATTCACGCCGACGCCGGTGGTCTCGCACGCGATCGTGACGGCGAACCGCGGCCGCGCGCGTGGGCTCGCCGACGGGCTGGTGGTGACGCCCTCGCACAATCCGCCGCCCGACGGCGGTATCAAGTACAACCCGCCGCACGGCGGCCCCGCCGACACCGACGCGACCGGATGGATCGAGCGGCGCGCGAACGAGCTGCTCGCCGAAGGCGACCGCGCCGTGCGGCGGCTGTCCTACGCTCGGGCGCTCGCCGCGCCCGACGTCGAGCAGTACGACTTCGTCGGCCCGTACGTCGCCGACCTGGAGGCGGTGATCGACATGGCGGCGATCCGCCGCGCCGGCCTCAAGCTCGGCGTCGACCCGCTCGGCGGCTCGGCGGTCGCGTACTGGCAGCCGATCGCGCAAGCCTACGGGCTCGACCTGGAGGTCGTGAATCCCGCGGTCGACCCGGCCTTCGGCTTCATGACGCTCGACCACGACGGCAAGATCCGCATGGACTGCTCGAGCCCGTACGCGATGGCGGGCCTGGTCGCGCTGAAGGACCGCTTCGCGGTAGCGTGGGGCAACGACGCGGACGCCGACCGCCACGGCATCGTGACGCGCTCGGCCGGCCTGCTCAACCCGAACCACTATCTCGCGGTCGCGATCGACTACCTGCTCGCGCACCGCCCGGACTGGCCGCGCGCGGCCGCGGTCGGCAAGACGCTCGTCTCGTCGAGCATGATCGACCGCGTGGTCGCCGCGCGCGGCTTCCGGCTGGCCGAGATGCCGGTCGGTTTCAAGTGGTTCGCACCGGGCCTCGCCGATGCGAGCGTCTGCTTCGCGGGCGAGGAGAGCGCGGGCGCGAGCTTCCTGCGGCGCGACGGCACGCCCTGGGTCACCGACAAGGACGGACTGATCCTCGGGCTGCTCGCCGCCGAGATCACCGCGGTGACCGGACAGGACCCCGGCGAGTACTACCGCGCGCTCGCCGCGCGCCACGGCGCGCCGTTCTACACCCGCATCGACGCGCCGGCGACCCCGGCGCAGAAGAGCCGGCTGAAGAAGCTCGCGCCGCAGGACGTGCGGGCCGACCGGCTGGCCGGGCAGCCGATCGTCGCTCGCATGACGCGCGCGCCGGCGAACGACGCCGAAATCGGCGGCCTCAAGGTCGTGACCGAAACGGGCTGGTTCGCGGCGCGCCCGTCCGGGACCGAGGACATCTACAAGCTCTACGCGGAGAGCTTCGAGAGCGAAGCGCATCTCGCCGCGATCGTCGCCGAGGCGCAGGACATCGTGCGCCAAGCGCTCGCCTGACGCGCGCGGGCGCCCGCCGAGCCCCACCACACGACCATCCGGCGCGCAGACGAGCGCGCGTCGCCTGCAGGTCGACGAAAGCGTGAACCCTCGGGGCGAGGACTGTCCAACCTTGTCGGGGTGCGCGCCGCCGGCCATCGTGCGGCGCACAATGCACCCGCCGGGAAGGAGGCGAACGATGAGGCCGAGACGCTGCATCCAATGCCGAAGTGAGACGGAGATCACCGCGGTCGACGCCGCCGCCGGCGAGGCGAAGACCCTTACCATCGCGGTGAAGGAGATGCCCGTTGCCGCGTGCGCGCGCGGTCATCGCCAGTTCGTGCACCCGGAGTTCCCGCTCCGGCTCGTCGAGCACCTGATCGACGAGGACGAAGCGAGGCTGCCGGCCGGCGAGGAAAAAGGCCTGCTCGTCAAGCACTATCACTGCGCCGGGTGCGGCGCCGAGCTCGCCCCGCAGCCCGACCACCGGCACACGTTCACGGTGGACGTCGCGCTCGCCGATCTGAGCCCGTTCCGCGTCGAGCTCACGATGCCGGTGTACAGGTGCCCGAGCTGCGACAAGGAGCAGCTGCACTCGCTGAAGGAGATCCGCAAGTACACGCCCGAAGCGCTCGCGCAGGCGTTCAAGGCCGCCGGCATCCCGGCGGCGTAGCCGCGCGGTCCTGCCGGGCGGGGCGTCCGCCGTCGGGTTTGCGCGCGCGGCCCGCGTCGCGCGGCCGTGGCGCGGGCGCGAGCCGCGCGAGCACGCCGGCGACGCTGCGGTCGCAGCGCGCGCCAGCGAACGCGAACGCCCCGTCGCGCGCGAGGTCGGGCTCGCGCGCGAGCGAATCGCGCAGCATGCTGCGCGCGCGGCAGTAGCGGGTGCGCACGGTCGTCGCCTCGATATCGAGCACGGCGGCGGTCTCCCCGACCGAGAGCTCCTCGAGCGCGCGCAGGACGAACACCTCACGGAACCCTTCCGGCAGCGCGTCGATGCGCCGCTCGATCAGCGCGGCGTGCGCGCCGCGCAGCGCCTCGGTCTCGGGCCCCGGCGTGTCGGCGGCGAGCGCGGCGAACGCGCCGCCCGGCGCGCGCGCGCCGCCCGCCGCGGCGTCGAGCGCGATCATGACCCCCTGCCGTGCGGCGCGCCGCTTGCGCCCGAGCGCCTCGTTGACGACGATCCGCGCGAGCCACGTGGAGAGCTTCGCGCGCCCCGCGAACGCGTCGATCGACTGGTAGGCGAGCAGATAGGCCGCCTGGAGGCAGTCCTCGGCTTCGGCATCGTCGCGCAGGATGGCGCGCGCGGCGCGGTAGAGCATGCGGTTGTGCCGCCGCATGATCTCCTCGAAGGCGCCGAGATCGCCTCGCGCGACGGCGCGGGCGAGCGCGAGGTCGTCGCCCTCGCGCGTCGGCATCCTCGGCGCGAGCATGGTCACGTCGCTTCTCCGGTCCGATGGTTTCCGCCGCAGTGAGCGAAGCGGCGCTCTTCCGCGCTCTCCCAAGCGCGATCGCCGGGGCGGCGGCGCCGGCGCATCGTCACTCGCCCCGCGACCGCCGCGCCAGCCAGCGCTTGAACTCCCGGTAGGCCTCGATCAGGACGCGCCGGTACTCGCGCGCATACCCGCTGCGCGCAAGCACCGCGCGCCGGTAGATCCGCAGCGTGCGCGCCACCCCCGCGGCGGTCGCGGCCGGCCCGTCGCGCTCGAGCAGGAAGGCGATGCGCCCGCGCTCGCTTGCCATGGCTGCGCCGCTCGCGGTGCGGCCGGCCTAGCCGTGCCGCGGCGCGTCCAGCTCGTCCATCGCGGCGAGCGCCAGCGCCGAGTGTGCGTAGGCGCCGCCCGCCCGCATCTCCGCGGCGACCCAGATCGCCTCCATCAGCTCCTCGCGCGACGCGCCGGCGCGCAGCGCCGCCCTGGTGTGGCCGCGAATGCAGTACGGGCACTGGGTGACGTGGCCCACCGCCACCGCGATCAGCTGCTTCGTCTTCGTCGGCAGCGCGCCCGGCGCGAACACGCGCTCGTTGAACGCCTTGAACGCCGCCTCGGTCTCGGGCGCGAGCGCGGCGCGCCTGGTCGCAAGCTCGCGCGTCGGGTGGGGATAGAGTTCTCTTTCGGCCATGTCTTGCGCTCCAATCGGTCGGTCGGGTCCGGTGCGACGAAGGTCGGGCGCCGCGCCTCAGAGCCCGTCGGCGAGCAGCTTCGCGCGGATGCGTTCGATCGCGCGCGAGGGGCTCAGGTTCTTGGGGCAGACCTCGGTGCAGTTCATGATGGTGCGGCAGCGGTAGAGTCGGTAGACGTCGTCCAGGAACGCGAGCCGCTCGCGCGTGGCGCGATCGCGGCTGTCGGCGATGAACCGGTAGGCCTGCAGCAGCCCGGCCGGTCCGACGTACTTGTCCGGGTTCCACCAGTACGGCGGGCAGAAGCCGCTGCAGCAGGCGCACAGGATGCACTCGTACAGCCCGTCGAGCGCGGCGCGCTCCTGCGGGCTCTGCAGCCGCTCGCGCTCGGGCGGCGGCTCGTCGTTGACCAGGTACGGCTTCACCGAGTGGTAGTGGGCGAAGAACTGCGTCATGTCGACGACCAGGTCGCGGATCACCGGGAATCCGGGCAGCGGCCGCACCTCGACCGGCTCCTTCAGGCCGGCGAGCGGGGTGATGCAGGCGAGGCCGTTGCGCCCGTTGATGTTCATGCCGTCGGAGCCGCAGACGCCCTCGCGGCACGAGCGCCGGAACGCGAGACTGTCGTCGAGCGCCTTCACGCGGATCAGCAGGTCGAGCAGCATCCGGTCCGACGGCGCCGGCGCGACGTCGTAGTCCTGCATGCGCGGGCGCCGGTCGCGCTCCGGGTCGTAGCGGTAGATCGAGAGCTTCACGCCGCCGCTCCGCCCGAATGCAGCGCGGCGAGCGCGAGCGCGACCCAGGCGCCCGCGGCGAGGAGCGCGCCGGCGGCGAGCGCGAGCACCGTCGCCCGCAGCACGGTGCCGTGGACGTAGTCGAGCACGACGTCGCGCACTCCGACCCACGCGTGCGCGAGCAGCGCGGCGAAGAACAAGGCGAAGGCGGCGCTCGCCGCCGGCCGGGCCACCATGGCGCGCCACTGCGCGTAGCCCTCCGGCGGCGCGGCGAGCAGCGCGGCGGCGAGCCAGGCCAGGAACCCGAGCATGTAGAGCGCGGAGGCGCGCTGCACGGTCCAGGCGCGAAGCCCCGAGAGCAGCCTCATGGCAGCAGAACCGCGACGGCGGCGGCGAGCGCGGCCGCCCCGGCCGCGAGCACGAGCCAGGCGCCGCGCCGGCCCGCGCGCAGCGACGCGGCGACGCCGGCGTCCAGCAGCAGGTGGCGCACGCCGGCGAGCAGGTGATACGCGAACGCGGCGACCAGGGCCGCGAGCGCGAGCCGCACGGCGAGCGCCTCGCGCCACGCCGCGACCTCGGCGAAGCCCTCGGGTCCGGCGATCGAGCGGGTGAACGCGTACACCGCGAACGGGACGGCGATCGCGAGCAGGACGCCGGTGATGCGGTGGACGATCGACGCGATCGCACCGGGCGGATAGGCGACGCGGCGCAGATCGAGAAACCGCGGTCGTTCGTGCGTCGGCATGTCGGGGCCCGATTCCGTGCGGCGCAGGACGGAGGATAGCGCGGTCGCGGCGAAGCGTGGCCGGGAGAGCCCGCAGCCGGCGACCGCCGCGGCGACACCGCGACGCTCGAGCACTACAGGCTCCAGGGCGCTTCCGCGAACACGATCCGGTGGTCCTCGATGCCGCGGACGCCCGGGACGTTCTCCGCGGCCACGTGCGCGGCCAGCCGCTCGGCGCGCGTCTCGGTCAACCCCCAGAGATGGACGACGCCCTGACTGACGCTCACGTCGGAGACCGGCGCCCGCCACCAGCGCTGGCGGCCGAGCTCCGCGAGCAGCCGACTGCGGATCGCCTCGTCGTCGCACGACTCCGCACGCTCCTGCGGGAGGGTCGCGGCCAGCGCGCGCACGATGTCGGCGCGGCTGACGATGCCCACCACGCGCCCGTCGCGGACCACGGGCACGCGCCGGATGCGCCGCGACTCGAGCAGGCGCACGATCTCGGCGAGCGGCGTCTCCTCGGCGACCGAGACCACGCCGCGGGTCATGACGTGACGTGCCCTGGTCGCGTGCGACTTCACGTAGTCGTCGGGCGACGGATCCGCGGCGATGAATCGGAGCAACCGGGCGCCGGCCCCGTGGCTGCGCTCGGTGCCGAGCTCGTGCCGGCGCAAGAGGTCAGCCTCGCTCACCAGTCCGACGAGCCGCCCGTGCTCGATCACCGGAACCGCGCTGATCCGCTCGCGCCGCAACAGCGCGGCGATCTCGCGCACCGGCGTCTCCGGCGACACGCTCGTCACCCGGGTCGACATGACGTCCTTCGCTCGCATGGCGTCTCTCCTCGTTGTGCGGCCGCGCCCTGGCCGGCCGGTTCTCCTCGAGGACCTCGCGGAGCACGACCGCGTTGTTGCGCGCGACGTCGCGCGCGCCGTAGAGCAGCGTGAGCGGCTCGCGGCGGCGCAGATCGTCGAGCAGGCGCAGGATCCCTGCGCGCGCGGCGAGCTCGGCCCGGTACTTGCGCCGGAAGGATTCCCAGCGCGCCGGAGCGTGCCCGTACCAGCGGCGCAGCGCGTCGCTCGGCGCCGCTTCCTTCAGCCACAGGTCGGCGAGCGCCCGATCGTGGCTGACGCCGCGCGGCCACAGCCGATCGACCAGGACGCGCATGCCGTCGCGCGCGTCCGGCCGCTCGTAGACGCGCTTGATCCTGACCGGACGCCGCGCGCCGCGCGCATTGATGCGCGTCGCGGGTCGCAACCGCCTGACGCTGCGGCGCTCCCGCCCGTCGCCGCCGCGCGTGGCGCGGTCTCCGGAGGCGGCGCGGCCGCGAAGCGCGATCGCCATGGCGCGAGCTCAGGCCGCCGCGGCGGCGGCCGGTGCGGGCCCCGTCGCAGGCGCGGTCCGCGACGCGGACGCCGCCCTCCGGTAGTTCTCGGCCGCGAACTCCCAGTCGAGCAGGTGGTTGACGACCCCGCTCACGTAGGCCGCACGGTCCGCCTGACGGTCCAGATAGTAGGCGTGCTCCCAAACGTCGACGACGAGCAGCGGGGCGAGCCGCTCCTGCACGATCGGAGTGTCGGCGTTGGCGGTGGTGAGGATGCGCAGGACCTCGCCGTCGGCCACCAGCCACGCCCAGCCGCTGCCGAAGAGCTTCGTCGCCGCGGTCTTGAACGCCTGCGCGAACCCGGCGTAGCCGCCGAAGTCGGCGGCGATGCGCCTGCCGAGCGCGCCTTGCGGCTCGCGGCCGCCGCGCGGCGTGAGCGAGCGCCAGTAGAACGCGTGGTTCCAGGCCTGGGCCGCGTTGTTGAACACGGCGATCATCGCCGGGTCGGTCGCGGCGCGCTGCGCCGAGCGCTTGACGATCTCCTCGAGCGTCTTCCCGGCGAGATCGGTGCCGAGGACGAGCGCGTTGGCGTTGTCGACGTATGCGCGATGATGTCTGCCGTGATGGGTCTTCAGCGTGGTGCCGGATACGAGCGGCTCCAGCGCCTCGTAGCCGTAGGGCAGGTCCGGAAACTCGAGTGCCATCTCAGCCTTCCTGGTCGTGGGACGTGCATTCGATTCTCCGCGCGCGCGATGCCCTAGTAAAACGAAATAAAATCGCCTTTCAAAGAAGGAATCCTCATATCAAGCCGGCGACGCGAGGGCGGCAATGGACATCAATCTGGCGCGCACCTTTCTCGAGATCGTCGCGAGCGGCAGCTTCGTGCGCGCGGCCGAGCGGCTGCACGTCACGCAGACCGCGGTGAGCGTGCGCGTGCGGACGCTCGAGGCGCTGCTCGGCCGCAAGCTCTTCGTGCGCAACAAGGCGGGCGCGTCCCTGACCGCGGCCGGGGAGCAGTTCCTGCGCTACGCCCCGACGCTGGTCCAGGTCTGGGAGCGCGCGCGGCACCAGGTGGCGGTGCCGCCCGGATTGCACGCGATGATCGCGCTCGGCGGCGAGCTCAGCCTGTGGAACCCGCTGCTCCTCGACTGGCTGATCTGGATGCGCAAGACCGCGCCGCAGCTCGCGATTCGCACGCAGGTCGGGCTGCCCGAGGGGCTGATGAACCAGGTCACGGAGGGGATCCTCGACATCGCGGTCATGTACGCGCCCCACCACCGGCCCGGCCTGAGAATCGAGCGGCTGATGGAGGAGAAGCTCGTCCTGGTCACGACCACGCGCAAGCGGCGGGCGGCGCGGCAGAGCGACTACGTATTCGTCGACTGGGGTCCGGAGTTCGCCGCGCACCACAACCTGAGCTTCCCGGAGCTCTCCAACCCGGGCACCTTCGTCGGCCTCGGGCCGCTCGGCCTGCAGTACATCCTCAAGGCCGGCGGCTCTGGGTATTTCCGCCTGAACGCGGTGCAGCCGCATCTGCGCAGCGGCCGGCTCAAGCTGGTGCGCGGAGCGCCGGACTTCCTGTATCCGGCTTACGCGGTGTACTCCGAGAGCGCCGATCCGAAGGCGCTGATGCCGGCGCTCGCCGGGCTGCGGCACGTCGCGGGCGCCAAGCCGAGGATCGGGCGCCGCTCGTCGCGCGGCTCGTAGCCGCCGGCGCGTGCTGGCGACGGGCGGGCCCGAGCTCGGTGCAGGCGGCGCTCCGGGCGATGCGGTGCCGCCGCGACGCACCGGCCTTGCGCCCGGGGCGATCGCCTTCACAGCCCCGGCCGCCCGAACGCGAGCACCGCGTTCCCCGGCGGGAAACGGTGTTGTTACGCGAAGGGACTTCTTTTCCCCGCGAAAGCGCTCATCATCTTCGCGTGCGCACGGACCTCGCGGAACGAGGATCGAACGTGGTAAAGCGCGGGAGCACCTTGAGGATGTCGGATGACGCCGAACTCCAGGAAGTGGTCGTTCGACTCCGACACGCCGAACGGGACTTGAAGGAGCGCGTCGCGGCGCGAAGGCGTGCGCTGAGCGGCGCAGCATCCCCCATCGGCGACCCCCTGTATCAGAGGCTTGCCCTCGTCCTTGCAGGGCTGAGTGCACGGCGCGCGGAGGCAGAAAGGGCTCTCTGCGCGAGCGGCCGGATCAGCATAGCGAAAGGAGCAACCGTCATGGAAACGCCCGCGGACCGTGTAGAGCGCGCTCTCGATGCGGCATTGATCCTGACTTTCCCGGCAAGCGATCCGATCGCGATCCGGTCGCCCGAGGCCGAATCCGCGCAAGTCGGCGCTGCCGATCCGCGCGCGGACGAGACCCGCCGGCCCGCGGCTCCGGCGCGACGCGCTGCGAAGCGCGGTGCCGCCGGCGGGCGGGCAACGTAGGCATGCCTAGAGCGACTCCTCTCCAGCATCGCTTGCCGCGATTCGGCGACGAGCAAGTGCTGGGCGCGGCGACGCTGCGGGACCTCGCAGGCGCGATCCGCAATGGCGGGATCGCGAGCGCCGATCTCGTGAACGACGCGCTCGCCGCGGCCGCTGCCGGGGAAGGACCGAGGGCGTTCACCCGCGTCTACGCGACGGCGGCGCGGGCAAGCGCCCGGGCGGCCGACGCGGAGCGACGCGCCGGCCGCGCGCCGCCACCCCTCTCCGGCATCCCGATCTCGATCAAGGATTCGTTCGACGTGGCACACGAAGTCACGTCCGCCGGTTCGATTGCGCTCCGGCTGTGCGGCGCGCCGCGGCGCGATGCGGCGGTCGTCGCGCGATTGAGGCGCGCCGGCGCGGCGATCGTCGGCCGGTCGAACATGTCCGAGCTCGGAGTCTCGGGGCTCGGCCTCAATCCGCACCACGGCACGCCGCGCAACCCCTTCGATCGCGGCGCCGGGCGCATTCCGGGCGGCTCCTCGTCCGGCGCCGCGGTTTCGGTGAGCGACGGGATGGCGGCAGCCGCCGTGTGCTCCGACACCGGCGGATCCGCGCGCGTGCCCGCCGCGCTGTGCGGACTCGTCGGCTTCAAGCCGACGGCAGGACGCATCCCGCGCGACGGCATGATTCCGCTCGCGCCCTCTTACGACACGGTCGGCGTGCTCGCGCCCTCGGTCGATTGCTGCGCGCTGCTCGACGCTGTGCTCGCCGACGCGCCCGCGGCGCGCCCCGCGCCGCTCCCGTTGCAGGGGCTCGTGCTCGGCGTGCCGGGTACGCTGCTCCTCGAGGCGCTCGATCGCAGCGTAGCAACCGCCTTTCAGCGGGCCCTCGCGGCGCTCTCCGCCGCCGGGGCGGTCATCGTCGAGCGCCCGCTTCCGGCGCTCGGGGCGATCGACTACATGGGAATCAGCGGCGGCATCGTCGCCGCCGAGGCCTACCGGCGCCACGGTCCGCTGCTCGCGCGGCACGTCTCGCTCTTCGATGCCGAAACGCTCGCCGTGCTCAGGACAGGCGCCGAGGTCTCGGCGCTCGAGTATCTGCGCCTGCGCCGGCGACGGTCGCGCGCAGCCGCCGCGCTCGAGCACGCGCTCCGGCGCTACGACTGCCTGCTCATGCCCACTGCGCCGGTCATCGCACCCGCGCTGCACTCGGTGGCGGGCGGGGGCGTTCAGGCGGCGCTGATGAACGCGCGTCTCCTGCGCAATCCGTCCCTCGTGAACTTCCTCGGCTGGTGTGCGCTCACCTTGCCGTGCCATGCACCCGGCGAAGCCCCGGTCGGCCTGACCGTCGCGGCGCGTCACGGGTGCGACGCCATGCTGCTCGCGGTCGGCGCGGCGATGGAGACCTGCCTCGCCAGCGCCGTGCGGGAGGCTTGGGCGCACCACCGCCTGCGATGGTCGGGCGCGGCACGTCTCGCGCGCGGAAACGCTGTTGTGCGCCGGAGGCGGCTTGTGCGCCGGATTCCGCTCCCCAAGTTGTCTACGCGTCGCGCCGTGGCGCCGGAACGGGTCCGGCGCGGCGCGCGCGGAAGAGGGAGAGCACCGATGCGGGAAACTTCGAAGCCGAACCGATCCGCCGTCGATCTGCATGCGCGCCTGGACGCGATGCCGGTCAGCGAGCTCGCGCGCGTGCGCGCGAAGGCGCAGCTGGAGCGCGCCGAGTACGTCGCGGAGCTGGTCGCGCGCGCCGTGAGCGCCGCTCGCGCGCTGCTGCGGGAAGCGATCGTGCGGCCGATCAGGCTTGCCCTGGCGAGGATCCACCCGTGACGCGCGGCCCACGTCCGCTTGCCGCGTCCTGCGTTCCGGCGGCGGGCTGAATACCGGTGGCCGAAGACATCGCAGCGCTGAGCCTTGTGATGGGTCAAACGCGCACCGGGAGACCGTGTCCGCCGCGGAAACACCGCGATTCGGAAGCGGGGGCTTTCGATTCGCGGAACCGCCCCGATCCTCGATTCGGGACACGACCGGTCCGACGCCGAGCAGAAAAGGAGGTGCCGTGTACTACGCTGCGAACCCGCTCCATGAGGCGGGAAAGCGCCCGCGCGCCGGCGCAAGCGCCGAGCGCACGATCGACAAAGTGCTGCTGCCGGTCGACGGATCGGTCGGTGCGCTGCGGGCGGTCGCTCACCTGATCGCCTCGCTCGGCCAGGGCGGCCGTGCGGAGATCCACCTTCTCAACGTGCAGCCGCCGCTCATGAGCGGCGATGTGGGACGGACGGTCACCGCCGAGGTGGTGCGGCGCCTCCGGCGCACGGACGGCGCGAAGGCGCTCGAGCGGGCGCGCGAGCTGCTGGAACGGCGCGGCCTCCGGTACCGGGCATCGGTTGTCCTCGGCAGCCCGGCGGAAACCATCGCCCGTTACGCCGACGATCACGGCATCGACCGCATCGTCATGGGAACGCGAGGCATGAGCGCCCTCGGGAACCTGCTCCTCGGCTCGGTGGCGGCGCGCGTCGTGCGGGCCGCGGACGTTCCGGTCACGCTCGTGAAGTGAGACCGACGCGGCCCGCGCGGGGTCGGTCGCGTTTCCGGATCACCGCCGCGCGCGCGCCGCGTCGGGCCGGTCCCAGTAGGGCTCCGGGCCGAACCGCGCGCGCAGGAAATCGACGAACGCGCGGATCTTCGGCGGCAGGTGGACGTTGGGCAGGTGCACGGCGTAGACGTGCTGCTCGAGCGGAACGTAGTCCGCGAGCACCGCCTGCAGCCGCCCGGCCTGCAACTCCTTGCCGATGATGAAGGTCGGCAGCAGCGCGACACCGAGCCCGCCGAGCACCGCCTGCGACAGCGCCTCGTCGTCGTTGATCCGCAGCGAGCCGGCGACCGGCACGGCAAATTCCTTCTGCGGGCCGCGCAGGCGCCACTCGCTCGGCCCGCCGAACGCCGTGTAGTGCAGGCAGTTGTGGCCCGCCAGGTCCGCCGGGTTCTTCGGGACCCCGCGCCGCTTGAAGTAGCCCGGGGTCGCGCAGATCACCCGGCGCACCGGCGCGAGCTTGCGCGCGACGAGGTTCAGGCCCGGCTCGCGCGTGATGCGCACACCGAGATCGTAGCCCTCCTCGACCAGGTCGACGACCCGGTCGCTGATCGTCATGTCGATGCGCAGCTCCGGGTGGCGCGCAAGGAACTCCGGCAGCGCGGGCGCCACGTGCAGCGTGCCGAAGGCGACCGAGGCGGTCACCTTGAGCACCCCGCGCGGCTCGGCGTGCAGGTGGCTCACCACCTGCTCGGCCTGCTCGGCCTCCTCCACGATGCGGGCGCAGTGCTCGTAGAAGGCGGCGCCCACCTCGGTCAGGCTCAGCCCGCGCGTGCTGCGGTTGAGCAGCCGCGCGCCGAGCGAGCGCTCGAGCTTGGCGATCGCCTTGCTCACGCGCGACTTCGACGCGTGCATGCGCCGCGCGGCCTCGGAGAAGCTCTTCGCCTCGACGACGCGGGCGAAGGTCACCATGTCGTTCAGGTCCTGCATCGCGCTGCCCTTCGGTGTGTCCGCGGCGGAAACGCTGTGGTTCGCCGGTGCCGGCTAATCAGGGGCGCGGCCGGCCGCTATCATCGGTGACGTTGGATGAGGGCGCATCACCCGCCCGGCGACGAGCAGTCGCCGAAGCGACGCAGCGCTCGCGGAGCGGATTATCCCGGAATCGGCTCCCGTGCGGGTCGGATGCGCGTGCGGATTCCGGTGCTGATGCGGCGCAGGGCGGGCCCCCGCGCCGCACCAGTCTTTCGATGGGTGGAAGCGTCGTGATCGACTTCGAGCTTGCCCCGCGCCGGGGCGAATCCGGCATGCATGCCGGCGCGGGCGCTCCGCGCACCGGCCCCGCCGCGGCGCATCCGCGGTCGCGGCATCCCCGAGGCGCTACGGCCTTTCCCACGCGCGCCCGGTAGCCGCGCGCCCGCCGCCGCGCTACCGGGATCGAGCGCCGACGCGAAGGCGTACGGCGCTTCGCGGCCGCGCGATCCGGACACGACGCCGGAGCGGCCCTGGCACGACCGATTTCTGGAGATGCAGATGAGCGATCCACGTGATGTCCTGATACACGCGGGCGACGCGCACGCGCTCGCCCTCATGCTCGGCGACCGGGCGCGCATCGAGGACGACGCCGCAGCCGCGCTCGCGGCGACGCTCGCCGGCGCGCGCATCGTCGGCGTCGACGACCTCCCAGCCGACGTGGTGGCGATAGGCGCGAGCGTCGACTACGCCGATGCGGACGGGCGGCGCCGCACGGTGACCCTCGCGTTCCCGGCGCAGGCCGACGCGGGCGCGGGACGCGTCTCGGTCCTCTCGCCGGTCGGCCGCGCGCTGCTCGGACGGCGCGTCGGCGCCGTCGCGACCGTCCTCTTGCCCGACGGCCGCCGGTTGCCGGTGCGGATCGTCGACGTGAGACAGCGGAGAGCGAAGGATGCGGAAGCTCTCGCTCTCGTCTGAAGCGCGGGCCGCCGCGGCGCGCGCGGTCGCCGACGACCCGCGGCTCGCCGCCTTTCCCGTGCAGCAGCTGGTCCGCAGCCGGGTGCACGCCTTCCAGCTCGCGTTCGCGAACGAGGCCGTCGCGCGCCTCGGCGTGCCCGGAAAGGACGTGTTCTACGAGCCCTCGTACCGGGGCCTGCGCGTGCTCGGCGCGACGGAGATGGCGCTCGCCGGGCCGGCGCGCGCGCTCGGCAACTGGTACGGTCCGCACGTCGCGATCCGGCCGGCGCAGGTGCACTACCATTCGGGCGACGAGGTCCGCGAGCCGGTGATGGCGGTGGTGGTACGCGCGCCGCGGCGCCTCGCGCCCGAGGTGCGGAAGGATCTCCAGCGCCGCGACGCCGAACTCGGCGAAATCTCGTTCCACCGCGGCGCGTGCGTCGTGCGCGCGCGGGCGACGCAGGCCGAGCTGCTCGGATACCCGGCCTGGCTGGACGCGCTCACCGACGGCACAGGCGAAGTGTGGATGCGGCTCAGCCACTACGCGCCGGTCGTCCGAGACCCGGGGCCGGCGGCCGCTTGACCGCGGGCGGCTCGCACGCGCGTTGAACGGAGACGTCTACCCGCGCTCGTCGGCATCGGTTTCGCGGCGGTGAGCGTTCTGGCCGGACGAAGCGGCTGATGGCGGGTGTGTCCGCGAGGGAAACACGCCGGTTCCGCGCCGAGGTCTCGCATTCGGCGACCACGGCCCCCAACTGAACTCAGGTACGCGCGCGGCGAGTCGCGCGCGGCCGTTACGCCCTGGAGAAGCCCGATGAACCCCGACTTGCTGATGATTGCCGATCGCGACCTCGCGATCCTGCGCGCCTTCCGGCCCCACGAGCAGCTGCAGCGCGAGCTCGAGCGGGCGATCGTGGTGTCCGCGGAGGCGCTGCCGGCGGACGTCGTCCGGATGCGCTCCCGGGTGCGCTATGTCGACGAGACCACCGGCGAGCGCCGCGCCGTGACGATCGTCTACCCGCCGGAGGCGGACGCCGCCCAAGGCAGGATCTCGGTGCTCGCGCCGGTCGGCGCCGCGTTGCTCGGTCTGTCGACCGGGCAGGCGATCGAGTGGGCGTTCCCCGACGGCTCGCGCCGCAGGCTCCGCGTGGAGGCGGTCCTGCCGCCGGACGCGTCCGCTGCCGAGTCGGGCGTGTCCGACGGCGGCTAGCGGCCGGAAGCTATCTCAAGATCGCGGTCGTGCTCTTCCCGAACTGAGGGATCCCTCTTTCGCGAGCGCACTCGCACTTCGAGATGGGTTCTAGCTCTGGTTCCACTCCATCGGCACCGCGTTCGGACCGTCGGGCTCGTAGAACCACTTGAGGCCCTGGGCTTCCTCGCTGAGGACCGTGGTCTTGAAGCTGCGCCACGCCTGGATCTCGAAGTAGTCGAGCGGACCGCCGTGCGAGCGGAGCCGGTGCGGCACCCCGGGCGGGAAGTACACGAGCGTGCCGGGCTCGATCTCGCGGAACTCGTTCTCCACCTCGACCACGCCGCGTCCCTTGAAGGTCACGTAGCAGTGATACGGGCCGTCCGGATTGGCGTCGGTGCCGTGGTGCACGTGGTAGGGCGAGCTGCCGCCCGCCTTGTAGTGCATCTCGCCGGCCTGGATGGCGTTGGTCTGAGTGAGGCGGCTGCCGTCCTTGAGCCGGACGCTCGACTCGGCGCAGAAGCGGCGCACGCGGCCGCCGCTCGCGTCGCTCAGCGCGCGGAGCGACTTGCGGTTGAAGAAGTATCCCGGTCCTCCGGGCAGCCCCGCTTCGACCGCCGCCGGCGGCTTCGGCACCACCATGTGCAGGAGCTCGATCGCGGACCCCGCGGCCTCGAACCGCGCCGCTTCGCCCGGCTGCAGCAGCACGCCGGCGCCTTCCTCGGCTTCGTGGGTCTTGCCGCCGAAATGAATCGTGCCTGTGGCCGGGGCCATGACGTACGCGAGGTGATAGTCGCCGCCGGCGCGCAAGTCGAGCTGGCGCCCCGGCGACACCGTTCGCCGGTAGACGGTGAGATTCCTCGCCCCGCACAACGCCGGGCTGCAGAGCTCCCGTTCGGTTCCGTGGGCGACGGACCTGGCCGCGGCAGTGTTCGAATCGACGATCGAGATGTCGCTGATCGATGACATGCTTGAATGCTCCTCGAAGAAACCGGAAAGACGGCGGCTGCCGCGTGCTCCTGGCGCTCGTCATGCCGGGCGTCGATCCGCCCGATCTTCGGCTTGAAGCGATCTCGAGATCGCGGTCGTACTTCTTCCCGACCCGAACTCGTACGAACAAGGGGCCGAGGGAAGGGGTGGGACCCTTTGCTTCGAATCTCGCGATACGTTCCAGTCGCATTCTGCCGCAAACGCGGCGCGTGCGCGCGGACGCCTCAACCCGCGGGCCGCTGCATGTGAGGCAGCGGCCGGTCGGCGGCGTCGGGCTCGCCGCAGTGCGCGAGGATGTGCGCGCGCGCCGCGTCGCGCAGCCGCACCGCAGCCGCCCAGTCGCCGCCGGTCGGCGCGATCGGCGCGCCCACGGTCACGCGCACGTCCGTGCGCCGCAGCCGCCAGGCGTCCGCCGGAAGCGCCTTGCGCGTGCCCGCGAGCGCCACCGGCACGACCGGCAGCCGCTGCTGCGCTGCGAGCACGAAGGCGCCCATGCGGAACCCGAGCAGCCCCGGCTCGCGCACGAAGGTGCCCTCCGGGAAGAACGCGAGCGACTCGCCCGCGCCCGCCACTTCCGTGAGCGCGCGCGAGTCCTCGATGCCGCGCGCGGCGTCGAAGCGCTCGACGAACCGCGTCCCGACGGCCTCGAGCACCCGCCGCATGAACCGGTTCTGCCGCAGCTCGGACTTGGCGACGAACACGACGCGCGCGGGCAGCGCCGCCATCAGGACGATCGCGTCGACGTAGCTCGCGTGGTTTGCGACGAGGACGTAGGCGCGCGCGTGCGGCAGATGCGCGACGCCCTCGACCGCGATGCGCAGCCCGGTGCCGGCGGCGACGAGCCGCGCGAGCGCGCGCGCGGCGGCCTGGCGCGCGGCAAGCCCCGGGATCACGAACGAGCCGGCGAATCCGGCCAGCGTCGCCGCACCGAACACGAGCCACGACCACGCGCCGTAGAGGGCGCCCGCGGCCTCGCCGGCGGCGTGGCGCGCGCGCGCCCACAGGCTGCGGGCCGCGAGCCGCACGATCTGCCACCACACCGCGCGACCGCGTGCGCCGCCCCGCCCGCGCTCGTAGCGCCCGCGCGTCGCGGCGCGGCGCAGCTTGCCGCTCGAGGTCTTCAGCACGCTGTGCGGCGGGGCGAGCACGACCTCGTCGGCCGGTCCGCCGACCAGCTCGACCGCGAGCCGGTTGATCTCGGCGCGCAGCGCGTCGCGGCGCGCGCGGTCCGGCTCGCGCGTCTCGGCGAGCACGACCAGCCGCTCGCCGGCCTCGCCGTCCGCGCGCGTCCCGAACACCGCGACGCAGCCGCGGCGGATGCCCTCGAGCGCGCCGACCGCCTCCTCGAGCTCGTGCGGATAGATGTTGTGGCCGCCGCGGATGATCATGTCCTTGGCGCGGCCGGTGACGTACAGCTCGCCCTCGGCGACGTAGCCGAGATCGCCCGACACGACCCAGTCGCCGTCGAAGAGCTCGGCGGTCGCCTCCGGGTTGCGGTAGTAGCCCCGCGTGGCCGATGGGCCGCGGAACTCGATGCGCCCCTCGACCCGCTCGGGCAGCGCCCGGCCGTGCGCGTCGGCGATGCGCAGCTCGTAGCCCGGCAGCACGCGGCCGCACGCCACGATCTTCTGCGTGCCGGGGCTGCCCGGCGGCGCGGGCACCGCGCGATGCACGTGCATCAGCGTCTCGCGGTCGACGTGGTCGACCAGCACGCCGCGCAGCGGCGGCGGGAACGTGACGTCGAGCGCCACCTCGGCGAGCCCGTACACCGGCGCGAGCGCGCGCCGATCGAGCCCGTGCGGCGCGAGGCGCGCGGCGAAGCGCTCCATCGTGTCGGCGTTCACCGCCTCGGCGCCGTTGAACGCCCAGCGCAGGCTCGCGAGATCGACGCCCTCGATCTCGTGCTCGGCGAGGCGGCTCGCGACGATCTCGTAGGCGAAGTTCGGCGCCGCCGAGATCGTCGCCCGGTGGCGGTGGATCGCCCACAGCCAGCGCGACGGCCGCGCGAGGAACGCGACCGGCGACATCAGCACGAGGTGCACCGCGAAGTAGCTGGTCGCAAGCCACGCGCCGATCAGCCCCATGTCGTGGTAGAGCGGCAGCCAGGAGACGAACACGTCGCGCGAGGTCGCCTGCGCGGCGCGGCCCATCGCGCGGATGTTCGCGAGCAGGTTGGCGTGCGTCAGCACGACGCCCTTCGGCCGGCCGGTCGAGCCGGAGGTGTACTGGATGAACGCGATGTCGTCGGGCGAAGCCGGCCGCGGCGCGAAACCGCCATCGCCCTCCTCGAGCTCCTCGGGGGTCGCGACGCGCTTGAGCGTGGGCACCTCGCCGCGGAGCAGCCGGGCGACGAGCTTCGCCTCCGGCACCGTGACCAGGATGCGCGCCTCGCAGTTGGCGAGAATGCCCGCCTGGCGCCGCAGATGGTCCTCGATCTGCGACATGCGGAAGGGCGGATAGATCGGCACCGGCACGCCGCCCGCCATCAGGATGCCGCAGTAGACGGCGAAGAACTCGAGCGAGGTGGGCAGCATGATCGCGCACACCTCGCCCGGGCGGAGACCGGCCGCGGCGAGGCCCGCGGCCGCGCGGCGCGCGCGCTCGGCTAGCGCGCCGTAGGACAGCGTCTGCGTCTGCTCGTCGCTCGCGAGGAACGTGACGTGCAGCCGATCCGGGTGGCGCTCGACGTGCCAGTCGAGCATCTCGAGCAGCGTGCGCGCCGCATCGGGCGCGCCGGCGACCTCCTCGAGGCGCGCCGCCTCGGCCGGCGCGTGCCGCGTCGCGCGCGCGGCCTCGCCGCCGTCGAGCGCGGCGAGCAGGTCGCGCGGCGTCTCGGCGCCGGCAAGCGCCTCGTCGGGCACGCGCGCGCCGAACGCGCGCTCGATGCGCAGTCCGATCTCGACCCGCGCCAGGCTGTCGAGGCCGAGGTCGCGGTCGAGGCGGCTGTCGAGCGAGACCTCGACGCGCTCGCCCTTCCGCGTCTCGGCCACAAGCTCGCGCAGGAGCGCGAGCAGCGCCGCAGGCCGGTCCTGCGGCGCCCGTGCGGCGTCGATCGGGGCAGGAGCGGAGGGCATCGTGCGTCGTGCGTCGGTCGGGCGCGGCGTGATCCGGGTATCCTACCGCGCTTCGTCCCTACGACGTCCGCACCGCATGCGCGTCCTGTTCGCCACCAGCGAGGCGACGCCGCTCGTCAAGACCGGCGGGCTCGGCGACGTCGCCGGCGCGCTGCCCGCAGCGCTGCGCGCGCGCGGCATCGACGTGCGCCTGCTGCTGCCTCGCTACCGGCAGGTCGGCGCCGCGCTCGACCGCGCGCGCGAGCGCGCATCGGTGCCCGCGCTCGCGGGCTTTCCCGCGGCGCGCATCCTCGAAGCGAAGGGGCCGCGCGGCGTCCCCTGCTATCTCCTCGACTGCCCGGTGCTCTTCGACCGCGACGGCGGACCGTACCAGGACGCGGCCGGCGCCGACTGGCACGACAACGCCGTGCGCTTCGGCCTGCTCTCGCGCGTGGCCGCCCTGCTCGGTTGCGCCGGCTCGCCGCTCGACTGGCGCCCGGACGTCGTCCACTGCAACGACTGGCAGACCGCGCTGGCGCCGGCCTACCTGCGCTTCGCGGCCGACGCGCGCGCGGCGAGCGTGATCACGATCCACAACCTAGCCTTCCAGGGCATCGTGCCCGCCGGCCTGATCGGCCCGCTCGGCCTGCCCGCGGAGAGCTTCACGATCGCCGGGCTGGAGTACCACGGCAGCATCTCGTTCCTGAAGGCGGCGCTCGCGTACGCCGACGCGATCACCACGGTGAGCCCGACCTACGCGCGCGAGATCCAGTCCGAGCCGCTCGGCTTCGGACTGCAGGGCGTGCTCGCCGCGCGGTCCGACGCGCTCACCGGCATCCTGAACGGCATCGACACGGACGTCTGGGATCCGGAGCGCGACGCGAGCATCCCCGCCGCCTACGGGCCCGACACGCTCGAGCGCAAGGCCGCCAACAAGCGCGCCCTGCAGGAGCGGCTGGGGCTCGCGATCGAGCCGGCGGTGCCGCTCGCGGGCATGGTCAGCCGCTTCACCGACCAGAAGGGCATCGACCTCGTGATCGAGGCGGCGCGCTGGATCCTGCGCCTGCCGGCGCAGCTCGCGCTCGTCGGCACCGGCGCGCGCGAGCAGGAGGACGCGGTGCGCGCGCTCGCGCGCCATCATCCGGGCCGCGCCGCCGCGTTCATCGGGTTCGACGAGCCGCTCGCGCACCTCGTCGAGGCCGGCGCCGACCTCTTCCTGATGCCCTCGCGCTTCGAGCCGAGCGGGCTGAACCAGATGTACAGCCAGCGCTACGGCACGCCGCCGGTCGTCCACGCGACCGGCGGGCTCGTCGACTCGGTCGTGGACTGCGCGCCGGAGACGCTCGCCGACGGCACCGCCACCGGGTTCAAGTTCGCCGCGCCGACCGCCATCGCGCTTCTCGACGCGGTCGACCGCGCGGTCGGGGCCTACCGTGCGCCGGCGACCTGGCGCGCGCTGCAGCGGAACGGCATGGCGCGCGACTTCAGCTGGGGACCGGCGGCAGTCCGTTACGCGGCCGTCTACGAGCGCGTCGCGCGACGCCCTTGAGCGCGGGCGAGCAGCGTATGCCGGAGCGCGCCGTCGGCATCGCGGAGAAGGTGGCCTTCCTGCGCCGCGCCGGCGCGTACCCGGATCGGGTCGCGGGCGTCGAGGCGATCGAGACCCACATGTCCTGGGTGTTCCTGGCCGACGGCTGGGCGTACAAGCTGAAGAAGCCGGTGCGGCGCGACTTCCTCGACTTCTCGACTCAGGAGGCGCGCCGGCGCGACTGCGAGGCCGAAGTGCGGCTCAACCGGCGCCTCGCCCCCGACGTCTACGTCGGCGTCGTCGCGCTCACGCTGGCGCCCGGCGGTGCGCTCGCGCTCGGCGGGCCCGCCGAGCCCGTCGACTGGCTCGTCAAGATGCGGCGCCTGCCTGCCGAGCGCATGCTCGACCGTGCGCTCGCGGACGGCGCCGAGGGTCCGCAGGCGGCCGAGCGCATCGCCGCGATGCTCGCCGCCTTCCACCGCGCGCTCGCGCCAGTCGGGATGGCGCCCGCCGCGTACCGCGCGCGGCTCGCGCAGGACATCGAAGCGTGCCGCGCCGAGCTCGAGCAGCCGGCCTACGCGCTACCCGCGCGGGCGATACGCGCGCCGGTGCAGGCGCTCGAGGCGTTCCTCGGCGCGGACGAGGCCCTGTTCGGTCGGCGCGTTGCGGCCGGGTGCATCGTCGAGGGCCACGGCGACCTGCGCCCGGAGCACGTGTGCCTGGTGGAGCCGCCGGTCGTGATCGACTGTCTCGCGTTCAACCGCGACTTCCGGATCGTCGACCGCGTCGACGAGATCGCCTTCCTCGCGCTGGAGTGCGAGCGCCTCGGCCACGCGGCGTTCGGCGCCGAAGTGATCGCGGCGTACCGCCGGGCCCTGCCCGACGACGCGCCGGAGGCGCTGGTCGACTTCTACCGCGCGTACCGCGCGCTGGTGCGCGCGAAGATCGCGGCGCTGCACACGCACGACGCCGCGGCGGGCGAGGTGCCGAAGTGGATCGGGCGTGCGAGCGAGTATCTCGCGCTCGCGGCCCGCCACTCGCATGCTCGCGGGCGCGGCGGCCCGGTCTAGCCCGGATTTCTCACAGCGCCGTTCCTCCGGGTCACGGCTCGAGGAGCTCGACGATCGAGCCGCCCGCGTGGCTGCGGCGGATCGCCTCGGCGAAGAGCGGTGCCACGTCGAGCACGGCGAGCTTCGCGCCGGGCCCGGCGCGGTCGGACTGCGGGACCGAGTTCGTCACGACGATCCCGTCGAGCGCCGGCTCCGCGAAGAGCGCCTTCGCGCCGTCGACGAAGAGGCCGTGCGTGGCGAGCGCGTGCACGCGCTTCGCGCCGGCTTCCCGGCAGGCGCGCGCGGCGCGCGCGATCGTGCCGCCGGTGCTGACGAGATCGTCGACGATCAGCGCCAGCCGGCCGGAGACGTCGCCGACGAGCAGCTCGCCGGTCACCTCGCCGCGCGCCCGGTACTTCTCGGCGAATGCGCTCGCGACGGGCCGGCCGAGCAGCCGCGCGAGGCTCGCGCGCAGCGCCTCGGCGCGCTTGGCGCCGCCGGTGTCGGGCGAGACGACCGCCACCTCGTCGGACCCGGCAAGCCCGGCGCCATGCCGCGCGAAGAGCGGACGCGCCTCGAGGTGATCGGTGCCGCAGCGGAAGGCGTTCTGGAACGCCGCCGGGTTGTGCACGTCGAGCGCGAGCACGCGGTCGGCGCCGGCGGTCTCGACGAGCGCCGCCAGGTAGCGCGTCGTGACCGGGTCGCGCGGCTGCGTCCGGCGATCCTTGCGCGCGTAGGCGAGATACGGGATCGCCGCGGTCACCCGCGCCGCCCCCGCGTCCTTCAGGCACGCGAGGAAGAAGAGCAGCGTCACCAGCTTGTCGTTCACGCTGCGCCCGGGCTCGCCGTGCAGCGCCTGCACGACGAACGCGTCCGTGCCGCGCACGTTCTCGAGCGGGCGCGCCTTGTGCTCGCCGTCCTCGAAGCGCCGCTCCTCGTGCGGCGCGAGGGCGATCCCGAGCGCGCGCGCCACCGCCTCGCCGAAGGCGCGGGTATCGCCGAGCGCGAAGAGCCGCAGGTCTTCCAGTGCCATCGCAGTTCCGCCGGTCGGGGAGCTCCTCGGCCAGAACCTATCTCAAAATGCGCCCGCCGTCGCGAACCGGGGGACATCCAAGGGCGGGATCCTTCCCTTCCCACCCGGCCCTCGTTCGATCGGGGGTCCGCAAGGGACAAGCCGCCCCTTGAGCGTACGGCCCCTCTAGCCCGACGAACCGCGGCATCGATTTCGCGACAGGTTCCGGTCCCGGCGCGATTCGCGTGGCCGCCCGGCGGGCAGCGCGCCGCCCGGCGCGCAATAATCGGCTCCGCGCGGAACCCGGCCATGGTCAGGAGATTCACCCACGTCATCGGCTTCGACGATGCGCCGTTCGACCGCGGCCACCGCGGCGACGTGCCTGTGATCGGCGCGGTCTACTCCGGCGCGCGGCTCGAAGGCGTGCTCTCCGGCAAGGTACGGCGCGACGGCGCGAACGCGACCCGGGTGCTCGCCGGGATGGTGCGCCAGTCGCGGTTCCGCGCGCACCTCAAGCTCGTCCTCCTCCAGGGCATCGCGCTCGCAGGCTTCAACGTGGTCGATCTCGCCGGGTTGCACCGCGCGCTCGGCATTCCGGTGCTGGTCGTCGTGCGCAAGCGGCCGAACTTCGAGCGCATCCGCCGCGCGCTGCTCGAGCACGTGCCGGGCGGGGCGCGCAAGTGGCGGCTCGTCGAGCGCGCGGGGCCGGTCGAGCGCTGCGGCAACGTGTACGTGCAGCGCGCCGGCATCACTCCCGCCGATGCGGCGCGCGCGCTCGCCGCGCTTTCCGTGAGCTCGAATCTGCCCGAGCCGCTGCGCACCGCGCACCTCGTCGCCGGCGGGATCGCCCGCGGCGAGAGCCGGCACCGGGCCTGAGTGCAATCGACCGCCCTCCAGGGCCGGCCGGCCGCCGGCGCCGCCTGCCGCGCATCGCGAGTGTGCTTTGGCGCTCGCCGTGCTCGACGGTGCGCGACAGGTTCGGGTGGCGGCGGATGCTCCCGACCTGCGAGCCCTTCCCGCAGCCGAGGATGCCGAGGGTCGTCACGTCGTCTCGCGGGGTTCGCAGCGAGGTCAGCAAATGCTCGCCTCAGAGCCGCAGCGTCGTCGTCGAGCGACGCGACGACGTCGATGCAAATCAAATGCTTTCGACGCCCCGCCCGGCCTGGCGGCCGGTCGGGCATTGCGTTGCACCATCGGCCGTGGGGCGGAGCGGCACCGTCTCCGGCGCAGCCGGACCGGGACCCTTGATTTCCGTCAATCGGCCGCCATACGGAAGTTGTAGCCTGAATTTATGCGGCCTGAGCAGTGACCGGGCCGAGCAACCGCAAACGGAGGAAACAATGGCAAACATCACCCGCTGGAATCCGTTCCGCGAGCTGACCCGTTTCGACCCGTTCGCCGACGTCGAGGAGTTCTTCAAGGACTTCGGCATGCGGCCGGCATGGCGCGGGCTCGAGATGGAACCGCAGATCAAGATGGACGTGTCCGAGGACGACAAGAGCTACACCGTCAAGGCCGAGATCCCCGGCGTCAAGAAGGAGGACATCAACGTCTCGGTCGACGGCAACCTGGTGTCGATCAGCGCCGAGGCCAGGCAGGAGAAAGAGGAGAAGGAAGGCAAGCGCGTCGTGCGGCGCGAGCGCTACTACGGGGCGGTGTCGCGCAGCTTCACGCTCGGCCAGGACGTGGACATGGGCAAGGCCGAGGCGAAGTACGAGGACGGCGTGCTGATGCTGACCCTCCCGAAGAAGCCCGGCGCCGAGGCGAAGAAGCTCACGGTGCGTTGATCGCGCGCACGCGGGAACCTGCCCGCGCTTCGCGATGTCAACGAAGACGGGCCCGGGACCGGGCCCGCCGATAACAACACGGTCGCGCGTTCCGCGAAGCGGTTGCGAGATTCGCAGTCCGCGGCGACCCCACACGTGCCGAAGGAGCAGGCAGATGGGCGCACCCAGCTGCGAGGTCGTCTGTGTGATCGACGGGCGCTCGCTCGTCGATTCCGAGTCCTATCAACGCAATTACCGCGCCCGTTACCCGCTGGAGCCGGGGCATTACCTGGTCTCCTGGCCGCGCGGCAGCGACGACGGGCCCCGCTACGACGAGTCCGCCGAGTTCATCGGTCCGTTC
Organism: Burkholderiales bacterium; assembly: GCA_023383795.1. Lineage (GTDB taxonomy): Bacteria > Pseudomonadota > Gammaproteobacteria > Burkholderiales > SG8-39 > JAABRB01. The sequence goes on along the minus strand of JAHDYJ010000010.1, from coordinate 46,286 downwards.
GAGTCGAGGCGGCTCGCCGAGCTCGCGGGGCGCAGCTGGGGCTACTCCCCACGCCCGCGGACGTCGCTCGCCGCGGCGACCGACCGTTCGAACTAGCACGGCGGGTCAGTACCGGGCCGCGTACATGCTCTGCCGGATGTGCGCGGCGAGATCGGCCGGGCGCGGAACGGTGGCGACGCCCTTGTCGTAAGCCGCGCCGGCGGCCGCCGTCGCGACCGCGAGCGCGACCTCGCGCATCCGCGTCGCGGGCGGGAAGATCCGGCCGCACGCCAGGTCCTGCGCATCGACCTGGGCCGCGAGCGCATCCGCGGCGGCGAAGTACATCTCGTCGACCACGCGCGTCGCGCCGGTCGCCAGCACGCCGAGCCCGAGGCCCGGGAACACGAACGAGTTGTTGGCCTGGCCGGTGAAGTAGGTGCGCCCGTCGAGCGCCACCGGAGGGAACGGGCTGCCGGAGGCGAAGATCGCGCGACCGCCGGTCGCGCGGTAGGCTTCGTCCGCGGTGCACTCGGCCTTCGCGGTCGGGTTGGAGAGCGCGAACACGATCGGCCGCGCGTTGAGCCGCGCCATCGCCGCGAGCACCGGCGCGGTGAAGGCGCCGGGCTGGCCGCTCGCGCCGACGAGCGCGGTCGGCCGGACGGCCTCGACGGCGTCGAGCAGCGCGGTGACCGGGGGATGGTCCCGGGCGAACGGACGCTTGTGCTCGGCGAGGGCGGACCGATCGCGGGTGACGAGCCCCTGCGAGTCGAAGAACCAGCAGCGTCCCCGCGCCTCGGCCGCCGAGAGCCCTTCGCGCTCGAGCGCGGCGGCGACGAGCGTGCCGATGCCGACGTTCGCTTCGCCGGCGCCGAAGAAGAGCAGCCGCTGGTCCGCGAGGCGCGCGCCGGTGATCCGCAGCGCGGCGCACAGCCCGGCGAGCGCCATGGCCCCGGTGCCCTGGATGTCGTCGTTGAAGCAGCGGATCCGCTCGCGGTGGCGCGCGAGCAGGCGGAACGCGTTGACGTTCGCGAAGTCCTCGAACTGGATCAGGACGCCGGGAAACCTCGCCTGCGCGGCGACCACGAACTCGTCGACGAGCGCGTCGTACTCGTCGCCGGCAAGCCGCGGCGTCCGCAATCCGAGATAGAACGGGTCGTCCCGGACCGCCGCGTTGCCGGTACCCGCGTCGAGCATGACCGGAAGACAGCGGGCCGGATCGATCCCGGCACAGGCGACGTACAGTGCGAGCTTGCCGATCGGGATGCCCATGCCGTTCGCGCCGAGATCGCCCAGGCCGAGGATGCGGCCGCCGTCGGTCACCACGATGATCGCGACGTCGTCGCGCGGCCAGTTCGCGAGCACCGCGTCGATGCAGCCGCGCTCCCGCGCCGAGACGTACAGGCCACGCGGGCGCAGGTAGATGCGGCTCCACTGCAGGCACGCCTCGCCCACCGTGGGCGTGTACGCGATCGGCACCGTCTCCTCGAGGTTGTCGATCACCGTGCGGAAGAAGAGCGTCTCGTTCTCGCTCTGGACCGTCGAGAGGTAGAGATACTTCTCGAGCGCGGACGGCTTCGCCCGCAGGTTGGCGAGCACGCGCGCGACCTGCTCGTCGATCGTCTCGACGCGCGGCGGCAGGAGCCCCGTGACGCCGTGGCGCCCGCGCTCCTCGGGCGTGAACGCCGTCCCCCGGTTGCGCAACGGCTCGCGCAGGATGTCGACGTTCGTCATCGCCTCGATCCGGCAGCGGGTCGCGGACCGCTCGCTCAGTTGACCCGGCGGGTGAACGCGCCGTCGACGACGAGGTTCGCGCCGCTGATGTGGCCTGCGGCCGGGCTCGCGAGGAAGACCACCGCGCGCGCGACGTCCTCCGGACGCCCGAGCCGCCCGCGGAGCCGGGCATGGGCGAGCGCCTTCTGGTACATCGGATTGCCTTCCTGCTCGCGCCTGTGCCACACGCCGCCGGGGAAGTAGATCGGACCCGGCGTGACGGTGTTCGCGCGGATGCCCTTGGGCCCGAGCGTGCGGCTGATCTCCGCGACGTAGTTGGTGAGCGCGGCCTTCATCGCGCCGTAGGCCTGCAGGAAGCCGTCCGGGAAGACGTCGTGGCCGACCTCGATCGCCGCGATGCTCGCGATCTGGACGATCGCCGCGCAACCGGACTGCTCGAGCAGCGGCACGGCCGCCTCCACTGCGTGCACGGTGCCGAGCACGTCGGTCTCGAAGTAGCGCCGCCAGCCCTCCTCGCCGGCGAGCCCGCCCATCGCGCTCACGTTCGACACCAGGATGTCGAGGCCGCCGAGCTCCGCGCCCGCGGCCGCGATCCATGCCTCGAGCGCAGCGCCGTCGCGCACGTCGACCGGCTGCCCGGTCGCTTTCACGCCTTTCGCCGCCAGCGCGGCCACCGTCGCCTGGACCGCCGCCGCGTCGCGCGCGCAGATCGCCACGTGGCAGCCCTCGGCGGCGAACGTCTCGGCGATGGCGCGTCCGATGCCGCGCGTCGCTCCGGTCACCACCGCTCGCTTGCCTGCGAGCCCGAGATCCATCACGCCTCCTTCGGCAGCGGCCGCGGCGCGGCGAGCCCGACGAGCGCGGCCGTGCGCTCGACTTCCGCGACGGCGTCGCTCGGCAGCGGGATGCCGCGCGTCCGGGATTCCCGGGCGCGCAGGTGCTCGAGCTCGCCCGGCAGGTACGCGCGCGCCGCGCCCGCCGCCGCCGGCAGCGCGCGGATCCTGCGCACGGTCTCGTCCACGCGCTGCGCGAACGCCTGCGGCGCGCAGAACGCGTCGATCCTGAGCGCCATGAAGAGATGCCCGACGCCCTGCGGCTCGTCGAGCCGCTGGTAGAGCGGCACGATCTCCGGCCCCGAGCGCCCGCCCGGCAGGATGCCCGCCAGGAGATCGATCAGGATCGAGATGCCGGAGCCCTTCGGTCCGCCGAACGGAAGCAGCGCGCCGGCGAGCGCCTGCGCGGGGTCGGTCGTCGGATTGCCCGAGGGGTCGACCGCCCAGTCCGGCGGGATCGACTCGCCGCGGTCGGCGGCGCCCTTCACCTTCGCGTGCGCGACGACGCTCGTCGCCATGTCGAGCACGATCGGCGGCTCGTCGCCGGCCGGAACCGCGACCGCGAGCGGGTTCGTGCCGAGGAACTTCGCGCGCGCGCCCCACGGCGCGACCTGCGCGTCGGCGTTGCTCGCGGCGATGCCGACCTGCCCGGCGGCCGTCGCGCGGAGCGCGTACTGCGCGAGCATGCCGCAATGGTTGCCGTTCCTCACGCCGACCGCGGCGATGCCGTGCGCGCGGGCGCGTGCGATCGCGAGATCCATCGCCCGCGCCGCCATCGCGATCCCAAGCCCGGCGTGCGCGTCGGCGACGGCGACCGCGCCGGCGTCGCGCACGATCTCGAGCTCGGCACCCGGATCGATCGAGCCCGCGCGCAGCCGGTCGACGTAGATGCCGATCCGCAGCGCGCCGTGCGAGTGCACGCCGCGCAGGTCCGCCGCGATCAGCCCGTCGGCGACGAGGTCGGCGTCGCCCGGACGCGCGCCGGCGCGCGCGAGCGCCTGCGTGCAGAACGCGCGGAGCTCCGCGGGGGCGTAGCGGCGCGGCCCGGTCATCGATGCTCGCCTTCGGCGGCGGCCGCGCCCGCGGCTCGCCTGCCGCGCAGCGCGCGGAAACCGAGCTTGAGCAGGGGCAGGACCAGGAAGACCGCGGTCGCGAGCAGCAGCACGACCGACACCGGGCGGGTCACGAAGATCGCGAAGTCGCCGTGCGAGATCATGAGGCTCTGCCGGAAGGCGACTTCGAGCATCGGTCCGAGCACGAGGCCGAGCAGGAGCGGCGCGCCCTCGTAGGCCCAGCCGCGCAGGATGTACCCGAGCGCGCCGCAGCCGAGCATCACCCAGATGTCGGGCACCGAGTTGTGCACGCTGTACATGCCGACGAAGCAGAACAGCATCACCAGCGGCAGCAGGACCTTCTTCGGCACCCGCAGCATGTTGGCGAAGAGCGGCACGAAGGGCAGGTTGAGCAGGAGCAGGATGAAATTGCCGATGTACATGCTGGCGATGACCGCCCAGAAGAGCTCCGGATGGTCGGTGATCAGCAGCGGGCCGGGCGTCACGCCGTGGATCAGCAGCGCGCCGAGCAGGATCGCGGTGACCGGGCCGAACGGGATGCCGAGCACGAAGAGCGGGATGAAGGCGGACTGGGTCGCGGAGTTGTTCGCGGCCTCCGGCCCGGCGACGCCCTCGATGGCGCCCTGGCCGAACTCTTCGGGCCGCTTCGAGACCCGCTTCTCCACGGTGTACGAGGCGTAGGTGGCGATGACCGGCGCCGGGCCGGGAACGAGCCCCATGCCGAAGCCGATGCCCGCGCCCCGCAGGATGGCGCCGATCGCGCGTCTCAGGTCCTCGAGCGAAGGATAGAGGTCGCGGAACCGCGGGACGATCACCTGCTGCTCGAGCTGCTGCGGCGCCTTCGCCGCGTTGACGAGGACCTCGCCGAGCCCGAAGACACCGATCGCCACGGCGACGAACACGATCCCGCCCAGGAGATAGGACGAGCCGAACGTGAAGCGCTCGGTGCCCGAGACCGGATCGAGGCCGATCGTGCCGAGAATCAGCCCGACGATCGCCATCATCAGCGCCTTCACGAGCGATTTGCCGGTCACGTTGCTCAAGACGACGAAGCCGAAGACCATCAGCGAGGCGAACTCCGGCGGCCCGAACGCGAGCGCCGCCTGCGCGAGCGGCGGCGCGAGCAGCACCATGCCGCAGATCGCGATCGTGCCGGCGATGAACGAGCCGATCGCTGCAACCGCGAGCGCCGGCCCGGCGCGGCCCTGCTGCGCCATCTTGTAGCCGTCGATGCAGGTGATGACCGTGGCCGTCTCGCCCGGGACGTTGATCAGGATCGAGGTCGTCGAGCCGCCGTACATGGCGCCGTAGTAGATCCCCGCGAGCATGATCAGCGCGGAGGTGGGGTTGAGGCCGAACGTGATCGGGATCAGCAGCGCGATGCCGCCGATCGGGCCGAGGCCGGGCATGATCCCGACCAGCGTCCCCACGATGGCGCCGAGCAGGCAGTAGAGCAGGTTCTCGGGCGTGGCGGCGACCGCGAAGCCGCTCAGCAGGTACTGGAGCGATTCGAGCATCTCAGAATCCGATCCAGCCCGCCGGCAGCGGGATGCGCAGCCAGTACACGAACACGAGCTCGGACAGGATCGCGGTCCCGAGGGCGATCGGCCCGGAGACTTGCAGCTTCCGCAGCCCGAGGATCCAGAGCAGCCCGAGCATCATGAAGAAGGACACCACCACGAAGCCGGCCGTCTCGAGCAGCGCCGTCGCGAGCGCGACGACGCCCATGAAGAGGACGACCCGCCAGGTTGCCGCAGCGCGATCCGATTCCGCCCCGGACCCCGCCGGCTTCGGCGCGGCCGGCGCCCTGGCGCGCGCGAGATAGAGCTGGATGCCGTGGCCGGCGGCGAGCCCCATCAGCAGCACCCCGAGCACGAGCGGGAAGAGCCCCGAGCCCGGGGCCCGGAGCGTGCCGAGGGTGAGCTGCAGCGAAAGCGCCGCGGTGACCGCGCCGAACAGGAAGAGGGTGATCGCCGCGGTCATTGCGCGCTCAGCGCCTAGTCGACGTGCATGGTGGCGGCCCGCGGGTCACCGCCCGTAGTACACCGTGGTCGGCGGCCTGACCGAGTACCAGACCTCGTCGCAGGCCTTGAGCGCGTCCGGGGAGAGCTTGACGTCCGTGGCCGCGATGTTGTCTTCGAGCTGCGCGATCGAGGTCGCGCCGTTCGAGATGGCGGTGATCGCCGGGTTGGCGAGCACCCAGGCGAGCGCGAACCGGGGCATGCTCACGCCCGCGCCGGCGGCGATTCTCTTCAGCTGCTCGATGGCGGCGAAGTTGAGATCGTTCCAGTACGGCTTGTTGTAGAGGTAGCCCCACTTGCCCAGGCTGTAGCGCGCGCCCTCGATCGGCGGCTTGTCCTTGTCGTACTTGCCCGAGAGCAAACCGGCCGCCATCGGGCTGAACGGCACCACGCCCACGCCCTCCTCGAGGCAGAGCGGCAGCAGTTCGTACTCGACGTCGCGCGCGAGCAGGTTGAACGGCGGCTGGATGACGTCCCAGCGCGCGAGGTTGCGCTGGTCGCTCGCCGCCAGCGCCCGCGCGAGCTGGTAGGCGCGGAAGTTCGAGCAGCCGAGATAGCGCACCTTGCCCTGGCGCACCATGTCGTCCATCGCCCGCAGCGTCTCGTCGAGCGGCGTGACGTAGTCGGGCATGTGGGCGTAGTAGATGTCGAGGTAGTCGGTGCCGAGCCGCTTCAGGCTGCCTTCGAGCGCCTGCATCAGGTGCTTGCGCGAGAGGCCCATGTCGTTCGGGCCGACGTCCTCGCCCGCCTCCCAGGGCCGGAACGGCCTCGGGCGCGGCAGCCCGATCGGCCCCGGATCCTTCTGCTCGCCGTACTTCGGCGCGAGCTTGCGCACGTGGCCGCCCTTGGAGGCGAGCACCACCGAGTCGCGCTTGCCCTTGATCGCCTTGGCGACGATCTGCTCGGTGACGCCGTTCACGTACATGTCGGCGGTGTCGACGAAGTTCACGCCGAGGTCGAAGGCGCGCTCCATGATCCGGATCGACGTCGGCTCGTCGACCTGCTTGCCGAAGGTCATCGTCCCCAGGCACAGGGTCGACACCTTCAGCCCGGTCCGTCCCATCTTGCGGTATTCCATCCGGGGCCTCCCGAAGCGCCGCGACGGCGTTGCCTTACTGTGCGAGCACTTCCGCCCAGGTCGTGACCGGCCACTCCTTCTGGAACAGACTCTCGATCGCCGGCTTGGCCTTCGCGCGGAAGAGCTCGGCGTCCGGGATCACCACCTGCATGCCCTTGCGCTGGAGCGCGAGCAGGTAGGCCTGCTCGCCGGTCTTCATCCTCTGGTTGGCCCAGTCGCACGCCTCCTTCGCCGCCTTGAGGACGAGCGCCTGGTCGGCCGCTGAGAGCCGGTCGAAGAACGGCTTGTTGATCAGCATCCCGCCGGTCTGCACGAGATGATTGGTCATGATCAGGTGGGTCTGGACCTCGTCGAGCTTGAACGAGGCGATCTGCGGGAGATCGCCCTCGGACGCGTCGGCCTTGCCCGATTTCAGCCCGGGATAGAGCTCCGGCAGCGTGAGCGGCACGGGCGTCGCGTCCAATGCGGACCAGGCGGCGATCCAGGTCTTGACGTTCGGCAAGCGCAGCTTCACGCCGTACACGTCGGCCGGCGTGTACATCGGCTTCTTGGCGGTCGTCTGCCGCAGGCCGCGGTAGACGATGCCGAGGAACTTGACGTTGCCCTTCTGCTCGACCTGCGCCCGCGCGTCGTCGCCGAGCTTCCCGTTCCACACGCGCATGAAGTGATCGAAGTCCTTCATGACGTAGGGCGCGTTGAAGAAGAAGTACTGCGGCGCGTGGACTTCGAGCGAGCGGTGCCCGTTCGACTGCATCTCGAGCTCGCCGGCACTGTTCATCTCGGCGATTCTTTCCTCGGACTTGGTGCCGGCGTCGATCGTGACGGCGATGCGCCCGCCGCTGCGGCTCTCCGCGAGCTCCTTGAACTTCTCGGCCGCGTCGACCAGCACGTGGCCGGGCTTGAACGGGCTCCCGATCCGGATCACGGTCTTCCCGGCGCCGGCGGCCGCGGGCGCGGTCGCCTCGGGGGCGGTGGCGCATCCGGCGAAGGCGAGCGCGGACGCGAGTATCGAGACGGTCAGCATCCGTCGTGTGGTGAACATGTCAGTGTCCTCCGTTCGGTCGGGGCGGCCGCGGCCGCCCCGCCCTCTGCCGCTACTGCTGCTTCTTGATCTCGGCAACCAGCTTGGCGAAGCGCTGGTCGTCCGCGGCGATCAGCTTGCCGAACTCCTCGGGCCCGAGATAGGAGAGCGTGACGCTCATGTCGGTGGCGTTCTTCACGAAGGTCGGGTCTTCCATGCCCTTCTTGAACGCGTCGTGCAGCGTCTTGATGACCGCCGGCGGCGTCCCCTTCGGCGCCGCGAGCCCCCGCCACTGTCCCATGCCGAAGTCCACGCCCTGCTCGCGCACGGTCGGCACGTTCGGGAAATCGGACATCCGCTGCTCGGAGAAGAGCGCGATGATCCGCAGCTTGCCCGCCTTCACGTGCGCGATGCCCTCGGGCGGCGAGACCACGACCGCGTTGACGTGCCCGCCGAGGAGCGCGGTCACCGACGGACCGCCGCCCGCGAACGGGATGTGGTTGAGCCGGACGCCCGCGGCCTTCTCGAACGCGAGCGCGATGAGATGCACGCCGCCGCCGGCGCCCGAGTTGCCCACCGTGATCAGCCCCGGGTTCGCCCGGGCGTAGTCCAGGAACGCCTTCAGGTCCTGCCACGGCGCATCGGCCCGCACCTGGAACATCGCCGGATCCTGCACGACGTTGATGACCGGCTCGAAGTCCCGGTAGGTGAAGGCGGTCTTGACCTGATGCGGGAGGATCGTGAGCGGCGTGATCGCCGTCACCAGCGTGTAGCCGTCGGGCTTGGCGCGCATCGCCTCGGTGACGCCGACCGCCCCGCCGCCGCCCGGCTTGTTCACGACCACCACGGCCTTCCCCAGGTGCTTCTGGCTGCTCGCCGCAAGCGCGCGGAACACGAGATCGGTCGCCCCGCCGGCGGCGTAGGGCACGATGATCTGCACCTCCTTGGTGGGGAACTGTGCGAGCCCGGGCGCCGCGAGCCCGAGGCCGAGAACGACGAACATGACGCAGCGCGCGGCGGCTGCTGTGAGCGCGGTCTTCATGACTTCCCCTTTCGCGCCAGGTTGGGCCCGGCCTATTTGTCAATCTGAGCTTCGTCCGGGTCGGACACGTTGACGTACGTCAAACGAGGTGCGGGCGCACCGCGGGGCGCCTCGCGAAAGGCGGATGAATGAGTTCGGCGAACCGGCCCGGTCCGGCCGGAATCGGTCCTCCGGCCGACCGGGTCGACCGGCCGGCGGCGATCAACCGCCGGCGGACGTGCGGGCGGTGCGCGAGCGCAGGTACGCGACGCAGCCGTCGAGGCTCGAGAGCCGCGGATACTCGAGCTCGGGGATCCGGATGCCGAGCCGCTTCTCGAGCAAGAGCGCGAAGTTGAGATAATCCAGCGAGTCGAAGTCGATCTGGTCGCGGAAGTTGGCGGACGGATCGATGCCCGCGGGCTGGACCTCGGGCGCGACCTGCAGCAGGGCATCGACCACCACCGACCTGAGCTCCTCGTCACTCACCGCGCTCTCCTTCACTCACGGCGCTCTCCTTCGCTCGCGGCGCGCGCCGCGCAGCCGGTGAGTATAGCGACGTCCGGCGGGCGGGCCGTCGACAGATCCATGCGGCCGCGGCTATCCTGCGTCCGGTCGGTCCGCTCCCGTGGAGGCGCATGAGCATCCGCAACCTCGACTACCTGTTCAAGCCGAAGTCGATCGCGCTCGTGGGCGCGAGCACGCGGCCCGGATCGGTGGGCGCCGTGCTCGCGCGCAACCTCCTGCGCGGCGGCTTCGACGGACCGGTCATGCCGGTGAATCCCAAGCACCGCGTGGTCGAGAGCGTGCAGGCCTATGCGGACGTGGAGCGCCTGCCGGAGACCCCCGATCTAGCCGTGATCGCGACGCCGCCGCGCACCGTGCCGGGGATCGTCGAGCAGCTCGCGGCGCGAGGCACGCGCGCGGCGATCGTCGTCACCGCCGGCTTCGGCGAGAGCGCCGGCGGCGCCGGGCGCGAGCTGCAGGAGCGCATGCTGCAGGCCGCGCGCCCGCATCTGCTGCGCGTGGTCGGGCCGAACTGCCTCGGCGTGCTCGTGCCGGGGCGGGGCATCAACGCGAGCTTCGCCCAGCTGCAGCCGCGTCCCGGGACCATCGCCTTCGTGACGCAGTCGGGCGCGATCGCGACGGCCGTGCTCGGCTGGGCGCACGCGCGCGGCATCGGCTTCTCGCACGTCGTTTCGCTCGGCGACATGGCCGACGTCGACTTCGGCGACATGCTCGACTACCTGGCGAGCGATCCGCGCGCCCGCGCGATCCTGCTCTACATGGAAGCGGTGACGCAGACGCGCAAGTTCATGTCCGCGGCGCGCGCCGCGGCGCGCTCGACGCCGGTCATCGGCGTCAAGGTCGGCCGCCGGCCCGAGGGCGCGCGCGCGGCCGCCCCGCACACCCGCGCGCGCGCCGGC
>JAHDYJ010000010.1:25112-36080 GCA_023383795.1 Burkholderiales bacterium | reverse complement strand
TTCGAGGCCGCGTTCCGGCGCGCCGGCATGCTGCGCGTGCTCGGCCTGCGCGAGCTGTTCGACGCGGTCGAGATCGTCGCCAACCTCGCCGCGCCCGACGGCGACCGCCTCGCGATCCTGACCAACGGCGGCGGCATGGGCGTGCTCGCCGTGGACGCGCTCGTCGACGCCGGCGGCAAGCTCGCCGGGCTCGCGCCGGACACGCTCGCCGGGCTGGATCGCGTGCTGCCGGCGACGTGGTCGCGCGCGAACCCGGTCGACATCATCGGGGATGCGCCGCCCGAGCGGTACCGCGATGCGCTCGCGCTGCTGCGCGCCGACCCGAACGTCGACGCGGTGCTCGCCGTCAACTGTCCCACCGCGGTCGCCTCGAGCGTCGCCGCGGCGCAGGCGGTGTGCGAGGTCGCCGCGCAGCCCGGACCGGCCGTGCTCGCGAGCTGGACCGGCGAGGCGGGCGAGGCGAACCGGCTGTTCGCCGAGCGGCGGATCGCGGCCTTCGACACGCCCGAGGAGGCGGTGCGCGGGTTCATGTACCTCGTCGACTACCGCCGCAACCAGACGCTCCTCACGCAGACGCCGCCGTCGATTCCGGAGGCGTTCTTGCCCGAGGTCGAGCGGGCGCGCAAGGCGATCGACGCGGCGCTCGCCGAGGGCCGCGAGTGGCTGGCGCAGCAGGAGGCGGACGAAGTGCTCTCCGCCTACGGCATCCCGGTCGTCGAGACGCGGCTCGCGGGCAGCCCCGAGGAGGCCGCGCGCGCGGCCGCCGGGATCGGCGGACCGGTGGTGCTCAAGATCCGCTCCGCGCAGATCACGCACAAGTCGGACGTCGGCGGCGTGGTGCTCGCGCTCGAAGGCGCCGAGGCCGTGCGGCAGCAGGCACAGGCGATGCTCGGGCGCGTGGCAGCCGCGCGGCCCGACGCAAAGGTCGACGGATTCAGCGTCCAGCCGATGGTCCGCCGCGGAAGCGCCTTCGAGCTCATCGTCGGCGCGACCGTGGATCCGCAGTTCGGGCCGGTGATCCTGTTCGGCCACGGCGGCACCGCCGTCGAGCTGACCGGGGACACCGCGCTCGGCCTGCCCCCGCTCAACATGCACCTCGCGCGCGAGCTCGTCTCGCGCACGCGCGTCGCAAGACTGCTCGGCGGCTATCGCGACGTGCCGCCGGCCGACCTCGACGCGATCGCGCTGACGCTCATCAAGGCAGCGCAGCTCGTCAGCGACTTCGCCGAGATCGTCGAGCTCGACATCAACCCGCTGCTCGCGAGCGAGAAGGGCGTGCTCGGGCTGGACGCCCGCCTCAGGGTGGCGCGCACGACGGGCTCGCCGGTCGACCGGCTCGCCCTGCGCCCCTACCCCAAGGCGCTGGAGGAGGACGTGCCGCTCGGCGACGGCCGCGTCCTCCTGCTGCGGCCGGTCGTGCCGGAGGACGAGCCGGCGCTGCACGCGGGGTTCGCGACGCTCACCGAGGAGGAGATCCGCCAGCGCTTCCACGCGCCGATGAAGACGCTCGGGCACGTGATGGCGGCGCGCTTCACGCAGCTCGACTACGACCGGGAGATGGCCCTGATCCTCACCGAGCGCGGCGTGCCGGGCAAGACGCCGATCTACGCGGTCGTCCGCCTGATGGCCGATCCGGACAACGAGCAGGCCGAGTACGCGATCATCGTGTACAAGGCCATGACCGGGATGGGCCTCGGCGTGTTCCTCATGCGCCGGATCATCGATTACGCGCGGAGCCGCGGCATCCGGGAGATCTGGGGCGACGTGCTGCGCGACAACACGACGATGCTCAAGCTCTGCGCCGCGCTCGGCTTCACGCGCGAGGCCGCGGCCGAGGGCGGCGTCGTCCGGGTCCGCCTGCGCCTCTGAGCCGGGTGCGGCGCGTGCCGCGCCGGCATTTGACCTACCTCAACCTCGGCACGCGCCGGGCGGCTACCGTAGTCCTTGGGCCGACACCGGAGCAAGCACGACTATGGAGGCGATCCCCAAGCCACGGGAAGCGCTGCGAGTCCCGCCGAATCTGGCGGATTACGCGGCGGTGCGCGCCGGATTCTCGTGGGAGGGCGCGCGCGCCGAGCTCGACGGGCTGCCGGGCGGACGCGGGCTCAACATCGCGCACGAGGCGGTCGACCGGCACGCCGGCGGCGCGCTCGCCGACAAGGTCGCGATCCGCTGGCTCGGCAAGGCCGGCGCCGCACAAGATTACTCGTTCGCGCGGCTCGCCGCCGAGTCGAACCGCTTCGCCAACGCGCTGCGCGCGCTCGGCGTCGGCGCCGGCGACCGCGTGTTCGCGCTGACCGGGCGCATCCCGCAGCTCTACTTCGCCGCGCTCGGCGCCTGGAAGAACCGCAGCGTGTTCTGCACGCTTTTCTCGGCGTTCGGCCCGGAGCCGATCCGGATGCGCATGGCGCTCGGCGACGCGGCGGTGCTGATCACGACCGAGGCCCTCTATCGCCGCAAGGTCGCCCAGATCCGCGCCGCGCTGCCGATGCTGCGCCACGTGCTGGTGGTACGCGAGGGCGGCGAGCTGCCCGAGGGCGCGCACGATTTCGACGCGTTGCTCGCCGGTCAGAGCGACGCGTTCGAGATCCCGCCGACCGATCCCGAGGACATGGCGCTGCTCCACTTCACGAGCGGCACCACCGGCACCCCGAAGGGCGCGGTGCACGTGCACCAGGCGGTGGTCGCCCATCACGCCACAGGCAAGCTCGCGCTCGACCTGCACGCGGACGACGTCTTCTGGTGCACGGCGGACCCCGGCTGGGTGACCGGCACCTCCTACGGCATCATCGCGCCGCTCTCGCTCGGCGTGACCTCGATCGTCGACGAGGCGGACTTCGACGCCGAGCGCTGGTACGAGATCCTGGCGCGCGAGCAGGTGAGCGTCTGGTACACCGCGCCGACCGCGATCCGCATGATGATGAAGTCGGGCACCGAGCTCGCGCGCAGCCGCCCGGTGCCGCGGCTGCGCTTCCTCGCGAGCGTCGGCGAGCCGCTCAACCCCGAGGCGGTGCGCTGGGGCGTCGAGGCGTTCGGACTTCCCTTCCACGACAACTGGTGGCAGACCGAGACCGGCGGCATCATGGTCGCCAACTTCGCCGCGATGGAGATCCGGCCGGGCTCGATGGGCAAGCCGCTCCCCGGAATCGAGGCGGCGGTCGTGCGCCAGGAGAAGGACGGCACGGTGACCCTGATCGAGGATCCGGACAGCGAGGGCGAGCTCGCGCTCAAGCGCGGCTGGCCGTCGATGTTCCGCGGCTACCTCGGCCAGCCCGAGCGCTACGCCAAGTGCTTCGCCGGCGACTGGTACCTCACCGGCGACCTCGCGAAGCGCGACGCCGACGGCTATCTCTGGTTCGTCGGACGCAAGGACGACGTGATCAAGACCTCGGGGCATCTGATCGGCCCGTTCGAGGTCGAGAGCGTGCTGATGGAGCACCCGGCGGTGGCCGAGGCCGGCGTGATCGGCAAGCCCGACCCCGTCGCGATGGAGGTCGTGAAGGCGTTCGTGTCGCTGCGCGCCGGCCACGAGCCCTCGGAGGCGCTCGCGCGCGAGATCATGGCGCACGCGCGCAAGCGCCTCGGGGCGGTGGTCGCGCCGAAGGAGATCGCTTTCTCGCCGAGCCTGCCGAAGACGCGGAGCGGCAAGATCATGCGCCGGCTGCTGAAGGCGCGCGAGCTCGGGCTGCCCGAGGGCGACACCTCCACGCTGGAGAGCGGCTGAAATGTCGCTCGAGCGCCCGCCGCCGCATCGGGCCGCGCTCGAGCGCGAGCATGCGCACGAGCTTCTGCGGCAGATGCTCCTCATCCGCCGCTTCGAGGAGCGCACCGAGGAACTCTACGCCGCAGGCAAGATCCGCGGCTTCCTGCACCTGTACATCGGCGAGGAGGCGATCGCGGTCGGCGCGATGCAGTCGCTCGCCGAGGAGGACGCGATCGTCGCCACCTACCGCGAGCACGGCCACGCGCTCGCGCGCGGCGTGCCGGCAGGCGCGGTGATGGCCGAGATGTACGGGAAGGCGAACGGCTGCTCGCGCGGCCGCGGCGGCTCGATGCACATGTTCGACGGGAGCCGGCGCTTCTACGGCGGCCACGCGATCGTGGCGGGCGGCATCCCGTTCGCGGTCGGGCTCGCGCTCGCCGACAAGATGCAGGGCCGCCGGCACGTCACCGCGTGCTTCTTCGGCGAGGGCGCGATGGCCGAGGGCGAATTCCACGAGTCGATGAACCTCGCGGCGCTGTGGCGGCTGCCGGTGCTGTTCCTGTGCGAGAACAACCTGTACGCGATCAGCACGCCGCTCGCGGCCCAGGAGTCCGAGCCGGAGCTCCACCTCAAGGCGCACGCCTACCGCGTCCCGTCAGAGGCGGTCGACGGCATGGACGTCTACGCGGTCGAAACCGCGGTCGCGCGCGCGGCCGCCGCCGTGCGCCGCGGCGACGGGCCCTACTTTCTCGAGCTTCGCACCTACCGCTTCCGCGGCCACTCGATGGGCGATCCGCAGCGCTACCGCGCGAAGGAAGAGATCGCGGAGTGGGAGAAGCGCGGGCCGATCGTGCAGTTCGTCGACCGGCTGAGGCGCGACGGGCTGCTCGACGACGCGACCCTCGCCGCGATCGAGCGCGACGTGGCGGATGAGGTCGCGTGGTCGGTCGAGGAGGCCGAGGGCGGGCCGTGGGAGCCGGTCGAGGACCTCGAGAAGGACGTCTACACCCCGGCCGATGGCTAAGCTCACCTATCGAGAGGCGGTGCGCGCGGCGATGCGCGAGGCGATGGCCGCCGACCCGCGCGTCTTCCTGATGGGCGAGGACGTCGGACGCCACGGCGGCGCGTTCGCCGTGAGCATGGGGCTCCTCGAGGAGTTCGGCCCGGAGCGCATCCGCGACACGCCGCTCATGGAGTCGACGTTCGTCGGCGCCGGCATCGGCGCCGCGGTCGGCGGCATGCGGCCGATCGTGGAGGTGATGACGATCAACTTCTCGCTCCTCGCGCTCGACCAGATCGTGAACACCGCCGCCGCGCTCCGGCACATGTCGGGCGGGCAGTTCAGCGTGCCGCTCGTGGTGCGCATGGCCTCCGGCGGCGGGCGCGGCCTCGCCGCGCAGCACTCGCACAGCCTCGAGGGCTGGTTCGCGCACGTGCCGGGGATCAAGGTCGCGACGCCGGCGACGGTCGCCGACGCGAAGGGGCTGCTCCTCGCCGCGCTCGCCGATCCCGATCCGGTGCTCGTCTTCGAGCACGCGACGCTCTACCCGCTGGAAGGCGAGGACGCGGACGACACGCCGATGGCGCTCGGCCGCGCCGCGGTGCGCCGCGCGGGCGAGGACGTGACGCTCGTCGCCTACGGCGCGTCGGTGCACAAGGCGCTCGCCGCGGCCGCGGCGCTCGCCGCCGAGGAGATCTCCGCCGAAGTGCTCGACCTGCGCACCCTGCGGCCGCTCGACGTCGAGGCGATCGTGTCGAGCGTCGCCAGGACCCACCGCGCCGTGGTGGTCGACGAGATGTGGCGCACCGGCAGCTTCGCCGGCGAGGTCGCCGCGACGATCATGGAGCAGGCCTTCGACGAGCTCGACGCACCGGTCGCGCGCGTGGCGAGCGCCGAGGTGCCGATGCCCTACGCGAAGCCGCTCGAGGATGCCGCGCTCCCGAGCGCGGAGCAAATCGCCGCGGCGGCGCGCGCGCTCTTCTGACCGATGGCCGAGTTCCTGCTGCCGAAGCTCGGCGCCGACATGTCGCGCGGGCGCCTGGTCGAGTGGGTCAAGAAGCCCGGCGAGCGCATCGCGCGCGGCGAGGTGATCGCGGTGATCGAGACCGACAAGGCGAACGTCGAGGTCGAGGCCTTCGAGTCGGGCACGCTCGAGAAGGTGCTGGTGGAGCCGGGCGACGAGTGGCTGCCGGTCGGCACGCCGCTCGCGGTGATCGGCGCCGCCGGGGCCGAGGCGCCCGCGCCGAGCGCCGGCGAGAAGCCTGCGCGCAAGCCCGAAGCAGCGGTGCCCGCGGCGGCGAAGCCTGCGCCGGAAGCGCCCCGCGTCCCCGCGGTGCCGCCGCCGAAACCGAAGCCGCCGTCGAAGGCCCCGCCGCCGCACGCGCCTGCCGTGCCGGCGCCGCGCGCGGCCGAGGGCACGCGCCTTCCCGCCTCCCCCGTTGCGCGCCGGCGCGCGGCGGAGCTCGGCGTGGACCTCGCGACGCTCCGCGGCACGGGGCCGGACGGGCGCATCGTGCTCGCCGACGTGGAGTCCGTCGCGGGCGCGGCCGTCGCAAAGCGGCCCGCCGGGCGGCCGGCGCCCGCGGCGCCGCTCACCGCCGCCGAGAAGGCTCAGGAGAAGCGCGCGCGCATGCGCGAGGCGATCGCCGCAGCGATGGCGCGCTCGAAGCGCGAGATCCCGCACTACTACCTCGGCACGACCATCGACCTCACCCGCGCGATGGCGTGGCTCGCGTCGTACAACGCGGAGCGGCCGGTCACCGAGCGGATGCTGTACGGCGTGCTGCTGCTGAAGGCGGTCGCGGCTGCGCTGCGCGAGTACCCCGAGCTGAACGGCTTCTGGACCGAGGGCCGCGCGCAACTTGCCGACTCCGTGCACCTCGGCGTCGCGATCTCGCTCCGCGGCGGCGGGCTCGTCGCGCCGGCGCTGCACGACGCCGACAAGCTCGCCCTGCCGGAGCTGATGCGGCGGCTGCAGGATCTCGTGACGCGAGCGCGCGCGAGCAGCCTGAGAAGCTCCGAGATGACCGACGCGACCGTCACGGTGACGAGCCTCGGCGAGCGCGGCGTCGAGGCGGTGTACGGGGTCATCTATCCGCCGCAGCTCGCGCTGGTCGGCTTCGGCAAGGTGGTGACGCGTCCGTGGGTCGCCGACGGCGAGGTCGCGCCGCGCGAAGTCGTGACAGCGACGCTCTCGGCCGACCACCGCGCGAGCGACGGCCATCGTGGCGCCCTCTTCCTCGACGCGGTCGACCGCCTGCTGCAGGAACCGGAGAAGCTATGACGAACGAAGAGATCAAGACCAAGGTGCTCGCCGCGCTCGCCGCAGTCGCGCCCGAGCTCGAGCCCGGCACGCTCGCGCCGGGAGCGAACCTGCGCGACGAGCTCGACATCGACTCGATGGATGCGCTCAACTTCCTGGTCGGCCTCTCGAAGGCATTCGGCATCGACATCCCCGAGGCCGACTACCGCAAGCTCTCGACGCTCGACGCGATCGTGGGCTACGTCGCCGCGCGGGTCGGGAAGCGCTAGCGCAGTCAGAACAGCCGCTCGCGCCCGGCGAGGATCGCCTCGGTCAGCTCGCCGATCCGCGCCAGGTGCTCGTCGGCGATCGCGCGCGCCTGCGCGCGCATCGCGTCGGTCAGCGTGCCGGCCGGGGCGATCTCGATCGACGCGACCTGCGGCCGGTCGATCGGCGCGCCGATCGTCGAGAGGAGCTCGACCCCCACCGACGCCGCGCCGGGCACCTCGCGGTGGACGGCCGCGGCGATCCGCATCGCCGCCACGTTGTAGAGCTTGCCGACGTGCGACACCGGGTTCTTGCCGGCGGTCGCCTCGAGCGACATCGGCCGTCCCGGCGTGATCAGCCCGCTCGCGCGGTTGCCGCGCCCGACCTGCCCGTCGTCGCCCATCTCCGCCGACAGGCCGCAGACCGTCAGGTAGATCCCGCGCTCGTCTCGGGCGGCCGGATCGTCGAGGGTGTTGAGCCTGATCAACACGCCGCCCCCCAGCCGCGCGCTAAGGTAGTCGCAGATCGCCGCCTTCAGCGCGATGTACTCGCGCACTCCGCCGACATGCCGGTCCACGAACGCCAGCGCCACCGTCAAGCGCATCTCGCGCTCGACGCGCAGGCCCATCACCTTGAAGTCGTCGCCGGCGCACGGGAACGCGTCGCGCAGCTCGGGCGACGCGAGCAGGCGCCCGGCCTCGAGCACCGTGCGCTCGAGGGTCGAGAACGGCGCGAAGCCGGTGCCGAACGACGTGTCGTTCGCGAGCGGGACCTCGCCGCCGCGGGCGAAGACCTCCTGCAGGTTCGCCGCGCCCTCGCGGATCTCGGTCGCGATCTCGAACGTGCCGGGCGGGCAGCGGAGCGTCCCGGCGAGCTCCCGTCGCGCCGCGTCGGCGGCGATTCGCGCGGGCTCGACGCGCCCGTCGACGCGCGTCGCGCGGCCGGCGATCGTGATGCGCACCGGCGCGAGCAGCTCGCCGCCGCCGAAGCGCGGCGCGCTCCGGCCGGCCACCAGCAGGCCCTTGTCGAGGTTGTGATGCAGGACTCGACCGCAGGCCGCGAGGTAGGCCTGCGAGAGCGCGCGCGACGCGGCCTCGCACACCGCGTCGGTGATCGTGTCCGGATGGCCGACGCCCTTGTGCTCGCAGAGCTCGGTCGCGCGCGCCTCGACCGGAACGCACGCCGCCGGCGCGACGACGATGTTTCTTGCCTCCATTGGAACGTGGATAACGCGCCGCTAGGTATTGGTCCCCTCCTTTTCGAGGAAGGGTGCCGCGCGACGCGCGGCGGGGTTGCGGCGATTGCAGAATGCGAAGGCCCGCACCACCCCGGCCGCTGCGCGGCCACCCCTCCTCGGAGAGGAGGGGAGCTGCGCGGGATGAGGTGACGCATGCCGTCGGTCCACGAAGCGCGCCACTGGCAGCCGCTCGAGGGCGGGCGGGTGCTCTGCACGCTCTGCCCGCACGACTGCCGCATCGGTCCCGGCGGGCGCGGCGCGTGCGCGGTGCGCTACAACGAGGACGGGAGGCTCTACACGCTCGTCTACGACAAGGTGGTCGCGCGCCACCTCGACCCGATCGAGAAGAAGCCGCTCTTCCACTTCTTGCCCGGCTCGACCGCCTACTCGATCGGCACGGTGGGCTGCAACCTGCGCTGCGCGTTCTGCCAGAACTGGGAGATCGCGCAGTGGCCCAAGGAGCATCTCGCGAAGGGCGGCGCGGCCGCCGCCGACGCGCACGAGCCGATCTGCCCGCCGCTCGCGAGCCTCGAGCGCGCGATCCCGGGCGAGCACGTGACGCCGGAGTCGATCGTCGCGGCCGCGCTGAAGAGCGGCGCGCGCACGATCGCCTACACGTATACCGAGCCCACCATCTTCTACGAGCTCGCGTACGACACCGCCGCCCTCGCCCGGAAGCGCGGGCTGAAGAACGTCTTCGTGTCGAACGGCTTCATCGGCGAGGCGGCGCAGCGCGAGCTCGCGACGGTGCTCGACGCCGTGAACGTGGACCTCAAGGCGTTCCGCGAGGAGACCTACCGCAGGGTGAGCCGGGCGCGGCTCGAGCCGGTGCTCGAGGCGATCGCGCGCTACCGCGAGCTCGGCGTGTGGGTCGAGGTGACCACGCTCGTCGTGCCGGGCATGAACGACTCGGACGAGGAGCTGCACTCGATCGCAAGATTCCTCGCCGCGGTCGGCGCGGACGTGCCGTGGCACGTGTCGCAGTTCCACCCCGCCTACAGGATGCTGGATGCACCGGTGACGCCGGTCGAGCGGCTGCGCCGCGCGGTCGAGATCGGCCGCGCCGCCGGCCTGCGCTACGTCTACGAGGGCAACGTCCCCGGCGAAAAGGGCGAGAACACCTGCTGCCACGCGTGCGGCGCGCTCCTCGTCGAGCGCTACGGCTTCTACGTCCGCCGCAACGCGATCCGCGACGGTGCCTGCCCGAAGTGCCACGCGAAAGTCGCCGGGATCGGCATGACGCCCGAGGCGGGCGGGAAGGCGGCCACATGAGCCCGCGCAAGCCTCGCGCCGCCGCGCCGAAGCGCGTCGCGTTCCTCGACGTGAACGGCACGCGCTACCACGTCGAGGCGCGGCCGGACACGCCGCTTCTCTGGGTGCTGCGCGATGCGCTCGGACTCAAGGGCGCCAAGTACGGGTGCGGCGTGGGCGCCTGTGGCATCTGCACCGTGCTCGCCGACGGGAAGCCGGTGCGCGCGTGCGTCGCCCCGGTCGCGAGCGCAGCGGACAAGTCGATCACGACGATCGAAGGTCTCGCTGCCGATCCGGCGCATCCGCTCCTCGCGGCGTGGATCGAGGAGCAGGTGCCGCAGTGCGGCTACTGCCAGCCGGGGCAGATCCTCGCCGCGGCGGCGCTCCTCGCCCAGCACCCGCAGCCGACGCGCGCCGAGGTCGACGCCGCGATGTCGGGCGTGCTCTGCCGCTGCGGCACCTACCCGCGCATCCGGCGCGCGATCGCGCGCGCGGCGCAGGCGCCGGGACCCGCGCCCACCGCCTATCCGCTCGCCGCCGCGCCGGGCCTGCCCGCGCCGCGCGTCGCCGTGCCGTCGTCGCCCGAGAGCCCGTCGCGGGTCGACGTCGCGCTCGGGCCGTGGCTGCGCATCGCGAAGGACGGCGCGATCACCGTGCTCGTCGACCGCTCGGAGATGGGCCAGGGCACCACCACCGGGCTCGCGATGCTCGTCGCCGAGGAGCTCGACGTCGCACTCGAGCGCGTGCGCATCGAGTACGCGCCCGCCGCGCGCGCCTACTGCAACCCGCTCATCGGCGAGCAGATGACCGGCGGGAGCACCGGCATCCGCGCGGCATGGCGGCCGCTGCGCGCGAGCGCGGCGGCGGCGCGGGCCCGGCCCGCCGCCGCCGCCGCCGCGGCCTGGCACGTCGCGCCGGCCGCGTGCGAGACGCGCGACGCGACGGTCGTGCACGCGCCGACCGGCCGCGCGCTCGGCTACGGCGCGCTCGCCGACGCCGCTGCCGCGCTCCCGCCGCCGCGCGACGCGCCGCTCAGGCCGCCCGCCGACTTCCGCGTCATCGGCAGGCCGACGCCGCGCATCGAGCTCCCGGACATGGTCTACGGGCGCGCGCCGTACGGCCTCGACCTCGCGCTGCCCGGGATGCTCGTCGCGACCGTCGTGGGGGGGGGGGGGGGGGGCGCGCGCGGCCGCGGCCGCGGCGCGGGGGGCGGGCGCGCCGCGCCGGCCGGGGGCGCGGGGGGGGCGCGGGGGCGCCGCCGGCCCGCG
>JAHDYJ010000010.1:9148-25102 GCA_023383795.1 Burkholderiales bacterium | reverse complement strand
GCGAGGTGCTGAAAATTCCCTCCGGCGTCGCGGTCGTGGCCGAGCACGCCGCGGCGGCGCTTGCCGGGCGCGCCGCGCTGAACGTCAGCTGGAGCGCCGGCCGCAAGCGCGCGCTCGCGAGCGCCGCGATCCACGCCGGGCTTCACCGGGCCGTGCGGCGGCGCGGCACGCCGGGCCGGCGCCGCGGCGACGTCGATCGGGCGCTCGCGCGCGCGTGGCTCACCCTGGAGGCGGTGTACGAGACGCCCTACGTCGCGCACGCGGCGCTCGAGCCGATGAACTGCATCGCGGAGGTGCGCCCGGACGGCTGCGACGTGTGGGCGCCGACCCAGGCGCAGACCGCCGCGCAGGCGATCGCGGCCGGGATCACCGGCCTGCCGGAGAAGGCGGTGGCGGTGCACACCACCTTCCTCGGCGGCGGCTTCGGGCGGCGGCTCGAGACCGACTACGTCGCCGATGCCGTGACGCTCTCGAAGCGCCTGCGCGCACCGGTGCAGATCGTGTGGACGCGGGCCGACGACATGCGGCACGACTTCTACCGCCCGGCGGGCATCGCGCTCCTGCGCGGCGGCCTCGACGAGCGCCGCCGCCCGATCGCGTGGTTCTGCCGCGTCGCCGGGCCCGAGCTCGCGCTCGAGGGCATCGACATGCGCTACGCGATCCCGCACGTGCGCGAGGAAACGGTGCTCGCCGATCCGGGCGTGCCGACCGGCTACTGGCGCTCGGTCGGCGCCTCCCAGAACGCGTTCGCGATCGAGAGCTTCGTCGACGAGCTCGCGCACGAGGCGGGCGAGGACCCGCTCGCGTTCCGCCGCGGATTGCTCGCGCGCGAGCCGCGCGCGCTCGCAGCGCTCGACCTCGCCGCGGGCAAGGCGGGCTGGGGCGCGCCGCTCCCGCAGGGCAAGGGCCGCGGCGTCGCGCTCTACCGCTCGTTCGGGAGCTGGGTCGCCCAGGTCGCCGAGGTCGCGGTGTCGGCGAAGGGCGCGACCCGGGTCGAGCGCGTGGTCGCCGCGATCGACTGCGGCATCGCGGTCAACCCCGAGGCGGTGCGCGCGCAGATCGAGGGCGCCGTCGCGTTCGGGCTCTCCGCCGCGCTGAAGGAGCGCATCACGATCGCGCGCGGCGGCGTGCGCGAGCGGACCTTCGAGGACTATCCGCTGCTCACGATGGCCGAGATGCCCGAGGTCGAGGTGCACATCGTGGCGAGCGACGCGAGCCCCGGCGGCGTCGGCGAGCCCGGCGTGCCGCCCGTCGCGCCCGCCGTGGCGAACGCCGTCTTCGCCGCGAGCGGGCGGCGCATCCGCACGCTGCCGCTTCGCTCCGGCGGCGGCGGGCGCGCCGGCGCCTGAGCGCGGCCGTGTTCCGCAAGGAACTGCTCGAGCTCCTGCGCGGCCGGCCGATGACGCTGTACGAGATCGGCCGGCTGGTCGACGCGACCAAGCGCGACGTCGAGGACGACGTGCGCCACCTCGCGCGGACGCTCGAGCAGTCGCGCGAGTACCGGCTCGTGGTGCATCCCGCGCAGTGCCGCAGGTGCGGCTTCGTGTTCGGGCCCGAGCACCTGCACAAGCCGGGCAAGTGCCCGGCGTGCCGCCGGACCTGGATCACCGAGCCGACGCTCGAGGTGGTCGCGCGCGGAGCGTGAGCGCCGCGCCGCGACGATGGCCCACCGCGACTGCACCGCCTTCCTGCAATGGGCGCTGCCGCAGCTCGGGCTGCGCTGGGCGGGCTATCGCAAGGTGCAGGGGCTCGTGTGCAAGCGGCTCGCGCACCGCCTGCGCGAGCTCGGGCTCGCCGACCTCGCGCAGTACCGGGTGCGCGTCGCCGGGGATGCCCTCGAGCGCGAGCGCCTCGCCGCGCTCTGCCGCATCCCGATCTCGCGCTTCTACCGCGACCGGGGCGTGTTCGACGCGCTGCGCGACGCGGTGCTGCCTGCGCTCGCCGCCCGCGCCGCCGGACGCGGCGAGCGGACGCTCCGCGCCTGGAGCGCCGGCTGCGCCTCGGGCGAGGAGCCCTACTCGCTCGCGATCGCGTGGCGGCTCGCCGTGGCGCCGCGCTTCCCGGGGACGGCGCTCGCGGTGCTCGCGACCGATGCCGAGCCGGAGCTGCTCGCGCGCGCCGAGCGCGGGTGCTACCGGTCGAGCAGCCTGAAGGACCTGCCGGGGGAATGGCTGCCGCTCGCCTTCGAGCGCGCGGGCGAGCTCTGGTGCGTGCGCGGCGGGCTCCGCCGCGGCGTCGGGTTCGCGCGGCAGGATATCCGCGCGGAGATGCCCGCCGGGCCGTTCGACCTCGTCCTCTGCCGCAACCTCGCCTTCACCTACTTCGACGCGCCGGGGCAGGAGGAGACCGCCGCCCGGCTTGCCGCGCGGCTCGCCCCGGGCGGGTTTCTCGTCCTCGGCTGCCACGAGAAGCTCCCCGCCGCGATCGCGGGGCGCTTCGCGCCCGGCCCGCACGAGTGCATCCACGCGAGCGCCTGAACCGGTCATCCCGCGCAAGCGGGATGACCGGGCGGGCGCGGCGCCCTCTCAATCGCGCCGCGAGCGCCAGATCGAGACGATGATCCAGACGCTGTTGACGAAGGCGAGCAGGTAGCCCGCCAGGCCGAGCACGGTGAAGAACGGGATGCCGGCGACCCGCGGCCCGGAGGTCACCGTCATCACGATCGAGGAGCCGATCACGAGCGAGGCGGTCATGATCCCGATCGTGATGCGGTCGATGGTGCTGTCGAGCTTGCGGCCGAAGCTGTCGAGGCGCTTCAGGTCGAGGTCCATGCGCATGCGCCCGCGCCGCGCGTCCTTCAGGAGCCGCCCGAGGTCGCGCGGCACCGAGCCGACGAGCCCGAGGAAGCGCGCGAGGTTCGTGCCGCCCCGGCGCGCAACGGCGCCCGGCGCGTAGCGCGCGGCGATCGCGCGGTCGAGGAACGGCTTCAGCCGGTCGACCAGGCGGAAGTCCGGGTCGTACTTGCGCCCGAGCCCCTCCAGCGTGATCAGCGCCTTGAACATCAGCGTGAGGTCGGCCGGCAGCACGATGCCGTGCTCGCGCACGACCGCGGTCACGCGCTGCAGGAGCTGCGCGACGCGGATGTCCTTCAGCGGCACGTCGGCGTAGTCGAACGCGAGCTCGCCGACGTCGGCGGCGAGCCGCTCCTCGTCGACCGCGTCCTCGCCCGCCCAGTCGAGCAGCACCTCGAGCATCGCCTCGTCGTCGTGCTGCGCTAGGCCCGCGAGCAGGTCCACGATCTGGTTGCGGCGCGCCGGCGAGAGCCGCCCGGCCATGCCGAAGTCGATCATCGCGATGCGGTTGCCCGGCAGGTAGATCACGTTGCCCGGGTGCGGGTCGGCGTGGAAGAAGCCGTCGACCAGGATCATCTTGAGCACCGAGTCGGCGCCGCGCCGGGCGAGGAGCTTCGGGTCGAGGCCGGCGCGCGCGATCGCCGCCGCGTCCTCGCCGGAGACGCCCTCGATGCGCTCCTGCACGTTCATCGCGCTGCTCGTCCACTCGGGGAAGACGCGCGGGATGAGCACGTACGGATCGTCCTTGAAGTTGCGCGCGAACCGCTCGATGTTGCGCGCCTCGGCGGCGAGGTCGAGCTCGCGCACGAGCGAGCGGCGGAACTCGGCGACCACGCGGGTGGGCTGGTAGCGCCGCGCCTCGGGCAGCTCGCTCTCGATGAGCTGCGCGACGTGGCCGAGGATGCGCAGATCCGCCTCGACCTTGGCCTCGATGCCCGGCCGGCGGATCTTCAGCACGACCGGCGTGCCGTCGAGCAGCGTCGCGCGGTGCACCTGCGCGATCGAGGCCGAGCCGAACGGCTCGCGCTCGAGATCGAGGAAGACGTCGGACGGCACGGCGCCGATCGCGCGCTTGACGGCCGGCAGCAGCTCGTCGAACGGCACCGGCGCGACGCGGCTGTGCAGGCGCGCGAGCTCGGCGGTCCACTTGGGCGGCAGCAGGTCCTCGCGGGTCGAGAGCATCTGCCCGAGCTTGATGAAGGTGGGCCCGAGCTCCTCGAGCGCCTGGCGCAGGCGCTGCTGCGGCTCGAGCTGCGCGCCCTTCGCCGCCGAGCCCCATTGCAGGATCTGCCCGGCGCGCTCGAGCACGCCGGCGACGCCGATGCGGCGCACGAGGTCGCCGAGCCCGTGCCGGATGAAGACCAGGCTGATCTCGTGCAGGCGCGGGAGGTCCCGCACCGCACTCACCGCCGACGCGGGCATCGCGGCTTACTTGCCCTTCTTCGCCTCGGATTGCTGGCGCAGCGCGTCGGCGAAGCCGGCGAGGAGGCCGCTGGTGAGCATCGTCATGCGCACGCCCGCCTCGCGCGCCTGCTCCATCCCGGCCGTCGCCTTGTCGCGGTACGAGCCGCTCATGCGGTTGGCGAACTCGCTCATCACCTGCGCGACGCGCACGCTCGCGTCGGCGCCGACGCGCTGCGCGTGCAGCGCCAGGTCGACGAGCTCGCGCCGGATGTTGCCGGTGGTCGCGTCGGCGATGCGGTTGGCGGTGGCGACGTAGTCCTCCTGCAGCTTCTGCAGGCTCGCGAAGGCCTGCTTCAGGTCGTTGTCGGTGAAGTCCTTGCCGCGCGAGGCGAGTTGCTGCAGCGCCTCGTGCGTCGCCTGCGCCGACTGCTGCAGCGCCTGGTCGAGGCCGCGCACCGCGTCGGCGAACGCCTGGCGCGCCTCGGGGCTGTCCATCGCGGGCTGGAACGGCGCGCCGCCGCCCATCGCGCGCACCACCTCCTTCACGCCCTCGGTGTCGAGCCGCCCGCCCGCGAGCATCTGCGCGGTCAGCTCGCGCACCCGCTCGCGGATCGCCTGCTCCTCGCTCTGCGGGGCCGGGCCCGCGCCCCCCGCCGTCGGATCGGTCATCTCGCGCCTCCCGATGTGGTCGGTGTGACAGGGCAAAGGATAGACCCATTCGCCCGCCGCCGCGAGGTCCGCCCGCCGGACCGCGCGCGCCGCCGCGCGGCGATAATGTCGCGGCCGACGCCCTGGCCCGCCGCCTCGCCACGATGAGCACACGATGAACGGCTCGCACGCCGCCGCCGCGCCGCTCGCCGACGCCCTCCGCCGGCACGTGCACGCGCTCGCCGACGTGATCGGCGAGAGGAACGTCTTCCGCCCGGAGGCGCTCGCCGCGGCCGAGGACTACATCGCGGGCGCCTGGCGCGGCCAGGGGCGCGCGGTCGGCCTCCAGCGCTACACGACGAGGGGCGTGGACTGCGCGAACGTCGAGGTCGCGCTGCGCGGCACGGCGCGGCCGAACGAGATCATCGTGGTCGGCGCGCACTACGACAGCGTGGACGGCAGCCCCGGGGCCGACGACAACGCGAGCGCGGTCGCGGTGCTGCTCGAGCTCGCGCGCATGCTCGCGCCCCGGACGCTCGCGCGCACGGTGAAGCTCGTCGCATTCGTCAACGAGGAGCCGCCCTTCTTCTACTGGGGCGAGATGGGGAGCGGCGTCTACGCCAAGGCCGCCCGGGCGCGAAGCGACGACATCCGCCTCATGTGCTCGCTCGAGATGCTGGGCTGCTTCAGCGACGCGCCGGGCAGCCAGTCCTACCCGCCGCTCCTCAGGCACTTCTACCCCGACCGCGGCAACTTCGTCGCCTTCGTCTCGAACCTGCGCTCGCGCCGCGCGCTCAAGGCCGCGGTCGCGGCCTTCCGCGCGAGCACCGACTTCCCCTGCGAGTCGGCGGCGCTGCCGGCGTGGATCCCCGGGGTCGCCTGGAGCGACCAGCTCTCCTTCTGGCGCGCCGGCTACCCCGCGATCATGGTCACCGACACCGCCTTCCACCGCTACGCGTACTACCACACCGCCTTCGACACCCCGGAGAAGCTCGACTACACGCGCATGGCGCAGGTCGCCGAAGGGCTCGCCGGCGCCCTCGCCCGGCTCGCCGACGGCGAGCGGCTCTGAGCCTCGACACCCCGGCACCCGCGCGCCGGCGGCAGCCGGCCCGCGCGTCGGCAGAACCGCGCGGCGCATCCGCCCGCATGCAGGCCGCCGGCGAGAATCGCTGCAACTGGCAGCTCCGTGCGAACTGCTACCGCTCTTCGGTCCTCGCCCCCAATAGATTTTTCGCGCTACGGGTATATAGTTTGTTGCCGTCGAGGGAGACGGTAATTCAAGCGTTCGGCGTCGGGAGGCCGCGTGGCCCGCGGCTGAG
Organism: Burkholderiales bacterium; assembly: GCA_023383795.1. Lineage (GTDB taxonomy): Bacteria > Pseudomonadota > Gammaproteobacteria > Burkholderiales > SG8-39 > JAABRB01. The sequence goes on along the minus strand of JAHDYJ010000010.1, from coordinate 18,936 downwards.
GGCCACAACACATTTGACAGCTATGGCATTTTCCGATTTGGAGCTGAAACGTTGTGAGCGCGACATCGGTCGCTTCATGGAGCAGCGTCGTCCGCCTGTGCACATTCGATCGGAACTAGATCTCGGATACAGGATCGAGGGCCAAAGTGTTCAGATATTCGAGATTCGTCCCGACTGGAAGGACAAATCGATAAAGCGGGAGACGCCGGTCGCTAAGGCGACCTACATCAGAACTAAGAACTGCTGGCGCATCTTTTGGATGCGGCGTGATCTCAAGTGGCATGGCTACGAACCCAATTACGAAGTTCGCTCACTCGAAGAATTTCTCTCGGTGGTGGCCAAGGATGAATTCTGTTGCTTCTTCGGGTGAATCATCGCCGCCGAACCACCCATTCGAGTGGACCGGCCGCCAGCGGTGCTGGCGGCTCCCCTCGGGCCTTCGGCCCTCGGCGGCCGCTCAATGGGGGCGTTGAGGCTGTAGAAAAACTCTCTCGCATTTCTGATCGCATCGTCTAAGGTGTGTGAGAGGCAAGTGGGCCTCTTGCACGGAGGAAGACGGTGGCGCGCTACAAGCACTACGACTACAGCCAGGCGAGGTTGCTTCCGGTGAGGTTCGAGGAGCAGATCCTGCCGGGGACGTTCGAGCACACGCTGGCGAGCGTGATCGACGGGCGCATCGATCTTTCGGTGTTTGAGGCGCGCTACCGCAACGATGCGGTCGGTGCGCCGGCCTACGACCCGGGGATTCTGCTGAAGGTCATCCTGTTCGCCTACTCGAAGGGGGTGACCTCGAGCCGGGAGATCGAACGGCTGTGCCGGGAGAACGTGGTGTTCATGGCGCTGTCGGCCGACAGCCGGCCGCACTTCACGACGATCGCGGGGTTCATCGCGCGGCTGGACGCCGAGATCGTATCGGTGTTCCGGGACGTGCTGCTGGTGTGCGACGAGCTGGGGCTGATCGGGCGCGAGATGTTTGCGGTGGACGGGGTGAAGCTGCCCTCGAACGCCTCGAAGGAGTGGAGCGGGACACGGGCGGACTTCGAGAAGAAGGCGCAGAAGATGGAGCGGGCGGTGGAGCGGCTGATGAGGCGCCACCGGGAGGTCGACCAGAAGGGCGAGGACGCTGGGGTGCGGGCGGCACGGGAGAGGCAGATCCGCACGCTGGAGACCGCGGTCGAGAAGATCCGGGGGTTTCTTCGACGGGGCGAAGATCGGGTCGGGCCGAGCGGACGAGTGAAGAAGTCGAACCTGAGCGACCCCGAGAGCGCCAAGATGAAGACCTCCAAGGGCGTGATTCAGGGCTACACCGCGGTGGCGGTGGTCGACGCCAAGAATCAGGTCGTGGTGGGGGCCGAGGCCTTCGGTGAGGGCCAAGAGCACGCGCTATTGATCCCGGTGCTGGAGCGCACCCGCGCGACCTTTCGTGAGATCAAGGGCGAGGGCGACATCCTGCGCGGGGCGATTCTGACAGCCGATGCGGGATTCTGCGCCGAGGCGAATCTGGAACACCTGGAGCGAAGCGAGGTGGACGGCTACGTGGCCGACACGCTGTTCAGGAAGCGCGACCCGCGCTTTGCCGAGGCGAAGCGGCACAGGCCCGAAGAGCGTGCTGATCCGGACCGCCGGTTCCGGCCCGCGGATTTCGTCTTCGACGAGACGGCGCGCAGCTGTATCTGTCCGGCGGGCAAGCAGCTCTACGCCAATGGCGCGAACGTGGTCATCAGAGGCTTGCGGGGAATGAAGTTCCGCGGCGCAAAGCGCGACTGCAGCCCCTGTCAATTACGCCAGCGCTGTCTGAAGGATCCGCAGCGCACCGCGGTGCGTCAGGTCGTGTTCTTCCTCGGGCGGGAGAAGGCCAGGCCCGAGAACTGCAGTGCGCGGATGAAACGCAAGATCGACACCGAGTACGGGCGCTACCAGTACGGCCGGCGCCTGGGTACGGTCGAGCCGGTGTTCGCCAACATCTGCCACGCCCACGGCCTGCGGCGCTTCGGACTGCGAACGAAACGAAAGGTGGACATCCAGTGGCTGCTCTACTGCATGGTGCACAACCTGGGCAAGGTGAGCCGGTACGGGCGAGCGGCGCAGCCGGAGTAATAAGCGGAGCGGTGGTCGCAAGGACGTCGGACTCACCAGAGCACCCCTTCCTTACACCGTGACCGAACTCCTGCCTCGATCCAGAGCGGCAGTGATAGGCTTTCCCGTCAGGGTTTTTCTACAGACTCGTTGGGCGGCTCAAGGAGTGTTTCACGATGGCTGAGAAGAAGAAGCTTGAGAATGTGTTTAAGACCGTAGGCCTGCCGCCTTACACCTACGTCAAGCCCGCGTACTACGGGGAGGTCCGAGCCGACATTTCTCAGCCTGGCAAGCACCTTCTGATCGAAGGCCCATCTGGCATAGGCAAAACGTGCGTCGCCTTCAAAGTATTCGAAGAGCTCGGCTGGGCCAAGGACGACAGGTTTAGCTATGTTAGCTGCCGCGATGGCGATGCCGCGGGTCGAATTGATGCGTTCTTTGAAGCTGCTGGGAAAGGCGAGATTCCAACTCCTTCAGTAATCGTCATCGATGACTTTCATTTGCTCCCGACTGGAAGGCGCGCCGAGATCGGATCCACGTTGAAGCGCATGAGTGACCGCGCCTTCGAGCACGCCGCGCCTCCTAAAGCAATTCTCATCGGGATCCCGACCACTGGCGTGTCACTTCTGTCCAACGCATACGATCTAGGCCCACGGCTCGGCACATACGTCCTCTCGCGCGCTTCCGACGTCGAGATAGACCGATTGATCAGCGAGGGCGAAACCGCCCTAAACGTCTTGTTTGAGGATCGAAACGTACTTCTCGCAGAGAGCGCAGGCAACTTCTGGCTAGCTCAATACGTCTGCAACAAGGTTTGCGCTACACAAGAGGCGTTTGAGACACAAGAAGACACGAAGATTCTGACCTTCGACCTGCTCGGCATTCGGCAGCGTCTGATGACTGAGCTGACACAGCGCTACATGTCCACTGCGAGAACCTTCGCAAAAGGCAAGCGGTGGCGACCAGGCGGCAACAAGCCATACCTTGAGATTCTTCTTGCTCTCTGCAAGATCCCCGAATCGGTAGTCACTTTTGACAAAGTCCTTAACGTCGTTCCCGAGCGCAGAAGACCTGGAATTAAGGCTGTGCGGTCTCGCATCACGGAAGTCATTTATGACTCCGCCAAGGAAAGTGACCTACGAAAGCAAGTTGCGTTTGATCCGGACGCGGGTTTTTCAATTGAAGACCCGCTCTTCCGTTATTTCCTAACCAACCTCGACCCGAAGCGCCTCTTTCAGGAGTTAGGGATCGAAGACGCAACCGTAGAGAAGGGACGACTCTACTCCTACGACATTGGCTTTTCGTTCGCCGGCGAAACCAGGAGGATTGTGGAGGCCATCAATTCAGAGATGAAAGCTGAAGATGTTGTGACCTTCTACGACTACGATCAACAGGCTTTCCTGTTAGCTCTCGACCTCGAGAAGACTCTTGGACGGGTGTACGCTGAATCTTGCCGCTACTACCTCGTGTTCCTTGACAACAATTATCGCGACAAAGTGTGGACGAAGTACGAGAAGGACGTCATGACCAGCCGCGGACGCAAGGAACACATCATTCCTGTCCTCCTCGACGAGAGTGGCGCGGCGGGCGCGGTTGGAATCCCGGCCACGGTTGGTCGCATTGACCTGCGGGACGTATGGAGTGAAGTGCTTAGGACCGGTGATTTAACAAGAGACGCCGTAAACGCCCTTCGAAACCGATGCGTCCTGCCCATACTTGAGAAGCTGGACGCCCCAGATGGTGCGGTTTAGCGTCGCCATCAAAGAGCCGTCCAACCATCCGATGCAGCGGACCGCTTCGCAGCGGGCTGACGCCCGCTGTTTCGCGGCCGCTGATCGGAAGCGTTGTTTGCGCCGAGCGAAGCAATGCGGGCATGCGCAGCAGAAAATGCGCTTGCCCGATCTGGAGGGCGTCGTAGAGATTCGCGTCGCGTGCGCCGCGAGAACATCTTTGAGCAATACTGAGATCGCCAAAGGAGGATTGTGCGATGTCGGTCACGTTGATCACGGGCTGCAGCTCCGGCTTCGGGCTCGGCGCGGCAGTGGCACTGGCCAAGCGAGGGGGAACAGTCGTCGCGACGATGCGTAATACCGCCAAAGCCGGACCGTTACGGAAAGCGGCAGGGGCGGCCAGGGTTGATGTGGTGATCGTACCGCTCGATGTGACGGACTCCAGCTCGCGGGAGCGCGCGGTGGCAGATGTCGTTGCGAGGTACGGACAGATCGACGTGTTAATCAACAACGCCGGCATCTGTTCGATTGGAGCGTCGGAGATACTGGGTGAGGATAATCTGCGGGACCAGTTCGAGACAAACGTGTTCGCGGCGTACGCGCTGATGGCGGCGGTATTGCCGGGCATGCGCGCGAGACGATCCGGGCGCATCGTGAACGTGTCGTCGGTAGCGGCCTTTTTTGCGCCGAAGTACATGATGGCTTACGCCGCCACGAAGCACGCCCTGGACGCGCTCTCGGCGGAAATGGATCTGGAGCTCAAGGACTTCAACGTCCGGGTGACATCGGTGGCGCCTGTCGGCTTCGGCACGGCATTGTCGTCTAACGTGCCACCGCCCCCTGTAGAGCCGGTATATGGCGATGCCCCGCGCAAGTGCTACGACGATTGGGTGGCTCTGCTGGGTAAACGCTCCGATATCTCACCGGTAGTGGATGCAATCGTAGAGGCGGCAACGACGCCGAATCCGCGACTGCGCTACTTGGTCAAGGCGTCGCCGACGCCGCTGCCGTTCGAGCCGATTGTCATGGAGAGGGAGCGATTTGATGAGGGTCGTCGGTCCGTGGGCTGATTGGCCACCGAGCAAGAGAGCTTCAAGAGCGGCTCCAGCCGGCCCGCTTCTAAGGGCCGAGCTATGACGCCCAACCACGCGCTCGATCCGACCGCCGCCAGCGCGCTTCGCTTGCTAGCGGTGCCCTCGTCGCTTCGCTCCTCGGCGGCGGCTCAGCGCGGACGTTCGGCGTCTCTAGACATAGCGGAGCTATACTCTCGCCGCATACAGTCTCCCTGGCGGAGGTTTCTATGAAGCTGACCGCGGTGTTTCAGAAGGTCCCCGAGGGGTACATCGGGTTCGTGGAGGAGCTCCCTGGCGCAAATGCACAGGAGTCCACCCTCGACGAAGCTCGCGCCGCCTTGGCTGAGGCGGTCGAGTTGGTGCTCGAGGCCAATCGGGCAATGTCTGCGGAAGCAATTGAAGGCAAAGATGTCATCCGTGAGCCGTTGGTTCTCACGGCTGAATGAAGCGCATTGACCTGGTCAGGCACCTTCGAGAGCACGGCTGTGCTCTTCTTCGCGAGGTGGTCGAGAATCTGCGTAAGCGTGGAGCTGCGAGGCCGAATAAGCCCGCGACGCTCCGAAAGACCCTCGCCGCGTCCTTCCAGCAGGCCTCCCCTGAGGTCGTCGAGGCTGTACTGGTCCTGCTAAACGAGAAGGGGTACACGGCAGAAGCCGGCGGCAAGTTGTCCTACCCAGGCTTGTCGTCGGAGGCCTAACCTGCGGCTGCAGGGGTGCGCGAACATGTTGCGCTGTTCGGTTCCCTCCTCGCTCCGCTCGTCGGCGGCCCGTGGACCGCGTCGTTGGGCCTCGTAGACACGTAAGGAGAACGCCACCGTGGCTAAGACTAAGAAGAAGGCCGCTCGAAAGCACGAGGTAAAAGCGGAGTTGTCAAACTTCACCCTCGCGAAAGCAAAGTCCGCTTTGACGCTACAGATCTACGCTGACGGCGAAAAGGTGGGAGAACTGCAGATCGGGCGCGGTTCGCTCTACTGGTGGGGCCGCCATAAGCAGACCCACAAACGGGTCTCCTGGGCGCGTTTCACGAGGATGATGAACGAACTTGCCTATGGCGGCCGTGATTGAAGACACCACGGGTCGAGCGCGCGTCGACACCCGGAATGTGGCGTCCCAGGGAGGGAACTACGGCGACAAAGACTCCGAGGGGTGGGAAAAGCCGGCGTGATCGGACGGCCATGGAGGCGGGCTTGGGTGGACGAAGCGCGAGCGCGCCGCTGCAACACGCGATCGCAGCGATCATGTGGGCCCGGATTGCGCAGACGCTGCGCTGATTGCGGTCGCATGATGTAGTCGAGACCGTCACACGAGGCGACGAGTGACCACGGACGACCTGGAAATGGACCTCGGACCGTGCATCGTGCGCGACTGGCATCGCGACGACCGCGCGGCGCTCGCGCGCGCGGCGAACGACCGCAGCGTCTGGCGCAATCTGACCCACCGCTTCCCGCATCCGTACACCGAGGCCGACGCCGACCGCTGGTTCGCGCTGCTCGCGCGGATGCCGGAGCCGACCCACTGGGCGATCGAGGTCGCGGGCGAGGCCGCCGGCGGCATCGGAGTCGAGCTCGGCGAGGGCGTCTACGCGAAGTCCGCCCATTTCGGCTACTGGCTCGCGCGGCGCCACTGGGGCCGCGGCATCATGACGGCCGCCGTGCGCGCGGTGTCCGACTACGTGCTCGGCCGCCTCGACGTGGTGCGCCTGGAGGCGCCGGTGTTCGCGTGGAACCCCGCCTCGATGCGGGTGCTCGAGAAGTGCGGCTTCGTCCGCGAGGGCGTGCTGCGGCAAAGCGTCTTCAAGGACGGCGAGCTGATCGACGCCGTGCTGTACGCGCGCGTGCGCTGAGCGCGCGCCCTCGTCGTAGGATAGTCGCGCGAAGGCGCGGGAGGAGGCTGCGATGAACGGACGGATGGGCGCTCTTGCGGCGGCGGCCGCGCTCGCCGCGGCCGCGCCGGCCGCGGCGATGGACTGGCTCTCGGTATGCGGCAAGTGCCTGAGCCCGTCGATCACCTCGCGCTCGGGCATCGGCACCGCGAACGCGGTCGCCGAGGCGCGGATCTCGCGCCGGGACGTCGAGGAGTGGTGCGGGAACTGGTCGCCGGGCGACAAGGCGGGCTGCGTGCGCCGGGAGCTCGCCTCGCCCGACGCGGGCAGGACCTTCCGCGCGAGCGCCGACTGCACCAAGGGCCGCATCTCCGCGATCGACGGCAACACCTACACGCTCGCCGGCAAGTGGACGAGCGACGTCGGCAAGGGCCGCACGAAGTGGCGCGACGCGAGCGGGAAGATCGTCGGGCAGGACAGCGCCAGCAACGGGCTCGCGATCGCGCAGCAGTGGGAGGTGTTGTGCCCGGTCACGGCGAAGGCGTCCGCCGCGCCGCGGAGCGGGACCGCCGCGCCGCGGGCCTCGCAGCCGGCCCCGCCGCCGGGCGCGCAGTTCGCGGTGGGCGAGATCGTCGAGGCGAAGTACGGCCGCGAGTGGGTGCGCGGGCGCGTCGCCGCGATCCGGCGCGATGGGTCCGGGCTCGCCTACGACGTGCGTCTAGACAACGGCAAGCGCGGGATGGTGCCCGCCCGGATGCTGCGCAGGCCCGCCGGCTCCTGAGCGGGAGCGCGCCGCACGCCTCAAGTTGGCGGTTGGCAGTCGGCGGTTGGCAGCAAGAGAAAGTCGGCAGTGGACAGTGGGCAGTGGGCAGTGGGCAGCAGACGGAGCGATGCGAGCGTCTCTAGACTGAACTGCCGACTGCCAACTTTCTTTTCTCACCAGCTCCGCGGCCGCCCCGTGTCGAGGTGGACGAAGTCCGACTCGCGGTAGTAGCCCACCCCGCCGCGGCCGAGGACCTTCGCCGCGTCGCGCAAGCGCGCGGTGTCGACGCCGACGAGCCGGACGTCGATCGCGCGGCCGTCCATGTGCAGGCTGCGCCTCGCCACGCCGCCGCCGCCCGTCCGGCGCAGCATCGCGTTCGTCCCGGGCGAGCGGTAGCCCGAGATGATCTCGAACGCGCGGCCGCCGCATGCCCCGCACAGCGCGTGCAGCGTGTCGAGCAGCGCGACGTCGATCGCATGCGCCTCGCCGGTGCGGAAGTCGCGCAGCAGGTGCTGCACCTCGGCCAGCGCCTCGGGCCGGTACGCGCCGTCGGCGAAGTAGACGGCGTGCAGGCGCTCGCCGGTGTGGGTGTGCGAAAACGAGAGGGCGCGCGGCGCGGCCGCGCGTGCAGCGGCGCTTGCACCGCCGAGCCCGATGCCGAGCGGCGCGGCGGCGAGGCCCCTGAGCAGCAGCCGGCGGCGCGCGGCGGTGGGGTGGACGGACATCGAGCTTTCTCCCGGAACTGCAGACGGACTGGATTCCCGCTTGGATTCCCGCTTCGATTCCCGCTTCGATTCCTGCTCGCGCGGGAATGACGGGCTCCTTCGGAGCCCGGATACTGGACCGAGGCCGCATGGTATAACAGGACGCCGGCCTCGCAACACCTCGACGTGCCCCCGATCGCCTCATTCCGTGCATATCGCCGCATCGGCGCGATGATCGCCGCCGCGGCGCTCGCGGCCGCCGCGGGCGCGGCGCGCGCCGACGCCGCCGCGGCCGACGCGCTGCGCGCGCGCATCGCCGAGCTCGGCGCGGGCGCGGACGTGCGCGTCGCCGGCGAGCGCGCCGCGGCGCGCCGGCTGATCGCCGATTTCTACGAGGGTCGGGGCTTCCGCCCGGCCTGGAGCGCGCCGGCACGCGCGCGCGCGCTCGCCGATCTCGTCGAGGCGAGCCGCACCCACGGCCTCGATCCGGCCGACTATCACGGCGAGCTCGTGCGCCGCGCCGCGGCGGGCGAGGCGCTCGACGCGGCCGCCGACCGCGAGCTCGTCTTCACCGACGCGCTGGTGCGCCTCGCCTACCATCTGCGCTTCGGCAAGGCGAACCCGCGCGAGCTCTATCCGGACTGGAACTTCTCGCGCACGCTCGACGGCATCGAGCCGGTGGCGGCGCTCGAGGGGCTCGTCGCGAGCGCGGACCTGCGCCCGGCGGTGGAGCGCTTCGGTCCCCGGCTCGTGATCTATCGCGACCTTCGCCGCGCGCTCGCGCGCTACCGCGCGATCGCGGCGGCCGGCGGCTGGCCGCAGACCGGGTCCGGCCCGACGCTCGACCCCGGGATGCGCGACGCGCGGGTCGCGGCGCTGCGCACGCGGCTCGCGGCGAGCGGCGATCTCGGCGCGGCGCCGACCGCGGAGCCCGAGCTCTACGACGGCCCGCTCGAGGCCGCGGTGCGCCGTTTCCAGCGGCGGCACGCGCTCGAGGAGGACGGCCGCGTCGGGCGCCGGACGATCGCGGCGCTCGACGTCGGCGTCGCGCGGCGCATCGACGAGATCCGCGTGAACCTCGAGCGCCTGCGCTGGGTCGCGCAGGACGTCGCGGGCGACTTCGTCGTCGTCGACATCGCCGGCTACTCGGCGGTGCTCTACCTCGACGGCGAGCCCGCATGGCACGCGCGCGTGGTCGTGGGCCAGCCGTTCCGGAGGACGCCGGCCTTCCGCGCGACGATGGACCACCTCGTGCTGAATCCGACGTGGACCGTGCCGCCGACCATCCTGCGGGAGGACGTGCTGCCGAAGCTCGCGCGCGACCCCGGCTACCTCGCGGCGAACGGCATGCGCGTGGTGGACAACGCCGGCCGGCCCGTCGACGCCGCGGCGATCGACTGGCAGGCGGCCCGCGGCGGCGGGTTTGCGTACCAGATCGAGCAGGCCCCGGGCGGCACCAACCCGCTCGGGCAGTTGAAGTTCATGTTCCCGAACCGGCACAGCGTCTACCTGCACGACACGCCGTCGCGGGCGCTCTTCGAGAAGACCGAGCGCGCCTTCAGCTCGGGCTGCATCCGCGTCGAGCGGCCGCGCGAGCTCGCCGCGCTGCTGCTCGCCGGTC
>JAHDYJ010000010.1:0-9138 GCA_023383795.1 Burkholderiales bacterium | reverse complement strand
AGGTCGTGCTCGAGCTGCTCCAGCGATCGCTGGTCGACGATCCGCAGCGCTGGAGCATCGTGGACCTCGCGGCCGCGATCGTGACCGGCGAGACGCGCGCGGTGCCGGTGAAGCGCCGGGTCGCGGTGCTGCTGCTCTACTTCACCGCCGCGCCGTTCGCCGACGGCGACGTGCAGTTCCGCCGCGACCTCTACGGGCGCGACGACCGCGTGCTCGCCGCGCTGGCCAAGCCTTTCGGGTTCAGTCCGGTGGATCGGGGCGGTGCGAGCGGCAGGCGGTAGATGGGTGATCGGTGATGGGTGATGATTGCGACGGTGAGAGCCAGCCTGGCGGCTTGGCGGTGAATCAGCCGTTGCCCGGCGCGCGGACGCGCGCCGCTACTACGTCAACCGCTCATCACCCATTGCCCATTGCCCATCACCCAATTCACGCCCAGATCATCACCCCCATCTCGAACGGGTGGGTGAGCAGGGCGTGGCAGGGGTAGGCGCGGATGCGGTACTCGAGCTGGCCGCAGAGGTCGGGCGTGAGCTCGAGCGCGAAGCGGTGCTCGCCGGTCTGCGGCACCGTGCCCGCCGGCGCGAGCTCGTAGCGCACGTGCTGGCGCGCGCGCTTCATCAGGAGCTCGACCACGACGTCGTCGGGCGCGAGGCCGTTCAGCTTCGCCGCCACCTCGACCTTGAACGACTGGCCGAACTGCAGCCGCTTGCGCGGGACGTCGATGCGCCGCAGCCCGACGTCGTGCCAGGCGTGGCGCACGCGCGCCTTCCAGGCGGCGACCGTCCGCGCGTCCTCGAAGCGCTCCTGCGCGTAGCGCCGCCCCTGCTCCGCGGCCGGCACGTAGGAGCTCGCCACGTACTCGTTCAGCATGCGCGCCGCGTTGAAGCGCGGCAGGATCGAGGCGATCGAGCGCTTGGCCATCTTGATCCAGTTCCGCGAGTAGCCGACGTCGCCGCGGTCGTAGTAGAGCGGGATCACCTGGTCCTGGAGGATCTCGTAGAGGGTGCGGCTCTCCTCGCGGTTGCGGCGGTAGTCGTCGCCCGAGTCGGTCGCCGGCTTGATCGCCCAGCCGTTGTCGCCCTCGTAGCCCTCGCCCCACCAGCCGTCGAGCACCGACAGGTTGATGACGCCGTTCATCGCGGCCTTCATTCCCGACGTGCCGGAGGCCTCGAGCGGGTACACCGGGTTGTTCAGCCACACGTCCACGCCCGAGACGAGCCGGCGCGCGAGGCGGAGGTCGTAGCCCTCGGCGAGCAGGATCTTGCCCTCGAACTCCGGCATCCTCGAGACCTGCGCGACCTGCCGGATCAGGTCCTGCCCCGGCTTGTCGGCCGGATGCGCCTTCCCGGCGAAGATGAACAGCACCGGCCGGCCGGGCACGTTGACGATCTCGCGCAGCCACTCGAGATCCTCGAAGAGCAGCGTCGCGCGCTTGTAGGTCGCGAAGCGCCGGCCGAAGCCGATCGTGAGCACGTTCGGGTTCGCCGGGTCGGCGAGCCGGAACAGGCGGTCGAGGTGCGCCTCGCTGCCCTGGTTGCGGAAGTGCGCCTGCGCCATGCGGTAGCGCACCAGGTGCAGCATGCGCGACTTCAGGTACTGGTGGACGCTCCAGAAGATGTGGTCCGGGAAGTCGTCGATCTTGTCCCACGTCGCGCGGTCCTCGAGGTGCTGGCTCCAGCCGAGGCCGAGAAACCGGTCGAACATGTCCGCCCACTCGGGCGAGAGGAACGTCGGCACGTGCACGCCGTTCGTGACGTAGGTGACCGGATTCTCCTCGGCGGGGATCTGCGGCCACAGCCCCTGCAGCAGCCGCGCCGACACGCCGCCGTGGATGCGCGACACGCCGTTGTGGAAGCGCGAGCCGCGCACGGCGAGCGCGGTCATGTTGAACTCTGCGCTCATCGGCGTCTGCCCGAGCGCGAGCAGGCGCTCGGGCTCGACCTCGAGCTCGCGGCAGTAGGCGTCGAAGTAGTGCCGGATCATCTCGCCGGCGAACTGGTCGTGCCCGGCCGCGACCGGCGTGTGCGTGGTGAACACGGTGTTGACCGCGACCGCCTCGAGCGCGGCGGCGAAATCGAGCCCCTGGCGCATCGCGTTGCGCGCCCGCTCGAGCACGAGGAACGCCGCGTGGCCCTCGTTGATGTGCCAGACGGTGGGCCGCAGCCCCATCGCGGCGAGCGCGCGCGGACCGCCCAGGCCGAGCATGATCTCCTGCTCGATGCGCGTGGAGCGGTCGCCGCCGTAGAGCCGGTGGCAGATCGCGCGGTCGGCCTCGCTGTTCTCGTCGAGGTCGGTGTCGAGCAGGTAGAGCGTGACGTGCCCGGCGCGCGCGCGCCACACCCGCACCGACACCGTGCGCCCCGGCAGCTCCACCTGCACCCGCAGCTCCGCGCCCTTGACGTCGGTGACCGGCTCGATCGGCAGGTTCTCGAAGATCGAGTCGGTGTACGAGACGTGCTGCGTGCCGTCCGAGTCGATCGTCTGCAGGAAGTAGCCCTGCCGGTACAGCAGTCCCACCGCGACGAACGGCAGCCGCATGTCGCTCGCCGCCTTGCAGTGGTCGCCGGCGAGGATGCCGAGGCCGCCGGAGTAGATCGGCAGGCTCTCGTGAAAGCCGAACTCGAAGCAGAAGTAGGCGACGAGATCGGTCTCGTGCAGCCGGCGCGCGCCGTTCGCGCGCTGCGGCTCGGCGTGGTAGGTGTCGTAGGCGGTGATGACCCGGTTGAAGTTGTTCAGGAACACCGGGTCGCCCGCCGCCTCGACCAGCTTGTCCTCGTCGGCGCGGCGCAGGAACGCCTTCGGGCTGTGCCCGACCGCGTCCCACAGCTGCGGATGCAGCCGCGCGAACAGCTCGCGCGTCGCGCGGTCCCAGCTGTACCAGAGGTCGTTCGCGAGCTCCTCGAGCCGCGCGAGCCGGCGCGGGATCTTCGGATTGACCTCGAGCGAGTAGGGGGTGCCTGGGAGCATGGCGGGGCGCGCTACGGCGTGACCGAGGCAGGATGTTAACTCAATGCCCCGACGTTTCCAGCGGCGGATTGCACCTCGGCCGCGCTCTTGATCTGGCTCAAGCCGGGCCGGACGCCCCGGATCTATCGTGGCACCATCGGGGTGCACGAGAGCGGACGCGCCAATGATCGAGCCGAGATCCTACGTCGCATTCGCCCCGCGCGGGGCCGGGCTGATGTGCGCGCTCTTCTACTTCACCGACGAGCGCAGCGTGTACGGCTGGTACACCGGATCGCGCGCCGGCGAGTTCCCGGCGCGCTTCTTCATGCTCGAGGACTACTTCTCGCCGCACGAGACCCGCTTCTACGCCTCGGCCGCGGACGACGTCTACTCGGGCTGGGTGCGTCGCGCGGGCGGCGGCGAGACGCCGCTCGACCCGCCGCCGCCGGTGCCCGAGCCGCTCCTGCACGAGCTCGAGCGGCTGCAGGACGCGTTCGTGCGCGAGTGGCTGGCATACCAGGGCGACGCGCACGCGGCCGAGCATGCCGCGGCCTATGCGGCGCGCGAGCTCGCGTTCGGCGCGGTGAACCTGCGCGCCGACAAGCTCGGCAAGCTGCGCACCGACGCGGCGGTGTGGACCTACGCCACGCCGGACTGCGATCTCAACATCGTCGGCACGCTGCGCCGGCACTGGTCGCTCGACTACGGGCCCGAGGTCTAGCAGAGCTCCTCATGGGCGCGTCCGACCCGGCTCGGCTGATCGCCGCCCTCGCCGACCCGGCGCGCTACCCGCACCCGGTCGAGCGGGTCGAGCGGCTCGAGACGCACATCTCGTGGGTGCTGCTCGCCGGCGAGTACGCCTACAAGATCAAGAAGCCGGTGGATCTCGGCTTCCTCGACTTCACCACGCTCGAGGCGCGCAGGCGCTTCTGCGAGGAGGAGCTGCGCCTCAACCGGCGCACCGCGCCCGGCCTCTACCTCGAGGTCGTCCCGATCACCGGGGATGCCGCCGATCCGGCGCTCGGCGGCGACGCGCCGGCGATCGAGTACGCGGTGAAGATGCGCCGCTTCGACCAGGCGGGGCTTCTCGACCGGGTGGCGAAGCGCGGCGAGCTCACGCCGGCGCTCGTCGACCGCATCGCCCGCGCCATGGCGGCGTTCCACGGCGAGGTCGCGGTCGCGGCGCCGGACAGCCCGTTCGGGAGGCCCGACGGCGTCGCCGCGCCGGCGCTCGCCAACTTCGAGCACGTCGCGCGGCTCGTCGGCGAATCGCCGGATCGGGCGCAGCTCGCGCGGCTGCGCGAATGGACCGAGCGCGAGGGCGAGCGCCTCGCGCCGGCGTTCGCCGAACGCAAGGCCGGCGGGTTCGTGCGCGAGTGCCACGGCGACCTGCACCTCGGCAACATCGCGCTCGTCGACGGCGCGCCGACGCCGTTCGACTGCATCGAGTTCAACGCGGACCTGCGCTGGATCGACGTGATGAACGAGGTCGCGTTCCTGGTCATGGATCTGCTCGACCACAGGCTTGATCCGGCGGCGCACCGGTGCCTCAACGCGTACCTCGAGGCGACCGGCGACTACGGCGGGCTCGGCGTGCTGCGCTACTACCTCGTCTACCGCGCGATGGTGCGCGCGAAGGTCGCCTGCATCCGCGGGCACCAGCCGGGCGTCTCCGACGCGGTGCGCGGCGAGAGCGAGCGCGAGTACCGCGGCTACTTGCATCTCGCCGAGCGGCTCTCGCGCCTGGGCGGTGCGGCGCTCGTGCTGATGCACGGCCTGTCGGGCTCCGGCAAGACCACCGTCGCGCAGGCGCTGCTCGAGCGGATCGGCGCGGTGCGCATCCGCTCGGACGTCGAGCGCAAGCGCCTGCACGGGCTCGCGGCGGAGGCGCGCACGGGGAGCGCGGTCGCCGGCGGGATCTACAGCGCAGACGCGACGCGGCGCACCTACGCGCGGCTCGGCGAGGCGGCCGCCGCGGCGGTGCGCGCGCGCTGGCCGGCGATCGTCGACGCGACGTTCCTGCGGCGCCCGGAGCGCGACGAGTTCCGCGCCCTCGCGCGCGAGCTCGGCGCGCGGTTCGCGATCCTCGCGTGCGCGGCGCCGGAGCCGGTGCTGCGCGAGCGGATCGCCGCGCGCGGCGGCGGCGACGCGTCCGAGGCCGATCTCGCGGTGCTCGCGCGCCAACTCGAGGTCCAGGAGCCGCTCGCCGCCGACGAGCTTCGCGATACCATCGTGCTCGACGCCGCCGCGGGACCACAGGCCGCCGAGGCGGCGATCGACGCCCTCGCGCGGCGCGTGGGGACCGGAAGCGGCGAATGAGACACATCGACGTGGCGAACGGCGACGCCGACGGCCTGTGCGCGCTGCACCAGCTGCGGCTCGCCGAGCCGGTCGAGGCCGAGCTCGTCACCGGCGTCAAGCGCGACATCGCGCTCGTCGGGCGCGTCCGCGCGGCGCCGGGCGACCTCGTGACCGTGCTCGACGTCTCGCTCGAGCGCAACCGCGCGGCGGTCGAGCGCCTGCTCGCCGCCGGCGTGCGGGTGCGCTACTTCGATCATCACCACGCCGGCGAGATCCCGCGGCATCCCGGGCTCGAGGCCCACATCGAGACCGGGGGCGGCACGTGCACCGCGGTCCTGGTGGACGGCTACCTCGCCGGACGCTTCCGCGCCTGGGCGGTCGTGGCCGCCTTCGGCGACAACCTCGGCGCGCTCGGGCGCCGGCTCGCGGCGCCGCTCGGCCTGCGCGAGGACCAGCTCGAGGCGCTCGGCGAGCTCGGCGAGGCGATCAACTACAACGCCTATGGCGAGACGGTCGCGGACCTGCGCGTCGCGCCGGCCGAGCTCTACCGCCTGATGCGCCCCTACCCGGATCCGTTCGGCTTCCTCGCCAGGGAGGCGGTGTTCGAGGAGCTCTACAACGGGTGGCGCGAGGACATGAACCGCGCGCTCGCGGTCGCGCCGCAGGTCGATTCCGACGCCGGCGCCGTCTACGAGCTGCCGAACGAGCCGTGGAGCCGCCGCGTGACCGGCGCGTTCGCGAACCATCTCGCGGTCACGCACCCGACGCGGGCACACGCCGTGCTCGCGCCCAACTCGCGCGGCGGGTACATCGTCAGCGTGCGCACGCCGGAGGGCTCCGCGCGGAGCGCCGACGGCCTCGCGCGCGAGTACCCGACCGGCGGCGGCCGCCAGGAGGCGGCCGGCATCGACGACCTGCCCGAGCACGAGCTGCCCGGGTTCCTGCTGCGCTTCGAGGCGTACTTCGGCGCCCGGGGGTGAGCGCAGCGACGGCACGCCCCGTGCGTCACGTTCACGTTTCACGAGGAAGGCTACCGGCAATGAGCAGATATGCATTCGGCAAGACGGTCGACATGACCTTCGACCAGGCGTGCGCGCGCGTGACCGAGGCGCTCGGCAAGGAGGGCTTCGGCGTGCTGACCGAGATCGACGTCGCGGCGACGCTCAAGAAGAAGCTCGGCAAGGACATGCCGCCGTTCAGGATCCTCGGCGCGTGCAACCCGGGCTTCGCGCACCAGGCGATCGAGGCCGAACCGGAGATCGGCACGCTGCTCCCGTGCAACGTGGTGGTCCGGATGGACGCCGGCGGCAAGACGCGCGTCGAGTTCATGGACCCGCACGCGGTGCTCGGGCTCGTGCAGCGCGGGGAAGTCGAGGCCGTCGCGGCGCAGGTGCGCGAGCGGCTTCAGCGGGTCATGAACGCCCTGTGAGCCGGTGAGCGAGCCCGCGCGCGAGCAGTGGGCGAGCCGCGCGGGATTCGTGCTCGCCACGCTCGGCTGCGCGGTCGGGCTCGGCAACATCTGGCGCTTCGCGTACGTCGCGGGCGAGAACGGCGGGGCGGCGTTCCTGGTCGCCTACGTCGCGTGCGTCGTCGCGATCGGCCTGCCCGCCGTGCTCGCGGAGTTCGCGCTCGGCGGCCGCGCGCGCCTCGACGTGGTCGGCGCGTTCTCGACGGGCCGCGCGCCGCGCGCCCGGCGCCGCGCCGGCGCCGGCGCGGTGCTCACCGCCTTCCTGATCCTCGCCTACTACTCGGTGGTCGCCGGATGGGCCTACAAGTACTTCGCGGGCTACGCCACCGGCGAGCTGCGCGGGCTGCCGCGCGGGGAGGCGGCCGCGCGCTTCGCGGCCTTCCTGCGCGAGCCCTTCGAGCCGACGGCGTGGCACTTCGCCTTCATGGCGAGCGCGACCGCGGTCGTCGCGCTCGGCGTCGCGCGCGGCATCGAGCGCGCGAGCCGCATCCTGATGCCGCTTCTCGGGGCGATCGTGCTGCTCCTGGCGGGCTATGCCCTGTCGCTGCCGGGTGCGGCGCGCGGCCTCGCGTTCCTCTTCGCGCCGGACTGGTCGGCGCTCGCGCGCCCCGGCCTCTATCTCGCAGCGCTCGGCCAGGCGTTCTTCTCGCTCGGCGTCGGCATGGGCGTCCTCATCACCTACGCGAGCTACGTGCGCGAGGGCGAGCGGCTGCCGCGCGCCGCGGGCATGATCGCCGCCGGCGACACGCTCTTCGCGGTCGCGGCCGGCATCGCGATCTTCCCGGCGGTGTTCGCGTTCGGGCTCGACCCGGCGCAGGGCCCGGCGCTCGCGTTCGTCACGCTCCCGCAGGTGTTCGCGCTGATGCCGGGCGGCGGCTGGTTCGCCACCGCGTTCTTCTTCCTGCTCTCGGCGGCGGCGCTCACCTCGGCGGTCTCGCTCCTCGAGGTGGTGGCCGCGTTCGGCATGCGGCGCCTGGGGCTCGCGCGCCGCACGGCGGCGTTGCTCGCCGGGCTCGCCGCCTTCGCCGCCGGCGTGCCGGCGGCGCTCGGGAGCGGCGTGTGGCGCGATGTTGCGCTCCTCGGGCGCGGGATCCTCGAGGTCATGGACTACGTCACCGGCAGCCTGCTCCTGCCGCTCGGCGGCATCGCCGTCGTCGTGTTCGTCGGCTGGTTCGTCCCGCGCGCGGCGGCGGTCGAGGCGAGCGGCCTGCGCTCGGGCGCGCTCGTGCGGCTGTGGCTGCTCGCCGTCCGCTATCTCGCGCCGGCCGCGATCGCGGTCATGCTCGTCGCGCTCGCGGGCGCGTGAGCGCGGCGCTCCGCCGCTCAAGGCAGAGCGGCCGGGACCTCGTTCGGGAATGGGGCGAGGAAGTCGCGCGGCGCGCGCCGCCGGCGTTCGCCCGCAGACCCGGACGACCCCTTCGGGAGAGGGGTCAATCCCCCGGCGCGCGCCGTTAAGAGGTTCTTAAGGTTCCGTTCCGATTCATTTAGGAACGCGACGCCCGGCGCACGCCTATTCTCGCTGCATGAGTTCCGGCGGCGTGTACCGACCACCGCCGGCCCGACCAACATGTCGCGAGGCCCGAAAACGATGTTATCGACCATTGCACGACCGGGCGCGGGTGGCCCCGGGGTGCGCGCCCTCCCGCTGCCGCATGCCCGGCACGCTCCGCGATGCCCGGCGCGCCGCCCGGCGGCCGCGGCGCCGACGCCGCCCGCCGCACGGCTCGATCCGCTCGCGCTGGCGCAGTACCGGCCGCAGCTCGTCAAGTTCGCGCAGCGCCGGCTGCGCGACCCGGCCGCCGCCGAGGACGTCGTGCAGGAAACGCTGCTCGCCGCGCTGGAAGGCGCCGCTCGCTTCCAGGGCGACGCCGCGGTCGGCACCTGGCTCACCGGCATCCTGAAGCACAAGATCCTCGACCACTTCCGGCGCGCGCGCCGGTCGGTCTCGTCCACGAGCGACGCCGACGGCGCGGCACGCGAGGACCTCGAGGCGGCCGCCGCACAGGGCGAACCCGACGCGTCCGGCTGGGGCGATCCGGAGGCCGCATTCGCGCAGGAGCGCTTCTTCGAGGTGCTGGAGCGCGGAATCGCGCGCCTCTCGGGCAAGGCCGCCCGCGCGTTCCACCTGCGCGAGGTGCTCGGCATGAGCATCGACGAGGTCAGCGCCGAGCTCGGCATCACCGCGTCGCACTGCTCCGTTCTGCTCCACCGCGCGAGGAAGACGCTGCGCGAGCACCTGCAGGCCGAGTGGTTCGGCGGCGCCGGCGCGAGCGGGCAAGCGGGCGAGACCGCTTCTAGCGCAAGTGGACCCGCGGGCGGTCTTCTGACCTGGATTCGCGCTGGCACGGGAACGGCGGCCCCGGAGTCCCGCTAGCCCGGGTTTCTCACAGGGGATCGAGATGATGGCGAGGCGCCCGTGAGGG
>JAHDYJ010000009.1:47838-73762 GCA_023383795.1 Burkholderiales bacterium | reverse complement strand
ACCGCGACGTCGGCCTGGGCGAGCGCCGGCGCGTCGTTGGTGCCGTCGCCGGTCATCGCGACCAGGCGCCCCTCGGCCTGGTGCGCGCGGATCAGCTCGAGCTTCGCCTTGGGCGTCGCCTCGGCGAGGAAGTCGTCGACGCCGGCCTCCGCCGCGATCGCGGCGGCGGTGAGCCGGTTGTCGCCGGTGATCATCACCGTCTTGATGCCCATCTTGCGCAGCTCGGCGAAGCGCTCCTTGATTCCGCCCTTGACGATGTCCTTCAGCTCGATCACGCCGAGCACGCGCGCGCTCGACGCCGCTTCCGCGACCACGAGCGGCGTCGAGCCGCGGCGGGCCACGTTGTCGACCAGCGTGCGGACCTCGCCCGGAAGCGCCGCGCCCTTGCCGGCGAGCCACGCCGCGACTGCCTCGGCGGCGCCCTTGCGGATCGAGCGGCCCGGGAGATCCACGCCGCTCATGCGGGAATGCGCAGAGAACGGTACGAACGTCGCGCCGAGCCCGTGCACGTCGCGCTCGCGCAGCCCGAACGCGGTCTTCGCCAGCACCACGATGCTGCGGCCCTCCGGCGTCTCGTCGGGCAGCGAGGCGAGCTGCGCGGCGTCGGCGAGGTCGCGGGGCGCGACGCCCGGCGCGGGATGGAAGGCGGCGGCCTGGCGGTTGCCGAGCGTGATCGTGCCGGTCTTGTCGAGCAGCAGCACGTCGACGTCGCCCGCGGCCTCGACCGCGCGGCCCGACATCGCGATCACGTTCTTGGCGATCATCCGCCCGATGCCGGCGACGCCGATCGCCGAGAGCAGCGCGGCGATCGTGGTCGGGATCAGACAGACCAGCAGCGCCACGAGCGTCGTGAGCGTGATCGGCTCGCCGGCCTGCGCGGCGCTCACCGCGTAGATCGAGTAGGGCAGCAGGGTCGCCGTCGCCAGCAGGAAGATGAGCGTCAGGCCGGCGAGCAGGATCGCGAGCGCGATCTCGTTCGGCGTCTTCTGCCGCCGCGCGGCCTCGACCATCCCGATCATGCGGTCGAGAAACGTTTCCCCGGGATTGGCGGTCACTCGCACCACCAGCCAGTCGGAGAGCACGCGCGTGCCGCCGGTGACCGAGCCGAAGTCGCCGCCCGCCTCGCGGATGACCGGGGCCGACTCGCCGGTGATCGCGCTCTCGTCGACCGAGGCGACGCCTTCGATCACCTCGCCGTCGGCGGGCACGAAATCGCCCGCCTCGATCAGCACGACGTCGTCGCGGCGCAGCGTGGATCCGGCCACCTTTGCCCAGTCGGCGCCGTAACGCGGCGCGTCCAGCTTCTTCGCCATCACCTCCCGGCGCGCCTTGCGCAGCGTCGCGGCCTGCGCCTTCGCGCGACCCTCCGCGACCGACTCGGCGAAGTTCGCGAACAGCACGGTGAACCACAACCAAACGGCCACGTGCAGGATGAACCCAGGCGAGGCTTCGCCTTTGCCGAAGAGGGCCTGGAAGAACAGGAGGGTGGTGAGGATGCTCCCGACGTAAACCACGAACATCACCGGGTTCCGCACCTGCGCGCGCGGCGAGAGCTTGCGGAGCGAGTCGACGAGCGCTTCGCGCAGCGCGTCGCCGCGGAGGAGGTCCTGCGTGAGCGTATGCATCTTCGCGGTCATGGATGCTCCTGTCTCGCACCGTACAGCATCAGGTCCTCGACGACCGGTCCGAGCGCGAGCGCGGGCACGAAGGTGAGCGCCCCGATCAGCAGCACGGTGAAGATCAGCAGCACGATGAAGAGCGGCGTGTGGGTCGGCAGCGTGCCCGGTCCCGCCGGCACGCGCTTCTTGGCCGCGAGCGAGCCGGCGATCGCGAGCACCGGCACCAGGAGCCAGTAGCGCGAGAACCACATCGCCAGGCCGAGCGCGGTGTTGTAGAAGGGTGTGTTGGCGTTCAGGCCGGCGAATGCGCTGCCGTTGTTGTTGCCGGCCGAGGAGAAGGCGTAGAGGACCTCGGAGAAGCCGTGCGGGCCGGGGTTCGCGAGGCTCGCCAGCCCCTGCGGCAGGAGCACCGCGACCGCGGTGCCGACGAGCACCAGGAACGGCGGCACCAGGATCACGATCGAGGCCATCTTCATCTCGAACGCCTCGATCTTCTTGCCGAGGTACTCGGGCGTGCGGCCGATCATCAGCCCGGCGATGAACACCGCGATGATCGCGAAGACCAGCATCCCGTACAGGCCGGACCCGACGCCGCCGAAGATCACCTCGCCGAGCTGCATCAGCCACATCGGTACCATCCCGCCGAGCGGGGTGTAGGAGTCGTGCATCGAGTTGACCGAGCCGTTCGACGCGGCGGTCGTCGCCGTGGCCCACAGCGCAGAGTTCGCGATGCCGAAGCGCGTCTCCTTGCCCTCCATGTTGCCGCCGGACTGGAGCGCGCTCGCCGCCTGGTCGGCGCCGAGCGCAGCGAGCGCCGGGTTGCCGCGGCTCTCCGCCCAGACGGCGACGGCGAGCAACACGACGAACACGGCGGTCATCGCGGCCAGCACCGCCCAGCCCTGACGCGTGTCGCCCACGAGTCTTCCGAAGGTGTAGCAAAGCGCCGCGCCGATCAGCAGAATCGACAGCACCTCGACGAAATTCGAGAGCGGGGTCGGGTTCTCGAGCGGATGCGCGCTGTTGACGTTGAAGAACCCGCCGCCGTTCGTGCCGAGCTGCTTGATGATGACCTGGGAGGCCGCCGGACCGACCGCGATCGTCTGTTCCGTGGCGGTGGCCGGCTCGGTCACGACGTTGCCCTTGTCGTCCTTGAGCGGCTGGCCGGCCCCGTCGGTCTTCGGAAGGTCGTAGCTCATCGGCTGCACGAGGGCCACGGTCCGGTAGGGCGAGAAGGTCTGCACGACGCCCTGCGACGCCAGGATCAGCGCGCCGACGATCGAGAGCGGCAGCAGGACGTAGAGCGTGGTGCGGACCAGGTCGACCCAGAGGTTGCCGATCGTCTGCGCCGAGACGCGCCGGAAGCCGCGGACGAGCGCGACCAGCACCGCCATCCCGGTCGCCGCGGAGACGAAGTTCTGCACCGTCATTCCGAGCATCTGGGTGAGGTAGCTCATGGTGGTCTCGCCGCCGTAGCCCTGCCAGTTGGTGTTGGTGGCGAAGCTCGTCGCGGTGTTGAATGCGGAGTCAGCCGCGACGGCGCCGAACGATTGCGGATTGAGCGGCAGCCAGATCTGCAGCCGCTGCAGCGCATAGAGGGCGAGGAGCCCGAGAACGTTGAACACCATCGCCGCGACGGCGTACTCTGTCCAGCGCATCTCGTGTTGCGGGTCGACGCCGCACGCCCGGTAGAGCAAGCGCTCGAACGGCCCGCCGATGCGGTTCAGGAACGCCGGCTCGCCCTCGTAGATCCGCGCCATGTAGGCGCCGAGCGGCTTTGCAAGGGCGAGCAGGACCGCGAGATAGAAGGCGAGCTGCAGGTAGCCGTTGGCGGTCATTCGAACCACTCCGGCTTCAGCATTGCGACGACGAGGTAGACGAAGAGCGCCACGGCGATCACGCCGGCCAGGGCGTAGGCCCAGCTCATTGCCGCCCCCGCAGGCGTTCGAAGCCGTAGACGAGACCCATGGTGACCGCGCCGAGCGCGGCGATCAGGGCGAGAAACACGAAGTCCATGGCGACTCCAGTCCGGATCAGCGACTTGATGGCAGGAAGATAGGGGCCCGGACGCATGAATCGGGTCAAGATCGGGCGGCGGCGCGTCAAGACCGCGTCAAGAGGACCGCGCGCACGCAGCTGCGGCGCCCGGACGACGGTGCTATCTTGGCGCCGCGGGCACCGGCCGCGCGCGAACGCCCGGGTCCGCGCAGGAGACACAATCACGTTCGACAGGAGGACACATGGAACGCAGAGCTTCCGCCGTCTGGAGCGGCGGCCTGAAGGACGGCAAGGGCACGATCACGGCGCCGAGCGGCGCGTTCAAGGACGTCCCTTACAACTTCAGCATGCGCTTCGAGGACGCGCCCGGCACCAATCCCGAGGAGCTGGTCGCGGCGGCGCACGCGGGATGCTTCTCGATGGCGCTTTCGGGCCAGCTCGGCGCGGCCAACCTGAAGGCCGACCGGATCGCGACGACCGCGACCGTCACGCTCGAGAAGGGCGACGCCGGCTTCAGCGTCACCGCCGTGCACCTCGACGTGAAGGCGAAGGTGCCCGGCGCGGACAAGGCGGCCTTCGACACCGCGGCCGAGAACGCGAAGAAGGGCTGCCCGATCTCGCGCCTGCTGAACGCGAAGATCACGATGACCGCGGCGCTCGAGCCCTAACGGGCCGCGGCCGCGACGGTCGCGCGGCGCAGGAGTGCCTTGCGCGGCAGCGGGGCTCCGGGAAAGCGTGTGCGGAAGTCGGCCATGGCCTGCGCGTAGTCGTCGCGTACCTCGGCCTGCGTGACCTCGTGGAACTCGTCGCGGTGCAGCCGCAGCGTGCCGACGTAGACGGCGGCGTCGCCGGGGCGGATGTCGAACTCGATCGGGGCGGGGAACAGCAGCTCGGACTGGTCGACGACCGACTGCCGCCGGGACACCGCGCGCACCGAATGCTCCATGACCACCGACCCCTTGACCATGAAGCGCTCGGAGCGCGGCACCTTGAGGAAGTAAGTCTGCTCGAGCGGAGGATTGAGCGCCAGGCCCGTGCGCTCGGCCGACTCCGGGCGTGCCGCCATGAACATCACGGCGCGGCCGACGAAGTGGCGCTTGGTGTCGAAGGGGTCCCAGCCGGCGCGGTATTTCTGCTCGTCGGCGCGAACGGGCGGCACGATCTCGATCTTGCCGACCACCAGCACCGCGTCGCCGCCGATGCCGCTCAGGCTGTTCACGTCCTCGCTGACCGACACGCAGCCCGCGAGCGCGAGCACTGCGATGGCGAGGAGGCGCCTCATAGCTGGGACAGCCGCTGCTTCGCCAAGCTCAGCTGGCGCGTGTAGCCGGCGAGTTCCTGGTCGCTCTCGAGCGCCTTGACCAGCCGCTGCAGCAACTCCTTCTCGGTCGGCGACTGCACCGGCTCCATCGCGAACTTGTCCGCCTCGAACAGCCCCTTGCCGGCGTGATTGACGTACTTGTGCGCGCCGAGGAAATACACGCCGGGCTGCGTGATACGGAGCGCCGTCCCGTTGCGGCCCTTGCCGCCGAAGTTGTACTCGAACGGCCGGCGCGTGAGCAGCGGAACGCCGCCCATGCCGCCGAACTTGTCCACCTGGTAGGCGCCCGGCTCGACGCCGACGTGGAAGTACAGGCCGTCCTGCACTCCCATCCGGTACCACTCGCCGTCCTTCTTCTTGCTGTCGTATTTCTTGAGCGAGACCCAGTCCAGGCCGGAGGGTGCGTCCTTCATGTCGAAATACCCGAACACCAGCGAAACCCGCTGGTCATTCACCTCGACGGGCTCGGACGTGCTGGCACACCCCACAAGCCCGAGCGCGAGCACGAACGGCAGCAGCCAACGCAGATTCATTGGACCTCCCTATCGTCCTTGATCGGCGAAGAGTACGGGGCGGCCGCCGCTGCCGCCGTTGCGAAGTTCACAGTGGCGAGGCCCACCGCGCGGGCCGACGACCCGGACGCGGGCAAATGACCGCTGCGATGGTGCCGCGCCTCGACCACCCGCAGCGCGCCGATCAGTCCGGTCTCGCCGTCCGAGCGGCGAAACCGCCGGCGCCGGGTCCGGACGTTTCCCGGTCTCCGCGCAGCGCCCGAGCCGCGGTCCGGCCGCTGCAAGTCGGACGGCGCCGACGCGGCCGGCATTTGATGCCGTTGTCATAGCCTTAAACCGCATGCGGCGGCGGCGTGCACGCGCGCCTGCGCCCGGGTTGTGCGATCGCGGCCCGGCGTGGACAATCGCGGCCTGCGATCCGTCCGCCATCGATGCCGCTCGAGAAGCCCCAGAGCTCGCCGCCTTCCGTGCGCGAGGCCCTCGCCGACTTCGGCGGCGTCTACCTCGTCAACGGACTCGTCGCGTTCATCTTCGCCGCATCCGCGCCGGTCGCGATCATTCTCACGGTCGGCACGCGCGGCGGCCTCACGCCCGCCGATCTCTCGTCGTGGATCTTCGGCTCGTTCTTCCTGAACGGCCTGCTCTCGATCGCGTTCTGCTGGCGCTACCGGCAGCCGCTGGTGTTCTTCTGGACGATTCCCGGCACCGTGCTCGTCGGCCCGGCGCTCGGGCATCTCACGTATCCCGAGGTGATCGGCGCGTTCCTCGCGACCGGCGTCCTGATGCTCGCCCTGGGACTTTCGGGCTGGGTGCGGCGCGCGATGGATCTCGTGCCGATGCCGATCGTGATGGCCATGGTGGCCGGCGTCTTCCTGCGCTTCGGGCTCGAGCTCGTGCTCGCCCTCCGCGACGACTTCTGGATCGCCGCGCCGATGACCGCGGTCTTCCTGGCGCTCAGCGCCGCCCCCGCGCTCGGGCGGCGCGTGCCGCCGCTGATCGGCGCCTTGTTGGTCGGGGCGCTCGCGGTGGCGGCGCTCGGCCGCTTCGAGCCGGCCGGCCTGGCGACAGCCGGGTTCGCGCAGCCGAACCTCTACGCGCCGGCCTTCTCGTGGCAGGCGATGGTGGAGCTCGTCGTGCCGCTCGCGATCACGGTCCTGGTCGTGCAGAACGGCCAGGGCATCGCGGTCCTGCGCGCGACCGGCCACGCGCCGCCGGTGAACGCGATCACCACGGCGTGCGGCGCGATGTCGCTCGCGACCGCCTGCGTGGGCACCGTGTCGACCTGCCTGACCGGCCCGGTCAACGCGATCATCTCCGCCTCGGGGGAGAAGTCGCGCCACTACACGGCCGGCATCTTCATCGGGCTGCTCGCGCTCGCGTTCGGCCTCGCCGCGCCGCTCTTCACGCACCTCATGCTCGCGACGCCGCCGGCGTTCATCGCCGCGCTCGCCGGCCTGGCGATGCTGCGCGTGCTGCAGACCGCGTTCACCGTCTCGTTCAAGGACCGCTTCACGCTCGGCGCGCTGGTGACCTTCCTGGTGACCGTGGCGGACGTGCCGATCCTCAGCATCGGCGCCCCGTTCTGGGGCCTGGTCTTCGGCTTCGTGGCCGCGCGGCTGCTCGAGCGCGCGGACTTCGCGGCGGCGCGGAGGGATTGAGCGCGCCGGCGTCGCGCCGGAGACGCCACGCGGGGCTGGCGACCGGCGCTACCCTCGACGCCGATTTTGGCGCAAGCTTCGCGTCGTGAGGCAGGGGAAGGGAGAGCCACGCGGATGAGCACCGGGAGCGACGCGGACACCGGCGTTCGGCCGGCGCAGCCGCCGGCCGCGGCCGAAGCGCCGGCGGCCGCGGGCGGGCCGCGCCGGAGCGGACTCGGCTTCGCGAGGCGCGTGCGCACGCTGCGGACCGTGGGCTTCGCGCTCGGCTTCCTCGCCGTCGGGTCGGTGTTGCACCAGAACGGCGCCCACGCGCTCGTCTGGACCCTGCTCGTCGCTAACGCGTTCGTCTGGCCGCAGGTCGCGTATGCGCTCGCGGTGCGCAGCGCGCAGCCGTACCGCGCGGAGTTCGGCAACCTGCTCGTCGATTCCGCGATGGGCGGCGTCTGGATCGCGCTGATGGCGTTCAACCTGCTGCCGAGCGTGCTGCTCGCGGCGATGCTCTCGATGGACAAGCTGAGCGTCGGCGGCGTGCGGCTGCTCGCGCGCGGGGCCCTTGCGCTCGTCGCGGCGTGCCTGGTCGCCGCGGCGTTCACCGGCTTCGAGCTCCGGCCGGCCACCACGATGCTCACCATCGTCGCGTGCCTGCCGCTGCTCGTCGCGTATCCGCTGGCGGTGGGGATGGCCACCTACCGCCTGTCGCGCAGCATCCGCGACCAGAACCGCACGCTCGCCGAGCGCAGCCGCATCGACGGCCTCTCGGGCGTGCTGAACCGCGGCCACTGGGAAGAGGTCGTCTCGAACGAGTTCCAGCGGTTCTGCCGCACCGGCCACCCGGTCTCGCTGCTGATGATCGACATCGACCACTTCAAGCAGATCAACGACCGGCACGGCCATCCGGTCGGCGACCAGGTGATCCGCAACGTCGCGGCGCTGCTGCGCGAGACGTTGCGCGGTCCGGACACCGTGGGCCGCTACGGCGGCGAGGAGTTCGGCATCGTGCTGCCGGACACCGACGCGCACGGCGCCTTCGTGATCGCCGAGCGCATCCGCGAGCGGGTCGCGGGCGCGCCGCTCGCGCGCGAGCGCGACATCCGCGGCACGGTCAGCATCGGGATCGCCGAGGCGGACGTGGCGCTCTCGGACGTCGGGGAATGGATCGTGCGCGCGGACCGCGCGCTCTATCGCGCCAAGGCGCTCGGCCGCAACCGCACGGTCCGCGCCGACGCGGCCGCGGAGGAATAGAACCTATCTCAAAATGCGAATGCGGTCGCGAAAGAGGGGATCTACAAGGGGCAATCTGCCCTTGTTCGTACGACCTCGGTTCGGGAAGAAGCACGGCCGCGATTTTGTGAGATAGCTTCTAGGGCCGGCCCGGTCAGGCGGCCTTCTTCCGCAGCTGGGCTCCGGCGAACTCCCAGTTCGCCAGGTGGTCGATGAACGCCTTCACGAAGTCGGCGCGCCGGTTCTGGTAGTCCAGGTAGTACGCGTGCTCCCATACGTCGCAGGTGAGCAGCGGGGTCTTCCCGCGCACCAACGGGTTGTCGGCGTTCGACGTCGACACCACCTCGAGCTTGTCGCCGCTCTGCACCAGCCACGCCCAGCCGCTGCCGAACTGGCCGGTCGCGGCGTCGAGGAAGGCCGTGCGGAACTTGTCGTGGCCGCCGAAGGCCTGCTTCAGCCGCTCGGCGAGCGGGCCGCCCGGCGCGCCGCCGCCGTTCGGCCTCATGCACTTCCAGAAGAAGGCGTGGTTCCACGCCTGAGCGGCGTTGTTGAACACGGCCCGTCCCGCCGGATCGTCGGCGGTCTTGCGCATGACGTCCTCGAGCGACATCTTCGCGAGCGGGCCGCCCTCGACCAGCTTGTTCAGCTTCTCGACGTAGGTCTTGTGGTGCTTGTCGTGGTGAAACTCCATCGTCCGCGCCGAGACGTGCGGCGCGAGCGCGTCGAACGGATAGTCGAGAGGAGGAAGTTCAAAGCTCATCGTCATCTCCGGGTGTACGCTTGGGATTGCAGGGCGCCCGCACCGTGGCGATGGCGGGCGTGCGGCCTCGCGCGGGAACGCGCGGGCTACCGGTTCGATGGCCGGCGGCCGTATTGGTTCAGGGCGTGATTCCGCGCCAGAACGCCTGCAAGCCGCGTGCCCGGCCGGTGCGCCGGGCCCGCCCCCCTCAGAGTGCTTGAGACCGGCGGCCTTGACGACCTTCTGCATGTCGACCATCTCCGCGCGCACGAACCTGCGGAACTCGTCCGTTGTCATGCGCCGCGGCTCGTTGCCGAGCTTCGCGAGCTGCGCGCCCAGGTCGGGCGAGCCGAGCGCGCGGTTCACGAGCCCACGGCCGGCCAGCCGACACCCGCACGGGCCGGTCGGCGCCGCGGGCGCGCGCGCGAGCGTGGCGGGCCGCTGCGGTACCATCGTCCCCGTGAGCAAGCCCTCGTTCGTCGAGCGCCACGGCCTGTGGAGCGACGCGCAGCACGCCGCGGCGCGCCGGCTGCTGCAGGAGCTGCCCGCCCGCGGCGTGGAGCTCGTGCGGTTCTCGTTCGCCGACCAGCACGGCATCCTGCGCGGCAAGACGCTCGCCGCGTCCGAGGTCGCGCACGCGCTCGCGAACGGCGTGTCGGTGGTGTCGACGCTGTTCGCGAAGGACACCTCGCACAAGACCGTGTTCCCGGTCTTCACGGCCGGCGGCGGCTTCGGCATGCCGGAGATGGAGGGCGCCGCCGATGCGCTGATCGTGGCCGACCCGACGACGTTCCGCGTGCTGCCCTGGGCGCCGAACACCGGCTGGGTGCTCTGCGAGGCGTATTTCGCGAACGGCGCGCCGGTGCCGTTCGACACGCGGCGGCTCTGCCGCGCGGCGCTCGCGCGGCTCGCCGAGGCGGGCTACGACTTCCTCGCCGGGCTCGAGATCGAGTTCCACGTGTTCAAGGTCGTCGATCCGCATCTCGCGCCCGTCGACGCCGGCCAGCCGGGCACGCCGCCCGAGGTGACGCTGCTCTCGACCGGCTACCAGCTCCTGACCGAGACCCGCTACGACCAGATCGAACCGGTGGTCGAGCTGCTGCGGCGCGACCTCGTCCGGCTCGAGCTGCCACTGCGCTCGTTCGAGGTCGAGTACGGGCCGAGCCAGCTCGAGTTCACGCTCGGCGCGCTGCCCGGGCTCGGCTCGGCCGACGCGATGGTGCTCTTCCGGAGCGCGGTGAAGCAGATCTGCCGGCGGCACGGCTATCACGCGACCTTCATGTGCCGGCCGCGCATCCCGAACGTGATGTCGAGCGGCTGGCATCTGCACCAGTCGCTCGCACGCCGTGGCGACGGCGCCAACGCGTTCGTGCCCGAGCGCGGCGGCGAGCAGCTGTCGGCACTCGGGCGGCACTGGCTCGCGGGGCTGCTCGCGCACGCGCGCGGCACGGCGGCGCTCGCCGCGCCGACGATCAACAGCTACAAGCGCTACCGGCCGTACGCGCTCGCGCCCGACCGCGTGAACTGGGGCCGCGACAACCGCGGCGTCATGCTGCGGGTGATGGGCGGCGCCGGCGACCCGGCCACGCGCATCGAGAACCGCGTCGGCGAGCCGGCGGCGAACCCGTACCTGTACTTCGCGTCGCAGGTCTACGCGGGGCTGGACGGCGTCGCGCGCAAGCTCGCGCCCGGACCGGCGGCGGACACGCCCTACGAGCAGCCGGCCGAGGCGCTGCCGCGCTCGCTCGCCGAGGCGCTCGCCTGCCTGCGCGCGGACGAATGCCTGCGCGCGGGGCTGGGTGCGGGCTTCGTCGAGTACTTCTGCCGCATAAAGGAGGCGGAGATCGCGCGCTTCAACCTCGAGGTCACGGAGTGGGAGCACCGCGAGTACTTCGAGACTTTCTAGTGGAGGGTGAACGGCGAACAGTGAACGGTGAACGGCGAGGTTCTCCCGCTCACCGCTCACGCTTTCTCCGTTCACTGTTCACCGTTTACCGTTCACCCACCGAGCAAGCGCAAGCGACGAGGCGAGTCGAATGAGACCCGAGCAGAACGAATTGCTGACGCGCATCGGGCCGGGCACCGCGGCCGGCGGGGTGCTGCGCAGCTACTGGCAGCCGGTCGCGCTCGCCGAGGAGCTCGCCGGGGCGCGGCCGTGCAAGGGGGTGCGCCTCCTCGGCCAGGACCTCGTGCTCTTCCGCGACGAGCACGGCCGCCATGGGCTCCTCGACCGCGACTGCCCGCATCGCGGGGCCGACCTCTCGTTCGGGCGGCTCGAGGACGGCGGCCTGCGCTGCGCGTTCCACGGCTGGCTGTTCGACGTCGAGGGGCGCTGCCTCGAGACGCCGGCGGAGCCCGAAGGCAGCACGCTCTGCCAGCGCATCCGGCAGCGCGCGTATCCGGTCGCCGAGAGGAACGGCATCCTCTTCGCGTACCTCGGCGAGGGCGCGCCGCCCGCCTTCCCGTGCTTCGACTGCTTCGTCGCCCCCGAGGCGTACACGTTCGCGTTCAAGGGACTGTTCAACTGCAACTGGCTGCAGGCGCTCGAGGTCGGCATCGACCCGGCGCACACTTCGTTCCTGCACCGCTTCTTCGACGACGGGGATCCCGCCGCCGGCTACGGCAAGCCGTTCCGCGACCGCTCGGCCGACTCCGACATGACGATCACCGAGGTCATGCGGCGCTACGCGCGGCCCGACATCCGCCCGGTGCGCACCGAGTACGGGATGCGCATCGTGACGCTGCGCAAGGTGAGCGAGGCGCAGACCCACGTCCGGGTCACGAACCTCTTCTTTCCGAACGCGTTCGTGATCCCGATGAGCCTGGACATGACGATCTCGCAGTGGCACGTCCCGATCGATGATTACAGCTGCTACTGGTACGCGATCTTCACCAGCTTCGGCCAGCCGGTCGACCGCGAGACGATGCGCCGCCAGCGCCTCGAGCTCTACGAGCTGCCCGACTACCGGCCGCGGCGCAACCGCGCGAACAACTGGGGCTACGATCCGGACGAGCAGCGCCGCGCGACCTTCACCGGCATGGGCGAGGACATCAACGTGCACGACCAGTGGGCGATCGAGTCGCAGGGGCTGATCCAGGACCGCACGCGCGAGCACCTCGGCACCTCCGACCGCGCGATCATCGAGTACCGGCGCCTGCTCGCCGAGGCGATCGACCGCCACAAGGCGGGTCAGGCACTGCCGGCGCGCCTCGACGAGCGCAGCGCCGCCGCGCTCGCCGGGCCGGGCGTGGCCGACGGCATCGGTCCGGCCGACGGCTGGGAGCGCTACTGGCAGGAGACCGACGCGAAGCGGCGCGCCGGCGCGCCGTGGATGGGGGAAAGGCGTGAACGGTGAACGGTGAACGGAAAGAGCGCGAGCGGTAAGCAGTGAGCGCAAAGACATTGACACCGCCATCCGGCGGCACTTCGCCTTAATCGCTTACCGTTCACCGTTCACCGTTCACCGTTCACCGCTGCAGCTCCGCCATCTCCTCCGGCGCGAGCCTGAGCGCGGCCGCGCGCACGTTCTCCTCGAGGTGCGCGATCGACCCGGTGCCGGGGATGGGCAGCATCACCGGCGAGCGCGCGAGCAGCCACGCGAGCGCGACCTGCGCCGGGGTCGCGCCGCGGCGCTTCGCCACGCGCTTCAGGCTCGCCCGGCGCAGACACTGACCGGCGCCGAGCGGGAACCACGGCAGGAACGCGATGCCGTGGCGCTCGCAGGCGGCGAGCACGTCGTCGGAGCCGCGGTCGCCGACGTTGTACTCGTTCTGCACCGAGACGATCGGCGCGATGCGGCGCGCCGTCGCGAGCTCGTGCACCGAGACGTTGGAGACGCCGAGGTGGCGGATCTTGCCCGCGCGCTGGAGCTCCGAAAGCGCGCCCAGCGACTCGGCGAACGGCACGTTCGGGTCGGGCGCGTGGAACTGGTAGAGGTCGATGCGCTCGAGCTTCAGGCGCGCGAGGCTGCCCTCGAGCGCGCGGCGCAGGTGCTCCGGGCGGCCGTCGCAGTCCCAGGCGCGGCGGGTCGGCCGCACCAGGCCGCCCTTCGTGCCGATGACGAGACCCTTCGGGTAGGGGTGCAGCGCCTCCGCGATCAGCGTCTCGTCGACCTCGGGGCCGTAGCTGTCGGCCGTGTCGATGAAATTCACGCCGAGCGCGACCGCGCGCCGCAGGACGCGGTGCGCGGCGGCGCGGTCGGCGGGCGGACCCCAGACGTCCGGGCCGCAGACGCGCATCGCGCCGAAGCCCATGCGGTTCACGACGAGATCGCCGAGCCGGACGGTGCCGGCCGCGGCGGCGCCCGGTGCGTCGCGTTCCGCGCGCGCCATCGTCGCCCCGTCCGCTACCACCCGATCGCGCCCGGCAGCCAGAGCGCGAGCTGGGGGAAGAAGAACACCATCGCCACCGCCACGACCTGCATGGCGACGAACGGCAGCACGCCGACGTAGATGTCGCGCGTCCGCACCTCGGGCGGCGCCACCCCGCGCAGGAAGAAGAGCGCCCAGCCGAACGGCGGCGTCAGGAACGAAGTCTGCAGGTTGACGCAGATCAGCATCGCGAGCCACACGACGTTCACGTCCTGCTGCAGGAACACCGGCAGGAAGAGCGGCACCGCGATGTAGCTGATCTCGATCCACTCGATGAAGAACCCGAGCACGAAGATCAGCAGCATCAGGAACCAGATGTCGGCGTTCACGCCGCCCGGCAGGAACTCGAACAGGTCGTGGATCAGGTCCTCGCCGCGCAGGCCGCGGAAGGCGAGCGCGAACACCTGGGCGCAGATCAGGATGAACATCACCATGGCGGTGATGCGGGTGGTGGCCTGCACTGTCTCGCGCAGCACCCGGAAC
Organism: Burkholderiales bacterium; assembly: GCA_023383795.1. GTDB lineage: Bacteria > Pseudomonadota > Gammaproteobacteria > Burkholderiales > SG8-39 > JAABRB01. Next base: position 59,843 of record JAHDYJ010000009.1, on the reverse strand, counting down.
GACATGCGCCCGGCGATCGCGGTCACCACGATCGCGCCGAGCGCGCCCATCGAGGCGGCCTCGGTCGGGGCGGCGACGCCGGCGATGATCGAGCCGAGCACCGACAGCACCAGCAGCAGCGGCGGCAGCGCCACGCGGAAGAACCGCAGCCATAGCGTCGCGCGCGGCATCGCGGCGCGCTCGGCCCGCGGCACCGCCGGCGCCATGTCCGGGCGCACGAGGCCGAGCACCAGGACGTACGTGCAGTAGATCGCCGCCAGCACCAGCCCGGGCACGAGCGCCGCGGCGAACAGCGTGCCGACCGAGAGCTGGAGGATGTCCGAGAGCAGGATCAGGATCAGGCTCGGCGGGATGATCTGCCCCAGCGTGCCCGACGCGCAGATCGCGCCGCAGGCGAGCCCGCGGTCGTAGCCGCGCCGCAGCAGCGTCGGCAGCGTGAGCAGCCCGAGCGTGACCACGGTGGCGCCGACGATGCCGGTGGTGGCGCCCATCAGCACGCCGACCGCGATGATGCCGAGCGCCATGCCGCCGCGCAGGCCGCCGGCGAGGTGCCCGACCACGTCGAGCAGGTCCTCGGCGAGGCGCGAGCGCTCCAGCATCACGCCCATGAACACGAACAGCGGGATCGCGAGCCACTGGTAGTTCGCCACCACGCCGAAGATGCGCGCCGGCAGCAGGTTGAACAGGCTGGTGCCGAAGCCGAGGAAGCCGAACACGAAGCCGGCGGTGGCGAGCGTGATCGCGACCGGCACGCCGGCCATCAGCATGCCGAAGAACGCGCCGAGCATCAGCAGCGCGAGGATCTCGTCGCCGCTCATGCGTCGCGCCGCGCCAGTTTCTCGATGCAGCCGAGCGCGGCGGCGACGCTCTGCACGAGCAGCAGCGCGAAGCCGGCCGGGATCAGCGCCTTCAGCAGGTAGCGGTGCGGCAGCCCGCCCGGGTCAGGCGAGCCCTCGTCGATCACGTACGCCTGCTCGACGTAGTTGAGCGAGAACCAGATCACCAGCACCGAGATCGCGGTCGCGAGCAGCGCCGAGACCAGGTCCACCGCCAGCTTCGTGCGGGGCGCGAACCGCGCGTAGACGATGTCGACCCGCACGTGCTCGCCGTGCCGGAGCGCGTAGGACATCCCGAACAGGATCAGCGGCACGAGCAGGTGCCACTCGAGCTCCTGCGCCCACACCGATCCGGTGCGGAAGAAGTAGCGCAGGAGCACGTTGGTGGCCATCAGCACGACGATCGCGAGCGCGATCCACGAGGTGCACCGACCGACGAGGTCGACGAACCACTCGATGCCCGCGCGCACGCGCGGCGCCGCCGGCATGCGACCCGCGCCCCTCAAGCGAGGATCTTGTCGTGGTAGACCGTCTCGCTGTAGCCCGCCCAGGCGCGGTACTTGGCCGTGAACGCCATGTACGACTCGTGGACCTTCTTCGTCACCGGGTCCTTGGCGATCGCCTCGGCGAGCACCTGGCCGGTCGTCTCACGCAGCTTCTTCACCACGTCGTCGGGCAGCGGGCGCGCGATGACACCCTGGTTCTTGATCAGGTCCTCCATCGCCTCGGCGTTGGTGCGCTGGCACCACGCCTCGCTCACCACGTTGCACGCCGCGCAGGCGTTCTCGACCACCGCCTGCAGGTCCTTCGGCAGCTTCTCCCAGGCCGCCTTGCTGACCAGGAGCTCCGAGACGGTCGCCGTCTCGTGCCATCCGGTGGTGTAGTAGTACTTGGCCGCCTTCTGCAGGCCGAGCCGGCGGTCCTGGTAGGGGCCGACGAACTCGGCGGCGTCGATCACGCCGCGCTCGAGCGCCGGGAAGATCTCGCCGCCGGGCAGGAGCTTCACGTCGACGCCGAGCGAGGCGTAGACCTTGCCCGCCAGCCCCGGGATGCGCATCTTGAGCCCCTTGAAGTCCTCGACCGACTTGATCTCCTTCTTGAACCAGCCGGTCATCTGCACGCCGGTGTTGCCGCACGGGAACGCGACCATGCCGAACGGCGCGTACACCTCGTGCCAGAGCGCGATGCCGCCGCCGTCGTACAGCCAGCCGTTCATGCCCTGGAAGTTGAGGCCGAACGGCACCGCGGTGAAGTACTGCGCGGCGAACGTCTTGCCGGTCCAGAAGTAGCTGTTGGCGTGGTTCATCTCGACGGTGCCGGAGCGCACCGCGTCGAAGCCCTCGAGCGCCGGGATCAGCTCGCCCGCGCCGTACACCGTGATCCGCAGCCGGCCGCCCGACATGGCCTCGATGCGCCGCGCGAGATCGGTCGCGCTGCCGGGGCCGTCCATGTAGAACGGCGCGCCCTTCGGATAGGCGCTCGTCATGCGCCAGTTGAACTTCTGCTGGGCGCGGGCGATGTGCGGGAAGCCGAGCGTTGCGGCCCCGGCCCCGGTCGCAACCGCCGTGCCGAGGAACTTCCTGCGCGAGCGTGTCATCTGCGGATCCTCCTTCTCGACGAGGTGGCGCATGGGCACCGTGCGCGTGGCGCCCTCCTGGGGTGCGTCGCCCCGCCGCCCCCGATGCGCGGCGGAGCGGCGGGGCGAGACCGCCAGCATGATGCGCCAAAACGGGTGCCGTGCGCGAGCGCCGGCGCGGCCGGAGCCGCCCGCGGCGCTCGCGGCAGCGCACAATCGCGATCCGCGCGCAAGCGGCCTAGAATGCGCCTTCCCTTCGGCCGCCCGGGAGGACCCGGCGATGACGAGCACCCGCACCGCACGCATGCTGACCCGCTACAACGCCTGGGCGAACCGCACGATCTTCGACGGCGTCGCCGCCCTGCCGCCGGGCGAGGCGACCAAGGAGCGGCCGAGCCTCTTCAAGTCGATGGTGAGGACGCTCAATCATCTCTACGTCGTCGACCTGATCTGGCAGGCGCACCTCGAGGGGCGGCCGCACAACATCCCGGCGCTGAACCACGTGGTGCATCCCGAGCTCGAGCCGCTCTACCGCGCGCAGCGCGAGATCGACCAGTGGTACGTCGAATGGAGCGACAAGCTCGCCGACGCGGACCTCGATCGGCGCGTCGGCTTCGCGCTGCTCTCGGGCAACAAGGGCGAGATGGCGGTGCGCGACATCGTCTTTCACCTGGTGAACCACACGAGCTACCACCGCGGGTTCGTCGCCGACCTCTTCTACCAGGTGCCGGCGGTGCCGCCGCTCACCGACCTGCCGATCTTCCTGCGCGAGCACGGGGAGCCGCGATGAAGACCATCCATCTCACGCAGGCGGACATGCGCAAGCGCGTCGCGCGCTATGCCGGGCTCGCGCCGCTCGCGACGCAGACCGACCCGAGCGTGCCGCTCGCGGCGAAGGACGTGATGTACGCGCGCAAGCTCCTCTCGGTGATCGGCCTCGAGGACGGCGCGACGCCGATCTCGTCCAACGCGCCGATCAGGGGCGCCGCCGGCATGACGATGACGCTCGCCGTGTGCCCGCCGGGGCAGGGGCCGGAGCTGCACGCGCACCAGCGGACCTTCGAGACCTTCACCGTGCTGCGCGGGCGCTTCGAGGTGCGCTGGAACGACGACGGCTCCGAGCGCCTCGAGCTCGGCGAGCTCGACACGATCTCGGTGCCGCCGGGCGTGTGCCGGGCGTTCCGCAATATCGGCGACAGCGAGGGCATCCTGCAGGTGATCATCACCGGCGGCGTGCACGACATGCAGGACATCGACTTCGCGCGCCAGATCGCCGGCCGGCTCGAGGCGATCAGCCCCCGCGCGCTCGCCTACTTCCAGAAGGCGGGATTCACCTTCACGGCGGGCCGCGACGGCTAGCGGAGGTTCCCTCCCGAGGCCACGCCGGGACGGCCGCCGCGCGGCCGGTCACCCGGGGATTCCGCGCCGCGGCGCCGGGCCGGCGTATATGATTGCGCCTTCCGCGCCGCCCGCCCGCCCCAGACATGCGCATCCTGATCGCCGAGGACGATCCCGGCCTTGCCGAGGGGATCGCCGCCTACCTGCGCCCGCTCGGCCACGCGGTCGAGGTCGCGCGCCACGGCACCGATGCCGACGCGATGCTCTCCGGCGAGCAGTACGAGCTCGCGCTGATCGACATCGGCCTGCCGCGCATGGACGGCTTCGAGGTGGTGCGCCGCATGCGCGCGCGCGGGCAGACCACGCCGGCGATCGTGATCACCGCGCGCGACGCGCTCGACGACCGCGTGCACGGGCTGGATCTCGGCGCCGACGACTATCTCGTCAAGCCGTTCGAGCTCGCCGAGCTCGCCGCGCGCATCCGCGCGGTCGTGCGGCGCGGACAGACCGCCCGCTCGGCGCGGCTCGTGCACGGCCCGCTCGTGCTCGACACCGAGTCGCACCGCGCGACGCTCGCCGGCGAGCCGCTCGACCTGACCGCGCGCGAATGGGCGGTGCTCGAGGTGCTGCTGAAGCGCGTCGAGAAGGTGGTCTCGAAGGAGCACATCCTGCAGGCGATCTCGACCTGGGAGGACGATCTCACGCCGAACGCGATCGAGGTCTACGTCTCGCGGCTGCGCGCGAAGCTCGAGCCGGCCCGCATCCGGATCCGCACCATCCGCGGCTTCGGCTACCGGCTCGAGGAGCCGCCGCAGTCGGGCAATGCGCCCGAGCATTAGGCTCGCGCTGCTGTGGGCGCTCGCGCTGCCGATCCTGGCGGTGCTCGCCGTCGGCGCATGGTTCGCCTATCGGGTCGCCGTCGAGGTCGCCAACGACGCCTACGACCAGAGCCTGCAGAACTCCGCGCTCGCGATCGCGAATCGCGTGCGTATCGTGCGTGGCCGGGCAGAGCTCGCGCTGCCGGTCGAGGCCGAGCAGATGCTGCGCACCGACGAATTCGACCGGGTCTTCTTCCGCGTGCGCGACGCCAGGGGGCGGCTGGTCGCGGGCGACGCAGGGCTCCCGATCCCGGAGCGCTCCGACGCGCCCGACACCTTCTCCTTCTATCACGGCGAGTACGAGGGCCGGCGCATCCGCGGCGTGCGGCTCACCGTGGGCGCGGGGAACAGCCGGATCCACGTCACGGTGGCCGAGACCACGCGCAAGCGCGAGACCGCCGTGCGGCGGCTGCTGCTCGCGCTCGTGCTGCCGTCGGCGCTGGTCGTGCTCGCGGCCGCCGCGCTGATCTGGTTCGGCATCTCGCGCGGGCTCGTGCCGCTGCGCCGGCTCGAGCGCGAGCTCGAGCGGCGCGGCGGCGGCGATCTCTCGCCGGTGGACGAGGCCGGCGTCCCCGAGGAGGTGCGCCTCCTGGTGCGTGCGCTGAACGGCCTGCTCGGGCGCCTGCGCGACGCGGCCGCGGAGCAGCGCGCGTTCCTCGAGAACGCGGCGCACCAGCTGCGCACCCCGCTCGCCAACCTGCGCATGCAGCTCGAGCTCCTCGCGCGCGAACCCGGGGCGCGCGCGGAGGTGCAGCCGCTGCAGGACTCGGTCGCGCGCACCATCCGGCTCGCGAACCAGCTGCTCGCGCTCGCCCGCGCCGAGTCCGGCCGGCCGCTCGCGCCGGACTTCCGCCCGGTCAACCTCGGCACCGTGATCGACGAGCTGGTCGACGAATGGGTGCGCGCGGCCGACCGCAGGTCGCTCGACCTCGGCTTCGACCGCGGCGAGGCGTGGATGGCGGGCGACCCGTTCATGCTGCGCGAGCTCGTCGCCAACCTGATCGACAACGCCATCGCCTACACGCAGCCCGGCGGGCGCGTGACGGTGCGCTGCGGCGCGCGTGACGGCACCGTGTTCGTGGAAGTGGAGGATGACGGTCCGGGCATTCCGGCCGCCGAGCGCGATCGCGTGCTCCAGCGGTTTCATCGCGTACCGGGCAGCCCCGGCGCGGGCAGCGGCCTCGGGCTCGCGATCGCCAACGACATCGTGCGGGCGCACGCCGGCAGCCTGGTCATCGCCGAGCCGCCCGGCCATTCCGGCGCGCTCGTGCGCGCGGAGTTCCGCGAAACGGCGGCGCGCCCGGCCGTCGCCGCCGCCGTGCGCGCGGCCGCCTAGAAGCGCTCGCGCGATGCGACTGCCTCGTCGAGCGCACGGGCGCGGGCATCCTGCGGCGGCCCGCCCATGACCCCGGCCGAGTGGCTGTGGATCCCGGTCACCGTCTGGGCCGCGTTCGCGCAGACGCTGCGCAACGCCGCGCAGCGGCACCTCACCGACACGCTCGGCACGCTCGGCGCGACGCTGGTGCGCTTTCTGTACGGGCTGCCGTTCGCCGCGGCGTGGCTCGCTGCGGTCCACGCGTTCGGGGGGTTCGCGCTGCCGGCGTCCGGCGCCGGCTTCGCGGCCTGGGTGGTCGTGGGCGCGGTGGCCCAGATCGTCGCGACGGCGCTGCTCCTGCGCGTCATGGCCGAGCGCAACTTCGCGCTCGGCGTCGCCTACTCGAAGACCGAGATCATCCAGGTCGCGGCCTTCGGCTTCGCGTTCCTCGGCGACCCGGTGACGGCGGTTGCCGCGCTCGCCATCGCTTGCGGCACGCTCGGCGTGCTGCTGCTCTCGCCGGCCGATCGCGGGCGCCCGCTCAGGGCGCTCGTGCTCGGCTGGACCGCGCGCCCGGCCCTGCTCGGGCTCGCCTCGGGCGCGTGCTTCGCCCTGTCGGCAGTCGGCTACCGCGGCGCCGCGCTCGCGCTCGAAGCGCCGTTCCTGATGGCCGCCGCGTACACGCTGCTCGTCGCGCAGGCGCTGCAGACGGTGCTGCTCGGCGGCTGGCTGCTCGCGCGCGATGCGTCGGTGGTGGCGCGCGTGCTCCGCGCGTGGCGCGCGTCGCTCTTCGCCGGCTTCATGGGCGCGGCGGCCTCGGCCGGCTGGTTCACCGCGATGGCGATCGAGCCGGTGGCGCACGTGCGCACGCTCGGCCTGGTCGAGCTCCTGTTCAGCGCCGTCGTGTCGCGGCGCTTCTTCCGCGAGCGCATGACCGCGCTCGAGCTCGCCGGCATCGCGCTGCTCACGATGGGGCTCGTGATCGTGACGTTCACGCGCTGAGCGCCACGCCCGAGACGAGGCCGTCGTTCCCGCCCGGCCGCCTCAGCGCCCGGCGCACCAGCTCTGCATGGCGCCGAGCCGCGCGTACTCCTCGGGCGAGTCGACGCGCCGCTGCCGCGCCTTGATCTCGTCGCGCACCGCCTCGAGGTACGGCGTGAGGGTCTGCTTGATCACCGCCTCGATGTGCGCGTCGGCCTCGGCCGCCGAGCCGAAGTAGAGAATGCCCTCGCCGAGCTCGCGCGCGAGGTCCGCCTGGACCCGGACCGCGAACTCCTCCAGGTAGTCCTGGTAGACGGCGATGTGCTTGAGCTCGTGGTCCATCGTCGCGCGGAACGCGCACGAGCCCTCGGCATGCTCGCGCGCGATGTACAGGCGCATCGGCTCGAACGCGAGCCGCACCTCCACCGACGGCCGCATGCAGTAGCGGTCGCGGAAGCTCTGCTTGACGCCGTTCAGGTCGAGCCGGGCCTCGCTGCGCATCTCGGTCTCGACCAGGCCGAGGACGATCGTGCCGGCCGCGTGCGCGCCGCGCGCGGTGAGCTCGTCGATCGAGCGGCTGAAGTCGGCCGTGTAGCTCACCGGCGTGGTCGCCACGCGCACCACGGTCGGGCCCAGGCGCCGCGCGCACTGCGACTCGAAGGAGCCGAAGGCGTCGCAGCCGGCGAGGAGCGCGGCGGCGGCGGCGATCGGAACCAGGCGATGAAGCGAGGGGCGGCGCACGGCCGCCGATTCTGGCACAGGAACGCGCGCGCATCCCGGCACTCGAACCAGTCGCAGAATGCGAACGCGGTCGCGAAAGGGGAGATCTACGAAGGGCTCGCCCTTGTTCGTGCGACCTCGGTTCAGAAGAGGCACGGCCGCGATTCTGGGATAGCTGCTAGTGCGCCTGCGCGCCGCTGCGCTACCATCGACGTCTGGATACCCCGACACTGGCCGACGGAGGTCGCGCAATGGGCACAGAGGACAAGGTCGCCGTCGTCACGGGCGCGGGCACCGGGATCGGCAAGGCGGTCGCGCTCGCCTTCCTGCAGGACGGCTACCGCGTCGCGCTCGCCGGGCGGCGCAAGGAGCCGCTCGAGCAGACCGCGCGGGAGGCAGGCGCCGGCGCCGGCCGCGCGATCGTCGTGCCGACCGACGTCGGCAAGGCGCCCGAGGTGCGCGCGCTCTTCGCGCGCACCGAGGAGGCGTTCGGGCGGCTCGACGTGCTCTTCAACAACGCCGGCACCGGCGCGCCGCCCCTGCCGCTCGAGGACCTGACCGTCGAGCAGTGGCAGGCGGTGGTGGACGTGAACCTGACCGGCATGTTCCTGTGCATGCAGGAGGCGTTCAGGCTCATGAAGCGCCAGACGCCGCGCGGCGGGCGCATCATCAACAATGGCTCGATCTCCGCGCACGCCCCGCGGCCGAACTCGGCGCCGTACACCGCGACCAAGCACGCGGTCACCGGGCTCACCAAGTGCGGCTCGCTCGACGGCCGCAAGTACGACATCGCGTGCGGGCAGATCGACATCGGCAACGCGGCGAGCGAGATGACCGCGCGCATGGCGACCGGCGTGGCGCAGGCGGACGGCTCGACGCGGCCCGAGCCGCGCATGGACCTCGCGCACGTCGCCTCCGCCGTGCTCTACATGGCGAGCCTGCCGCTCGACGCGAACGTGCAGTTCATGACGGTCATGGCGACCAAGATGCCGTTCGTCGGCCGCGGCTGACGGCTCGGCCGCGGGGACGAGCGAGGCTTGCGATCGGGATCCCGGGCATCGACGCGGGCGGGAGCGGGATCGCCGGCGTGCACGGCGGAGGCGCGCGCCGGGTCGACGGCAGGAACCTCGACGCGGCGCCGTTGCCACATCCATTCAGGAGGTGCTCGAGATGACGACTGCAGCAGACATTTCGGCGCTTGCGCGCCACCTCTTCGAGACACAAGGCTCGAAAGCCATCGCGGAAGCCGCGCAAAAGGCCGTGTCTTTCGAGAGAGCCGGAGACCAGGCGCAGGCGAGGACGTGGCGGCAGGTGGAAGCCCTGTTGCTGGAGATGCGCGGCCCGCGCGAAAGCTGACCCCTGCAAGACCTCGCCTCTGCGAGGTCCCGACCGGGATGGGGGACTGCGACGGGGGCTGCCGACCGCCTGTGATCTCCTAGCCCGCCCGCACCTCGCGCGCGAGCGCTTTCTCGATCGATGCGGCGACCGCGAGCGTGCGCCGGTCGGTGCCGCCGAGCCCGCATACCATCAGCCCGACCGGCGGCGTGCCGTGCGGGTGGCACGGCAGCGTCGCCGCGCAGCCGTCGAGAAAGTTGACGAGCCCCGGATTGCGCAGCAGCCTCAGGTTCCAGCGGAAGTAGTCGTCGTCGTTCGCGTCGGCCTCGACGATCGTCGGCGCGACGCACGGGAGCGTGGGCATGACGATCGCGTCGAAGGGCGCCGCGAGCGCGGCGACCTCGGCAATGAACGCCGCGCGCAGCCGGCCGAGCGCCACCAGATCAGGCGCGCTCATGCGCTCGCCCGCGCTGATGCGCTGGCCCACGCGCGGATCGTACTCCGCCAGGCGGTTCGCCAATGGCCGGTGGATCTCGGCGGCCTCGACTCCGGCGAAGCCGCCGTAGCGGAAATACTCGGCTTGGCGGTCGAACGCGGGCACCGCGAGCTCGGTCACGACGGCGCCTGCGCCGGAGAGCGCCGCGAGCGCCGTCCCGAACGCGCGGCCGACGTGGCCGTCGAGCTCGTCGAGCGCGCTCGAGCGCGGCAGCAGCAGCCGCAGCCCGCGCGGCGGCAGCTCGGCGAGCGCGGCGTCGGGCTCGCCGGCGAGCACCGCGTCGTACGCCGCGCAGCAGGCGACGCTCGCGGCGAGCGGGCCGATCGAATCGAGCGTGTACGAGAGCGGGAACGCGCCGGCGCGCGGCACCCGCCGCGCAGTGGGCTTGAACCCGGTGATGCCGCAGAGCGCGGCCGGGATGCGCACCGATCCGCGCGTGTCGCTGCCGAGCCCCATCACGCACATGCCGTCGGCCTGCGCGACCGCGGCGCCGGAAGACGATCCGCCGGGGACGCGCCCGGTCGCGCGGTCCCACGGGTTGCGCGGCGTGCCGTAGTGCGGATTGAGGCCGACGCCGCCGAAGGCGAACTCGACCATGTTCGTGCGGCCGACGATGATCGCGCCGGCCGCGCGCAGCCGCGCCACGGCGGGCGCGTCGGCCGCGGCGGCCGGCGCGTCGGCGAGCACGCGCGAGCCCGCGCGCGTCACGTCGCCGCCGACGTCGAAGAGGTCCTTCACCGACACCGGCAGGCCGTCGACCGGCGAGCGCACGATGCCGGCCGCGCGCAGGCGATCGGCGAGATCGGCCTCGGCGCGCGCCGTGTCGGCGTAGACCTTCAGGAAGGCGCGCGCGCCCTCGCCGGCCGGATCGGCAATGCGGGCGAGCGCGTCCTCGACGAGCGCGCGGCTGGTGGTGCGGCCGGCGGCGAGCTCCGCGGCGAGCGCGGCGACGGTGGGCATGACGTCGGATTCTAGCAGCGCGCCGCCGGGCGCTATCGCGGCATCTCGCGCGCGGTCCGCCGCACGTCCATCTCGTAGTCGAGCTCGACCACCGGCGGCCGGCACAGATGCCACGTCAGGCCGCCCGCCGCGGCACCGCGGCGCACGATCTCGTCGGCCACGAGCGCGCCGATGTCGTACGCGGTGTAGGCCTGCGTGACGGCGGCGTCGCGCCAGGCGAAGCCGAGCGCGCCGAGCCGCCCCTCCATGACCCCCATGACGAAGCGGATCTTCTCGCGCAGCGCGTCGGGCGTGCGCTCGCCGCGCCGCACGATGTGGTCGCGGTAGTTCGGCTTGAACTCCGGCGCCTCGCCGCCGCCGGCGATCACGAAGGTGCCGGGCGCCGTGCGGTCCGCCGGCACCGTGTACGAGAACGCGAACAGCGCCGGCGCCGCCGGCGGATCGATGTCCGGGCACACGTTGGTGCGCGCGACCGGGTTCGCGCCGTCGCGGTAGATGCCCCAGCGCTCGAGCGTCTTGACGTACTCGCGGTTGAACGCGACGAAGCCCCCCTCGGTGAAGGGCGCCGGCGAACGCAGCTCGCAGGCGCAGAAGGCGGTGGACGGACGGCCCGCGGCCGCGAGATGCTGCTCCACCGCGGCGAATCCCTCCGCGAGCGGCGGCGGACGCAGGAACCGGACGCGCTCGATCTCGAAGCCCGGCTCCGCGGCGACGCCGGCCGAGTACTGGAACGGCCCCTTGATGTACCGGTACCCGCCGGGCCCGAAAGTGATCACTTCGGCCATCGATGCCTCCTCTTCTGGTTGCCTCACATCACGCCGAGGTACGCCTCGCGGATCGCGGGGTCGTCCCGCAGCTCGGCGCTCGGGCCGGCGCGTGTCACGCGACCCGAGTCCATCACGCAAGCGGTGCTCGCGAGGTCGAACGCCGTGGCGACGTCCTGCTCCACGACGAGCAGGGTCAGGCCCTCGCGGTTGAGCGCGCGCAGCGCATCGCACAGCGTCTCGACCGCGGCGGGGGCGAGTCCGAGCGAGAGCTCGTCCACGAGCAGCAGCCGCGGCGCGCTCATCAGGCCGCGGCCCACCGCGCACATCTGCTGCTCGCCGCCCGACAGCGTGCCCGCCGGCTGGTGCTGGCGCTCGGCGAGGATCGGGAAGAGCGCGTACACGCGCTCGAGGTCCCGGCGCAGCGCGGCGGCGCCATCGGCGCGCAGATACGCGCCCATCAGCAGATTGTCGCGCACGCTCATCGCCGCGAACAGGCGCCGCCCCTCGGGGACCTGCGCGATGCCGGCCGCGAGCACCGCCTGCGGCCCGGCGTTGGTAAGGTCGCGTCCGTCGAAGCGCACCGTGCCGGCGCGCGCGCCGGTGAGGCCGGAAACCGCGCGCATGAAAGTGGTCTTGCCGGCGCCGTTCGAGCCGACCAGGCAGGCGATCGCGCCGCGCGGCACGCCGAGATCGACGCCCCAGAGCACCTGGATCTCGCCGTAGGCGACCTCCAGGCCGCGCACCTCGAGCAGGGCCTCAGCCACGACCGGCCTCCTGCGCGGCGTAGCGCTTGCCGAGGTACG
>JAHDYJ010000009.1:23539-47828 GCA_023383795.1 Burkholderiales bacterium | reverse complement strand
TGCACCACCCGCGCGTCGGCGACGACGTCCTTCGGTGCGCCCACCGCGATCAGCTCGCCGTGGTGCAGCACCGCGATGCGTGTGCAGACCGACAGCACGACCTTCATGAGGTGCTCGATGATCAGGATCGTGACGCCCGTCGCGGCGATCGCGCGGATCAGCGCCAGCGCCTGGTCGATCTCGGCGCTGTTCAGCCCGGCGTTGACCTCGTCGAAGAGCAAGAGCTTCGGGCGCATCGCGAGCCCCTTCGCCATCTCGAGCCGCTTGCGCATGGCGAGCGTGAGCGTCGCGGCGCCGTGCTCGGCCACGTCGGCGAGGCCGACGAACTCGAGCTGCGCCAGCGCCTGCGCGCGCGCCGCGCGGATCCCGGGCGCGGCGCCGGCGAACAGCGCCGAGGCGGCGACGTTCTCGATGACGCTGAGCTCGGCGAACGGCTTGACGATCTGGAACGTGCGCCCGATGCCGGCGCGCGCCGCCTGGTACGGCTTGCGGCGCGTGACGTCGCGGCCCTCGAACAGCACGCGCCCGGCGCTCGCCGGGTGCACGCCGGTGATCACGTTCACCAGCGTGGTCTTGCCGGCGCCGTTCGGCCCGATCAGTCCGAGGATCTCGCCGCGCCCGACCGAGAGCGTGACGTCCGACACGGCCTTGAGCCCGCCGAACGCGCGCGTGACGCCTTTCAGCTCGAGCAGCGCCTCGCTCATGCGGCGGCGCTCCGGTGGCGGCGCGCGAGCGAGAGCAGCCCGCGCGGCAGGAAGAGCACCAGCAGCACGATCAGCAGGCCGAGGATCCCGGTGTGGATCTGCAGCAGGTTGCGCCACACCAGCTCCTCGAGCCCGAGGAACACCGTCGCGCCGATCAGCGGCCCGAACAGCGACCCGGCGCCGCCGAGCAGCACCATCACGATCGCCTTGACGGAGAACAGCACGTCGAAGACGTCCGGCGGCTCGATGTAGTTCACCCACGAGGCGTAGATCGCGCCGGCGCCGCCGACGAACACCGCCGAGAGCGTGAACGCCACGGTCTTGTAGAGCGTGGTGTTCACGCCGATCATGTCGGCGGCCGACTCGTTCTGCTGGATGCAGCGCAGCCCGAAGCCGAGCCGCGAATGCGCCGTGGCGAGCATCGCGCCGAAGTTGAGCGCGGCCACGGCGAGCATCGCGTAGAAGAAGAGCACCGCCTGCGCCTGGATCGACAGGGCGCTCATGACGGGAAGGTTGAGCCCCATGCCGCCGCCGGTCAGGTCGGTCGCCGAGTTGGCGATCTCGCGCAGCACCTCGGCCACCACCAGGCTCGCGATCGCGAAGTAGTGCCCGCGCAGGCGCAGCAGCGCGACGCCGAGCAGCGCCGCGAACGCGGCCGCGACTAGGCCGGCGAAGGCCCAGGCGAGCGCCATCGGCATGCCGGAGCTCTGCGCGACCGCGCCGGCGTAGGCGCCGAGCCCGAAGAAGGCCGCGCTCGCGAACGACGGGTAGCCGGTCATCCCGCCGATGAAGTTCCACGACATCGCGAGCACCGCGTACAGGAGCACCGTCGTGCCGAGCCGCAGGACGTAGGCGTCGCCCGAGAGCGGCAGCGCCGCGACGAGCGCCAGCGCGACCGCGGCGATCGCGAGCTCGCGTCTCAGCCGCGCGCCGCCCATGTCACTCGTAGCCCTTCTTGCCGAGCAGGCCGGTCGGCCGGAAGATCAGGAAGGCGATCAGGAGCGCGAACGACACCGTCACCGCGTGCTCGGGCCCGAACCACAGCGCGGCGAAGCTCTCGACCACGCCGAGCACGATGCCGCCGACGATCACCGCCGGCACGCTGCCGAGCCCGCCGAGCACGCAGACGACGAACGCCTTGCCGAGGTAGGCCGGGCCGGTCAGCGGCGAGATCGGGAAGATCATCGCGAGGAGCGGCCCGGCCGCGCCGGCCATCAGCGTGCCGAGCCCGAACGTGATGGCGTAGACGCGCCTGACGTCGACCCCCATCAGCGCCGCGGCCTCGCGGTCCATGCGCACCGCGACGATCGCGCGGCCGATGCGCGAGTGCGCGAGCAGCAGGTACAGCAGCCCGGTCAGCGCGAGCGCGAGCGCCATCGCGAGCAGGCGGTCGACCGGCATCACGACCTCGCCCAGCGCGATCGAGCCGAGCGGCGGATCGAGCGTGAGCTTGCGGAAGTCGGCCTTGAAACCGACGATCATCGCGTTCGCAAGCATCAGATCGAGGCCGAACGTGAGCGTCAGCGTGATCAGCACCGGCGCGCCGATCACGCGGTTGATCAGCGCCGACTGGACGAGGTAGCCGAGGGCGAAGAAGAGCGTCCCCGCGATGACGATCGAGGCGAACGGGTGGATGCCCCAGAGCGTGTAGGCGAAGAACGCGAGGTACGCGCCGAGGACGATCAGCGACCCGTGCAGGATGTTGATGACGTTCAGCACCCCCCACACGAGCGAGAACCCGGCGGCGATGCAGGCGTAGAGGCCGCCGAGCATCAGCCCGTTCGCCAGGATCTGGAGCGCGAGCACCGCTGCCCTCGCAGGCGCCCGGAGGGTGCTGGCGTGCGGGGGTTACGGCCTATTTCACGCCGAGCTTCAGCTCGCCCTGCGCGATCGGGGCCGGATGCACCACGATCGGCTTGCCGCCCTGGATCTGGAACACCGGCGGCTCGAGCGAGGTGATCTGGCCGTTCGGACCGAACCGCACCGGCCCCCAGAACGTGGTGAGGTCGGTCTGCGCGAGCGCGTCACGGACCTTGACCGGGTCGAGCGCGCCCGCGCGCTCGATCGCCAGCTGGAACAGCGCGCCGCTCACCGCCGCCGAGGCCTCGACGTAGTCCGGCGTCGACTTGTACTTGGCCTCGAACAGCTTCACGAAGTTCTCGGTCGAGCCGAAGATGGTCTTGCCCTGGTAGCGCACCGCCGGGTGCCACCACGAGGCGCTCGAGATGTTCTCCGCGAGCTTGCCGCTCGCGTCGATGAACTCCTGGTACGCGGGCGCGGCGATCATCGTGACGACCGGGGCCTCGACCTGCAGGTCGGCCATCTGCTTGCGCATCAGCACGAGGTCGTTGGTGTAGCCGGTGGCGAAAATCCAGTTCGGCGCGGCCGCCTTGATCTGGCTGAGCGCCGAGGCATGGTCGAGCGTGCCGATCGCGTACTTCTCGAAGTAGACGACGTCGATGCCGCGCTTCTTGGCGGACTTCTCGAGCTCCTGCGCGATCGCGAGCGGAAAGAGGTCGTTGCGCGCCAGGATCGCGACGCGGATCGCGCCGGACACCCGCTTCTTGACGATGTCGGAGATCGGCTCGGTCAGGGTCTGGTTCGGCGTGAACGTGCCGAACAGATACTTGTAGCCCTGGTCGTAGACCTGCTCGGAGGACGCGGTCACCGCGATCATCGGGATCCGGTAGCGCTCGGCGACGCTCGAGGCCGCCTTGGTCGCGCCCGAGCCGAACGGTGCGAACAGGAACTGCACCTTGTCCTGCGTGATCAGCTTCTCGGCGCCCTGCACCGCGCGCGGCGTGTTGGACTGGTAGTCCATGTACACGATCTCGACCTTGTGGCGCTTGTCGCCGACCTTGACGCCGCCCGCCTTGTTGACGAGCTCCGCCCACAGGTCGTAGCCGCGCTTCTGCTTGGCCGCCTCCGGCGCGAGCGGTCCGGTGATCGGCAGCGGCGCGCCGATGCGGATCGCCTCCTGCGCCGCGGCGCCGGCCGCGAGCGTCAGGCCCAGGGTTGCTCCGATTGCCGCGAAAGCGGCGACGAACGCTTTCTTCATGGCGTGGCCTCCTCGGGTTCGAGCCCGCCGGGGGTGCCGCGGACGGGCAGCGGGGACGGCGTCGGCCTGGGACGGCGCAACCGGCAGGCGGAAAAGCGCCGCGTCCGGCGCCGACGCGCGCCCGATTCTAGATCATGCGCCAGTCGCGCGCGCACCGCCGCCGGCGGCGACTCAACCGCCGCCGTCGATGTCGAGTCCGAGCGCCACGCGGGCGGCGAGCTCGCGCTGCACGCCGTCCTGCAGCGGGTGGAAGCGCGCCCCCTGCACGTCGCGGAACAGGCGCTCGAGCCCGGCGTCGCGGTAGAAGGCCGCGCCGCCGGCAACCTGCATGGCCGCCTCGGCCGTCCCGGTCGCGGCGCGCGCGAGGATGCCGCGCGCGATGAAGATGCGGTTGGTGGTCGCCGCGCCCGGCGCATCGGTCGCGGCCGCGGCGGTCATGTCGGCGAGCGCCAGCCGCGCTTCGGCGAGATCGTTCTCCATGCCGCCGACCGCCTGGAGCAGGTGGGCGTCGCTGCGCCGCTTCGCGGCGAGCTGCAGCGCCCGGTCGCGCGCCGCCTCGGCGACGCCGAGGTAGGCGCTGTAGATCAGCGGGATCGCCAGCATCGAGATGACGTGGAACAGCGGATGCCACTTGCCCTGCGGCCGCCGGCCGCCTACCGCCCCGTCGGGCAGGAAGAAGTCGGTGATCAGCACGTCGTGCGAGCCGGTGCCGCGCATGCCCATCGCGCGCCAGGTCGGCTCGATCCGCACCGCATCCGAGCGCATCGGCACGCCGAAGTGGAGCACCGTCGGCCCGGCTTCCGGGTCGTCGTAGACCGCGCTGGTGAGCAGAAGGTCGCCCGCGGGCGCGCCGCTGGTGAAGGCCTTGCGGGCGCTCACGCGGAAGCCGCCTTCGACGCGGGTCGCCGTGCCCGAGCCGTGCAGCCAGTCCGAGCCGCCGCTCGAGAGCAGGATGATGCGCTCGGCGGCGACGCGCTTCAGAAGCCCGTCCACCGGTGCCTGCGTGTGCCGCCAGCGCCACGCATTCGTCGCGACCTGGTGGGTGTGCATCGAGAACGCGAGCGCCGTGGCACCGCAGTGACGGCCGAGCGTGCGCACGACCTCGCAAAGCTCGGCGTGGCTCGCGCCGCCGCCGCCGAGCTCGGCCGGCACGCCGGCCGCGACCAGACCGCTCGCCTTGAGCTCCGCGTAGTTCTCGTCGACGAACCGGTCGTCGGCGTCGATCGCCGCGGCCCGCCCGGCGAACCGCTCGCCGAGCTCACGCGCTACCGCGCTCCAATCCGGGCCGGGCCTCGCGCCGGCGGTCTTCATCGCAACGACTGTCATGTCTGTCTCTCCGTCTGGCTGTGATCGACCCGCATCCGGGGTCGCGGGAGCGCTCAGTATCCCGCGCGGCGCGCGGCGGGAAGTTCATCGGGCGTCCGGCCGTTTTGTCCGGGACTCCGGATTTGCCGATAATCGCGGCATGGACGTGCTTTCCGACGCGCTGCGCGTGCTGCGGCTGACCGGCGCGGTGTTTCTGGACGCGGAGTTCACGGCGCCCTGGTGCATCCTGTCGCGGTCCGACCGGCCGGTGACGCAACCGCTGCCGCCGGGCGGCAACGTCATCTTCTTCCACCTGCTCACCGAGGGCCGCTGCAAGGCCCGGCTCGCCGCGGGCGGGGAGCCGCTGGAGATCGCGGCGGGCGACGTTCTCATCCTGCCGCGCGATGCCGACCACGTGATGGGCAGCGACCTGCAGCTCGCGCCGCGGCCGAGCGAGGATCTGGTGCGGCCCGCCACCGCCAACGGTCTGATGCGGATCCAGCACGGCGGCGGCGGCGAGACGACGCGCTTCGCGTGCGGCTTCCTGATCTGCGACGAGCGGCTCAGCCGTCCGCTGCTCGAAGCCCTGCCCCGGCTCGTGCGCGTGCCGGTGGGCGAAGGCCCGGCCACGGCCTGGGTGAGGAGCCTGATGGACGCCGGAACGCGCGAAACGGCCGCGGCGCGGCCCGGCGGCGACACCGTGCTCGCCAAGCTCGCCGAGCTGCTGTTCGTCGAGGCGCTGCGCCGCTACATCGAGCTGCTGCCGGACGGCAGGACCGGATGGCTCGCCGGGCTGCGCGACCCCTACGTCGGGCGCGCGCTCGGCCTGATGCACGAGCGCCCCGGCCACCCATGGACCGTCGACGAGCTCGGCGAGCGTGTCGGCCTCTCGCGCTCGGCGCTCGCGCAGCGCTTCACCGACCTCGTCGGCCAGCCGCCGATGCAATACCTGACCCGCTGGCGGCTCACCGTCGCCGCACAGCGGTTGCGCTCGGAGCGGACGAGCCTCGCGGGCATCGCCGCCGAGAGCGGCTACGACTCGGAGGCCGCCTTCAACCGCGCGTTCAAGCGCGAGCTCGGCACCACGCCCGCCGCGTGGCGCAGAAACGGCGGCGCCACAGCGCCGCGAACGCTCCCCTCCCGGTGAGGCGCCGCGCTATCCTACCGGGTGGGCGCGGGAGGCGGTCGGGAGGCCCGCGACACGCATGCGGATCAACCGAACCAAGGGGGATACTCAGATGCGGGCGTTCATCGCGGTGATCGCGTTCTTCCTGGCGGCGTCGCCGGCCCTCGCGCGCAAGGACTGCGAGGAGCTCAAGGCCGAGATCGAGGCCAAGATCAGGGCGAACGGCGTCAAGGTCTTCACGCTGACGATCGTGCCGAACGAAGAGGCCGCCGGCGGCGAGATCGTCGGCAGCTGCGACGGCGGCACGAAGAAGATCGTCTACAAGCGCGGCTGACGGCCGCGGCCGTGGCGCCCCGGCGGCCTCCCGGCGCGCACCCGCCGGAGTCCGGCTAGAGTCCCCGTTCGTCTGGCAGTCCGGGGGAGGGGCACCTGTCCGCGACGATCGAGATTCCGCTCTGGCTCGCGGCGATCGCCGGCGCGCTCGCCGCGTGGGCGGCGCTCGACCGCCTGCTCGTGCCGAGCGTGCGGTGGCTGATCCGCGCGCGCGCGAACCGCGTGCTCGAGGACGTCGGCAAGCGCCTGCGCATCCAGATCCGGCCGTTCCAGCAGTCGAGCCGCCGCGCGCTGATCGACCGGCTGGTGTTCGACGACCGCGTGCAGCAGGCGGCGAAGGCGCACGCGGCGGCGCACGGCATGCCGCGCGAAGTCGCGCTCGACCAGGTGCGGCGCTACGCGCGCGAGATCGTCCCGGCGTTCAACGCCTACCTCTACTTCCGCGTCGGCTACTGGGCCGGCAAGACGCTCTCGCGCGCGCTCTACCGCGTGCGCATCGGCTACGCGGACGAGGCCGGGCTCGCGCGCGTGCCGGAGAGCGCGACCGTGGTGTTCGTGATGAACCACCGCAGCAACATGGACTACGTGCTGGCCGCGTATCTCGCGGCCGACCAGGCCGCGCTCTCCTACGCGGTCGGCGAGTGGGCGCGCATCTGGCCGGTGCAGCAGATCATCCGCGCGATGGGCGCCTACTTCGTGCGGCGCAACTCGCGCGACGAGCTCTACCGGCGCGTGCTCGAGCGCTACGTCGCGATGGCGACCGAGGCCGGCGTGACGCAGGCGGTGTTCCCCGAGGGCGGGCTCTCGCGCGACGGGCGCATGCGCGAGCCCAGGTTCGGCGTGATCGACTACATGCTGCGCGGCTTCCGCGCCGACGGCGAGCGCGATCTCGTCTTCGTGCCGATCGCGCTCAACTACGACCGCACGCTGGAGGACCGCACGCTGCTGCGCGCCGCCGATCCCGCCGCGCCGCCGGCCGGCCGCATCGCCGCGGTGCTCGCCACGCTGCGCTTCGCGGCGCGCCAGCTCGGCCTCGTGCTGCGCAGCCGCTGGTACCGCTTCGGCTATGCGTGCGTGAACTTCGGCACGCCGATCTCGGCGCGCGAGTACGCCGCCGCGCGCGGCGTCGACTTCGCGCGGCTCGGGCGCGACGACCGGCAGCGCGAGGTCGCCGCGCTCGGCCGGCGGCTGATGGACGAGGTCGGCCGGCTGGTGCCCGTCCTGCCGGTGCCGCTCGTCGCGACCGTCCTCCTCGGGCGCATGGGCGAGCCGCTGAGCGAGCTCGAGCTCAAGGGCCGCGTCGCCGAGCTCGTGGAGCGGCTCGAGCGCGCCGGCGCCCGCATCTACGTCCCGCGCCGCGACTGGGATTACGCGGTCGGCGCGGGACTGCGCATGCTCACGCTGCGGCGCATCGTCGAGGCGCGCGACGGGCTCTACGCGGCGCGGCGCGAGGAGGCGCCGCTCCTCGCCTACTACGCCAACTCGATCGCGCACCTGGCCGGGCGAAGCCCGACAGCGGCGTCCGGTTAGCGCTGCCGTGCCGGCGTCTTGCGGCGGCGCTCGCCCGCTTCGCGCGCCTCGCCGCGCCGGCGTGATGCCTCCTCCTCGTCGAAGCGCAAGTCGGCCTCGTCGGGCGTGATCTCGTGCTCCTCGTGAGCGCGCTCGAACATCTCCACCTTCGCGCGCTCGAGGATGTCCGGATGCTGGTGCTTGTGCTCCTGGCCGGCGCGGTGGGTTTGCCACTGGAACACGGTCAGCGCCGCCACCACCAGCCCGAGCGCGCCTGCGCTCCACAGCACCTCGTCGCGGCCCTGCCAGTCGATGAAGCGCTCGAGGAAGCTCACCGCCATGATCACGATCACCACGCTGATGATCTTGGTCTCGAGGTCGTTCAGCGTCTCGACGCCGAGCGCGACCGTCACGTTCAGCGGCGAGATGAACAGGCTGTAGAAGCCGACGCCGATCAGGTAGAAGAACACCGCCTTCAGCATCACGGTGACGATCTCGAGGAAGCGCAGCGTCAGGTCGGTCGTGCCGACGTGGCCGGCCAGCACGCCGCTCCACGCGGTCCACACCGTCTGGGCGGCGAGGATCGCGCCGAGCAGGAAGAGCGAGAATGCGCAGATCATCACCGCGGCGACCGCGATCAGGATAATGTTGCGCGAGCGGCCGATCAGTCGCGCGAGGCGCGAGTCGTGATGGGCGTCGTCCCGGCCGTGCGGGCGCGGCTGCGTCGCTGCGCTGCTTCCGGATAGGCGGGTCTGACTGCTCACGCTCAGTGGCCTCGCAGCCAGCCCCAGTCGAGGCGCTCGGGATGCTCGATGTACTCGTCGGCGTGCGCGAGCACGTCCTCGAGGAAGTCGCGCGGCAGCGTGCGCTTGACGTCCGGCGCGTGGACGCCGCGGCGCACCGGCGTGAAGGCACCGTCGACGAAGCGCACCGTGAACCGGCGCGGTCCGGTGGCCGGCGCGCCGGCGACCTCGATCGCGATCGTTCTGCCGGACGCGAGCCGGTTCACCAGCTCGAGCAGCGCGCCGTAGACCATGCCGTGACGATGCCGGCTGAGCGCAGTGTTGCAGACATTGAAGTAGTGCTTGACGAGGTTGGTGGTGCTGAGCGGCATCGGGGCTGCGGAGAACGTTGATCTCCAGGGGGCTGCAAGTGGCGTGCCCGCATGCCGGGACGGGAACGGAACTTGCGAAGGCCCGCCGATGACTGCGCAGTTCCGGCCGATCGAGCGCGTCGACGGCTATCTCCCGATTGCGGACCACGGTCTGATCGGCGACGGCGAGACCGCGGCGCTGGTTGCGCGCGACGGTACCATCGCCTGGCTGTGCGTGCCGCGGTTCGACGACCCGCCGCTCTTCGCCGGGCTGCTGGATCGGCAGCGCGGCGGCCGCTTCACGATCGTGCCCGAGGACCTTGCCGCGTCGCGCCAGCGCTATCTCGGCGACACCGGCATCCTCGTCACCGAGCTCGCGGACGTCCACGGCGGGATCGTGCGCATCATCGACACGATGACGCTGCGCTCGGGCGCCGACCTCACCGAGGACGTCCCGGCGGCGCGCGGCGAGCTGGTGCGAACGGCCGAGGTGCTCGAGGGCCGCGTGCGCCTGCGGGTCGAGCTCGAGCCCCACGGCGGCGCCGAAGTCGATCGGCGGGGCGACGGGCTTCGCGTCCGGTGCCGTACGCGGCCCGACCTCGCGCTGCAGCTGGACGCCGATTTCCCGCTGGACAAGCCGCGCGTCGGCGTCGCGTTGCGGCAAGGCGACCGGGTCCACGTGGTGCTCCGCTGGGGCGGCACGGTCGGTCGCCGCGCGCAGGGCGAGGATCCCGACGCGCTGCACCGGGCCACGCTCGACGCCTGGGAGCGCTGGAACGGGAACATCCTCTACGAGGGCCCGCAGGCGGCGCTGGTGCGCCGTTCGGCGGTCACGCTCAAGCTGCTCGACCGCTTCGAGAACGGTGCGATGGTCGCGGCGCCGACCTCCTCGCTGCCCGAGGCGCTCGGCGGCGTGCGCAACTGGGACTACCGCTACGCGTGGATCCGCGACGCCGCGTTCAGCGTCTACGCGATGAGCCGCATCGGCCTGGAGCACGAGTCGGCGGGCTTCCTCGCCTGGGTGCTCGACGTCGTCGAGCGCGGCGGCCATCCGCGCGTGCTGTACACGCTCGACGGCCTTCAGGCGCCGGCCGAGCGCGAGGACGCCTCGCTCGAGGGCTACTGCGGCTCGGCGCCGGTGCGCTGGGGCAACGCCGCCTCGGGACAACGTCAGCACGACGTCTACGGCGAGATCCTCGACTGCGCGTACCTGTGGGCGAAGCGCGGCGGCACGATCGACGACTCGCTGTGGGCGCGGCTGCACCCGCTGGTCGCCGCGGCGCGCGGGGCATGGGACGCGCCCGACCAGGGCATCTGGGAAGTGCGCTCGCCGCCGCGGCCGTTCACCTACTCGGCCGCGATGTGCCAGGTCGCGGTCGACCGTGGCGCCCGCATCGCCGGTGCGCTCGGGCTCGAGGGCGACGTTGCCGGCTGGCGCGCCGATGCGGCGCGCATGCGCGACGCCGTCGTCGAAGCGGCGTGGAACGAGCGCTACCGCGCTTTCACCGGCCACCTGGGCGGCGACGCGCTCGACGCGAGCGTGCTCGCGCTGCCGCTGCGGCGGCTCCTCGACGCCGATCACCCGCGCATGCGCTCGACCGCGGCGGCGATCGCGGAGCACCTGTCGGCGGGGCGCGGTCTGCTCTACCGCTACCTGCCGCACGAGTCGCCCGACGGGCTGCCCGGCGGCGAGGGCGCGTTCCTGCTCTGCAGCTTCTGGCTCGTCGACAACCTCACGCTGCAAGGCCGGCTCGACGACGCGCTCGACCTCTACCAGGCGCTCTGCGCGCACGCCAATGCGCTCGGCCTGCTGCCCGAGCAGATCGATCCTGCGAGCGGCGCCTTCCTAGGCAACTTCCCGCAGGGGCTCAGCCACGTCGGGCTGATCACGAGCGGCGTGTCGCTCGCCTACGCCATGGCGCGACGCGGCGGCGCAGGCACGCCGCTTGCGGCGCCCCGGCCAGCACGGAGGTGATGACATGACTGCGCTGCGCACATCGATCGCGCTCGCGCTCGGCCTGGCCGGGGGGGCGCTGCTCGGCTCCGCGTCCGCCGGCACGGACGCCATGAAAGAGGCGCTGAAGAACATCGACATGACCCGCGCCGCAGTGGCGGATCTCGCGTCGACCAAGGGCAACGACGCCGCCGGCACGGTCGTCTTCGTCGACGACATCGAAGGCCGCACCGCGGTGCACCTGTGGCTGACGGGGCTCACGCCGAACAGCACGCACGGCTTCCACATCCACGAGAACGGTGACTGCAGCGCGCCCGACGCGACGAGCGCGGGCGGGCACTTCAACCCGACCGGCATGCCCCACAGTGGCCGCGAGACCCCGAAGCGGCACGCCGGCGATCTCGGCAACGTCACAGCGGACGCGAAGGGCATCGTGACGACGCGCTTCACGGTGCCGCGGCTCGAGATCGGCGCGGGCAAGACGGACATCCTCGGCCGTGGGGTGATCGTGCACGCCAAGGCCGACGACCTGAAGAGCCAGCCCTCGGGTGACGCCGGTGCACGCATCGCGTGCGGCGTGATCCGACGCGGCACGGCCGCGGATGCGAGCTGAGCCCGCGCATGCCGCAGGACCGGCGCAAGCAGCCGGCGCCCCGGGTGAAACCGCCGGCGCCGGGCCGACCCAACCCCGAAGCCATCGGCACGGCGCGGCAGGATCCGACGTTCGCGAGCGGGGAGCGGTTGAAGCTGCCGCACGAGCGCGACGAGTCGCCGACCGACCTTGCGACCCCGGGCGAGCGCCCGGTGCAGCAGCGCAGGATGGTCGGCCAGGCCAAGGAGGATCTCGAGCGCGGGTTGCAGGATACCGAGTGTCTCGCGCCGCACGGTGCCGACAGCCCCTGTCCGCCGGTGCCCGAGCCGGCGCCGAAGCGCCCGCCGAGGACGAAGAAGCGGCGAACGAAGCGCTAGCACCCTGTTGACCAATGGCAACGCGGCGATTCCGTTCGAGGAATCGAGCGTGCGACGCAAACCCCGGTCGTACGGACAACGAGAAGCCCCTTGTACATCCCCTCCTGCGCAGAGGCAGGGTTCACCAAAGCTGCTAGCCGCTATCGCATCGCACCGGCCGCCTCGCGGCAGCTCTTCGCGCAACGCACGCACGCGGCGCGGCAGGCCTGCAGCTGCTGGCTCGCGTCGGCAAGGTCGAACTGCACGCAGCTCTGCGCGCATGCGGCGCACACCTCGGCGCATACGCCGCCCACGCGCTCGTGGAACGCCGACCCGCGCAGCATGAAATCGGCCGTGGTCGCACACAGGTCCGCGCAATCCATGAGCAGTCGGAAGTGCTCCGGCGCAAGCCGCGCGCTGCCCGCCGCGAGGCCGTCGGCGAGCGCGGTGCGCAGGCATGCTGCGTGACAGTCGGCGCACGCCGCCGCGCAGCGTTCCATCTCGGGCGTAATCAGGTCGACCGGAACCATCGGCGGGTCTCGAATAGGGCTCGCGGCGGCGATCTCGCTCGGCGGTGCGGTTGCAGGCAGCCTCCGACGGCGCACTCGGTGTGCCTGCGTGCGCCCCGCCTGTACGCGCGGTTCGCGGCAAGCCTTACCGGGCGCGGCAAGACTTGCCGGGCCTTCGAGTTATCCTGCGCACGAAGGACTGCGTGGGCGGCATCGAACACGCGCCCGGCCGTCCCGCGGGCGACCGACTGACCGCCACCGAGGAGCGAGCGCAATGACCGACCGCGAAGAAGACGAAGACGAGCGCGCCGGCGTGCTCGACCGGCTGCGCGAGGCGATCGCGGCCGGCGCCGCGGCGCGGGCGGCGGCCGAGCTGAACGAACTCCATCCGTCGGAGATCGCCGACGTGCTGGAGTCTTGCCCGCCGGAGGAGCGCGCGGCGCTGTGGAAGCTGGTCGATCCGCGGACCAAGGGCGACGTGCTGATCGAGGCGCACGGCGAGGTCCGCCGGCAGCTGATCGACGAGAGCGCCGCCGACGAGCTGGCCGCTGCCGTGCAGCGGCTCGACCTCGACGCCCTGTCCGACATCTACGACGAGCTTCCGGACGGCGTCGTGGAGGCGGTGCTGAGCGCGATGGACGCGCAGCGCCGCGAGCGGTTCCACGTCGTGCGGACCTATCCACCCGACACCGCCGGCGGACTGATGGACGTCGACGCGCTGGCGGTGCGTCCGGACGTCACGCTGCGCATGGTGCTCAGCTACCTCTCGCGCTATCGCGCCGAGAACGAGCGGCTGCCGGCGCACACGGACGCGGTGATGGTCACCGGCCTCGGCGGCAACTATCTCGGCCGGCTCGCGGTGATCGACCTGGTCTCGCTCGACCGCGAGACACGCGTGCACGCCGTGATGAACCGCGAGACCGAGCCGATCGCCGCCGATACGCCGGCGCGGCGCGTCGCGCGCCGCTTCGAGGACGAGGACCTGGTGTCGGCGCCGGTGGTCGACGACCGTGGCCGTCTCATCGGCCGCATCACGGTCGACGACGTCGTCGACGTGATCCGCGAGCAGGCCGAGAACTCGGTGATGGCGGGCGCCGGTCTCGACGCGGCCGAGGACACATTCGCGCCGCCGCTCGCGAGCGCCTGGCGCCGCGCGATCTGGCTCGGCATCAACCTCGTCAGCGCGTTCGTCGCGGCGTGGGTGATCGGCCTGTTCGAAAGCTCGATCAACCAGATCGTCGCGCTCGCGGTGCTGATGCCGGTGGTGGCGAGCATGGGCGGGGTGGCAGGCACGCAGAGCCTCGCGGTCGTGATCCGCGGCATCGCGCTCGAGCAGGTGAAGGAGGGCAACCGCCTGCGGTTGTTCAACAAGGAGCTCGCGGTTGGCCTGCTGAACGGCGGCCTGTGGGCGCTCGCGGTGGTGCTGATCGTCACGTTCTGGTTCCAGCGTCCGGTGCTGAGCCTGGTGTTCGGCGCGGCACTGGTCCTGAACCTCGTGTGGGGCGTCGCAGCGGGGACGCTCATTCCGATGGCGCTCGCGCGCCTGCGCATCGACCCGGCGCTCGCCGGCGGCGTGATGCTGGTCGCGCTCACCGACGCATTCGGCTTCTTCGTGTTCCTCGGACTGGCGACGCTGCTGCTGCTCTAGCAGCCGAGCGCCTCGTACTACGGGAGCTCGCGCCACAGGTTCGAGCACCGGGAAAAGCCCGATCGTGGCGACGGCGACGGCGACGCCGGCAACGAGTCAGCAGCGCTCGCCAGTCACGCATGCGAACGAACCTTCTCGGTGGCTGTCTTCCGGTGTGTGAGCGCCGTGCGGAGCATGATGCGGCGCGCGGTGCGGTACTGGACCGAGCTGCGCGCGAGCCCGGCGGGTCGCCGGTTCCGGAACTGGTATCGACGCCGGCGCGGCGTCGCGCCCGGGTCGTGGAAACATGCACTCGCCGTGCCCGTCGGACTCTGCCTGGTGGCTGCCGGCATCGTCCTGATGTTGATTCCAGGCCCCGGCGTACTCGTTGCCGCGCTCGGGCTCACCGTGCTCGCGAGCACCTCGGCGAAGGCGGCACGAACGTTCGACTGGTGCGAGCTGCAGATCCGCGCCGCCACGCTGCGGATGGCTGCGTATTGGCGGCATTCGTCCGTGTGGCTGCGCGCCGCCGTCATCGCGCTCGCGGCGGGCGCTGCCGTCGGCGGCGGCTACGGTCTGTACCTGGCGGCGGCCGCGCTGAAGGCACTTGCGCTCGCGTAGCGCTATTCGCCGAAGCGCGCCCGCGCGCGTCCGAACGCGTCGCCGAGTGCCTCGAACTCCTTCTCGGCGGTGCTTGCCAGAAGCTCCCAGTCCGGCTCGCCGGCGCGCTCGATCGCGCGCGTCTGCTCGGCCGCTTGGTCGCGCAGCCGCCGCAGCTCTGCCACCGAGCGCTCGAGATCCGCGCGGGCCTGTGCCCGCACGCCGAGCTCGTCGAGCTCGGCGTTCCACAGTGCGAGCCGCGCCCGCAGCATCTCCACGTATTGGCCCTTGCTCGGCATGCCCGTCCCTCCTGCCCGGGATGCCCGCGGGCCCCCGGACCGCCTTGCGCGACGGTCAGTATGCCGGCGGGGCGTAGAAGTTCAAGGTCTGCAGCTCGCTCTCGCGATCGTTCACGATCTCGTGCGGCTCGCCGGCCTCGATCAGCAGCAGCGCACCCGCCTTGAGCGGGATCGAGCGCCCGCCGACGATCGCATGGCCGGCGCCGCCGAGCACGTAGAGCCACTGGTCGCTCTTTGCGTGGGCATTCTCGGGACCGCCGGTCGATTCGTTCGGGCCGAGCACCATGCGCGCGACCTGCGTCCGACCGGTGCCGGCGATCACTTCGAAGCCCTTCTCACCGGGTTTGAGCTTGCGTCGTTGCATCACGAGTCCTCCTGCGTGCGGGCCGTGCGGTCGTTCGTCCTGCCGATTGCCACGGCGGCGCCGCCGCCGTACCCTCCCCGCCGGCGCGGGGGCCCAGCCGGAGAAGCGGGACCTGCGCCGACCCGTTTGACGTTGGGACAGGCGTTTCGCGGGTCTGTTCCGACGCTGTCACCGCAGCAAGAAGGGGCCGCATGCAACTCGTCGAGATCGCGCGGAGGCTCGGCCGCGAGGCCGGCGCGCTCCGGTTCGCCGCTCCGGTCGCGTACGTCTACAACCCGCTCGAGTACGCCTGGGAGGCACACCGCGCCTATATCGAGCGCTACGGCACCGGCCGTCCCGAGGGCGTGCTGCTGGGCATGAATCCCGGACCGTTCGGCATGGCGCAGACCGGCGTGCCGTTCGGCGATGTCGGCATGGTGCGCGACTGGCTGGGCATCGAGGCACCGGTCGGCCATCCGCCGCGCGAGCATCCCAAGCGCCGCGTCGCCGGCTTTGCCTGCCATCGCGGCGAGGTGAGCGGGCAGCGGCTGTGGGGTTGGGCGCGCGCGACCTTCGGCACGCCGGAGCGCTTCTTCG
Source organism: Burkholderiales bacterium (assembly GCA_023383795.1). Taxonomy (GTDB): domain Bacteria; phylum Pseudomonadota; class Gammaproteobacteria; order Burkholderiales; family SG8-39; genus JAABRB01. Next base: position 31,823 of record JAHDYJ010000009.1, on the reverse strand, counting down.
CGCGCTTCTTCGTCGCGAACTACTGTCCGCTCGTGTTCATGGAAGAGAGCGGACGCAACCGCACGCCCGACAAGCTGCCGCGCGCCGAGCGCGAGCCGCTGTTCGCCGCGTGCGACCGCGCGCTGCGCGCCACGGTCGCCGTCCTCTCGCCGCGCTACGTGGTCGGCATCGGCGCGTTCGCCGCCGCGCGCGCGGGCGCAGCGCTCGCGGGCTGCGACGTCACGCTCGGCCGCGTGCCGCACCCGAGCCCGGCGAGCCCGAGCGCGAACCGCGGCTGGGAGGCCGAGATGCGCCGCGCGCTCGAGCACATCGGCGTGTGTTGCGTCTGACGCACTGCGGTAAGGACGCGCACGTATGCATGCGCTTGTGCCCGAACCAACGCGCTCGGATGCCATCCAACGGGGGATGCAATTCTTACCGCCGCTCAAAAATTCCTTCAATTTCCAAGGCTTGACGCCGGGCGACGAGTAGAGTCACGACCGATTCAGGGTTGACCGGCGACGGCCCTGCCGGCCGGGATCATGCACCGCACCACTCGGGAGGAGCCCAGGATGCCACACGCTCTCATCGTCGAAGACGATCGCGACTCCGCCGAGGTCCTCGCCGAGCTGATCAAAGCGGAGGGTTTCAGCGCCGCTTCCGCGGGGACGCTCGCCGAGGCGCGCCAGCAGATCGTGCTGCGCGCGCCCGACGTCATCCTGCTCGATCTCGTCCTGCCGGACGGCAACGGCATGGATCTCTTCGCCGACGTCGAGGAGGCCGCCGACAGCGAGATCGTGCTGATCACCGGGCACGCATCGCTCGATACGTCGATCCAGGCGCTGCGGCTCGGCGCGGCCGACTACCTGACCAAGCCGGTGAACGTCCGCCAGCTGAAGGGCATCCTCGCGCGGCTCGCGCCGCCGAGCGAGCTCAAAGCGCGCGTCGCGACGCTCGAGAAGGACGTCGCCGAGCACGGCCGGTTCGGGCGCCTGTGGGGACGCTCGAAGCCGATGCAGGAGGTGTACCGCCAGATCGCGCGGGTCGCGGGCACAGCGGTGAACGTCCTGGTGACCGGCGAGAGCGGCACCGGCAAGGAGTTCGTCGCCAGCACGATCCACGACCTGAGCCGACGCCGCGACCGCCCGTTCCTCGCCGTCAACTGCGGCGCGATCTCGCCGCAGCTGATCGAGAGCGAGATGTTCGGCCACGAGAAGGGCAGCTTCACCGGCGCCGCGCGGCAGCATCAGGGCTACTTCGAGCGCGCGAACGGCGGCACGCTGCTGCTCGACGAGATCACCGAGATGCCGTCCGACCTGCAGGTGAAGCTGCTGCGTGTGCTCGAGACCGGAGCGCTGCTGCGCATCGGCGGCGACGAACCGATTCACACCGACGTGCGCATCATCGCCGCAACCAATCGTGTGCCGCGCGAGGCGGTGGCCGCCGGGAAGCTGCGCGAGGATCTTTTCTACCGCCTGAACGTCTTCGAGATCCACCTGCCGCCGCTGCGCGAGCGGCTCGAGGACGTCCCGCTGCTCGCGAACCACTTCCTGGCCGAGCTCAACGCGCGCGAGGACGCGTCGAAGCGTTTCTCGCCGGAGGCGGTCGAAACGCTCGCGGGCCACACCTGGCCGGGCAACGTGCGGCAGCTCCTGAACGCGGTGCAGCGGGCGTTCATCATGGCCGAAGGCAACGTGATCGACGCGGATTGCTTGTCGTTCGAGGCGTCGCCCGCCAGCGCGGCCCCGGCGCTGGACGGCATGCACGTCACTGTGAAAGTAGGCACCTCGATCGCCGAGATGGAGCGCCGCCTTATCTTCGCGACGCTCGAGCATTGCCAGGGACGCCGCGAGAAGGCGGCCGAGCTGCTGGGCGTCAGCCCGAAGACGCTCTACAACCGTCTGCGCGAATACGACCGCGAGCGACTGCGCGGCGTCGACCGCTGATGGGTCGGCACGCCGCCGACCGCGCGTCGGTCGGTCCCGCTAGGCCGGGCGCAATTCGAGCAGGCGGGCGAACCGGATCCTCAACTCGGGCGATTTGCGGAGGCCGCCGTAGCGGCGATCGCTGATCACTTCCGGGCATTTCGTGATGTGTGCCGCGACGTGCGCGCCGCGCGCCACGTGCCGCGCCGCGCTGCAGGCGCCGGGCGTCGCCGCCCACAGCTCGACCTGCGTCTGATCGACCTTGGCGAGCATCACCGGCACGCCGCCGGGGGCCTCCGTCACGGCGAGAACGGTGATCTCGACCTCGGCATCCTGCCCTTCGGCCAGCCGGTCGTAGTCGTGTCGCTCTGCGGTCATGTCAGCCTTGCTCCTGCGGGTAGCATCGGCCACCTATGTAAGTCCTACTCAAGTCTGTGAAACTGGATTGCGCCTGATATTCGCAGATACCTGCAAACCTCATGCCAGGGGGAGGTGCGCGGCCTAAGCGGTTGACTTGTTGCCGTTGCGAACTGCACCCGGCGGCCCCCTGCCGATCGGGTTGTTGCCGAATCCGACAGACGGCGCGGCAACTCTTGCCAGCGTGGCGGGCAGCGCCGGTGGGCGCCGCAGTGCGCGGTAGCCGCGGCCGGGCACGACGATTGCGCGACCCCTGTCTGGAGTTCCAACACGGGTGGCAGCTATGGCACGCATCGTCGCTGCGCGGTTCGAGACCGGACAGGAAGCCGAACAGGCCGTGGCCGCGCTCGCGAAAGCGGGCATCCGCCGCGACAAGCTGGCAAGCTTCGAGGTGCTTCCGGCGGGGCAACACGCGCTCTACCCGATCGGCGGTGACGCCGCGCACGACCGCGGCACGCGCAAGAGCGGTCGCGGCGCGATGGCCGGCGCGGCGCTCGGCGCCCTGGCGGGTATGATCGCCGGCTGGCTGATCGCCGAGGCCCTGGTCGCCGGGATCAGCCCGGCCGAGCTCGCCCTGGGCACGGTCGCCGGCGCCGCGGTCGGCGCCTACGTCGGCTCGTTCGTCGGCGCCCTCGCACGGACGCGTCGCCCGAATCCGGCGCGCGCCTCCACCGAGGAGCCGGTGAGCCGCAAGTCCGGTCCGCTCGTCGCCGCCGAGGTCGACGAGCATCCGCAGCAGTATGCGGCGGCGTGCGACGTGTTCGTCGGCCTCGACGCGTTCGAGATCGAGGAGGCCGACGGCAGGATCCGCGACGGCGACTGGGTCGACTTCGACCCGCGACTGCCGCCGCACATCATCGTGCCGACGCAGCGCTCCGCGGCGGGCCATACGATCGTGCGACGTCGCGACCGGCAACCGCAGTCGTGACCGCACTTGCTGGGTTTGGCTGCCGGCACGCTCGACGAGGAGAAACGCTCATGACCCGAGCAATCGACCCCAACGCGGTCCGGTACGTTTCGCTCCTCGCACTGCTTGCGGGGGCGGCGATCATGGTCACCTCGCTCGCCGGCGGGCCGGCGCGCGCAGCGGAGCCGGCGGGCGCCGTGCTGCTGGTGGCCAAGCCCGAATTCCACAATCCGCTGTGGGGCCAAACGGTGCTTCTCGCCGCGCCGGCGCCGCGCGGCGGCCATCTCGGCATCATTCTCAACCGGCCGACGGACACCACGCTCGGCGCCCTCTTCCCGGACGACGCACCGTCGCAGAAGGTGGCCAATCCGGTGTACTTCGGCGGACCGTTCCACCTACCCGTAATCATCGCGGTGGTGCGTAACGCGGAACGGCCGACGGGATCGGGCGTGCGCACGCTCCCGCTGACCGACGAGCTGTCGCTCGCGGTCGAGCGCGACACCGTCGACCGGATCATCGCGCAGTCTTCCGACCGCGCGCGCTATTACGTCGGCCTGGTTCTGTGGCGCCCGGGCGAGCTCCGCGTAGAGCTCGAGCGCGGCCTGTGGTCGGTGCGCGGCGCAGACGCCGCGACGGTGCTACGCGATGACACGCGCCGGCTGTGGCGGGAGCTCTCCCGCGATCTGCGCGCCGTGGTCGCGGCCGCCGAGCGTTGATCCCGAAGACGTCAAGGAGGACGCCATGTCGACACGAGATCTCTTCGTGAAGAACGCCAAGGAGCAGCTCGACGAATGGAACGAGGAACTCGCCCGGATCGAGATCCGGCTGCATCTCGGCAAGGTCGCGATGCGCGACGAGCTCGAGAAGCGCACCGCCGAGCTGCGCCGCCTGCGCGCCACGGCAATCAAGGAGCTGCGCGACATCGAGCGCTCGGGCGAGAGCGCGTGGGAGGATCGGAAGGTCGGCGCCGAGCAGGCGCTGTCCGCGATGCAGGGGTCGCTCGCCAGCGTGCGCTCGCAGTTCGGCTAGCCGCGGCCGGCCTCCGCTGCGGCGCGCATGAGTCCCGATCGCGGTCGCCGTGGCCGGATGCTCCGGGCGCAGGGAGCAACTCGCGCTACGCAGTGCAATCGCCGCCCTTCCCGGGCACGGCAGGTGCATCTTTGTGGTTTTCGCACAAGGAGAACGAGATGTTCTACTGGGCTCTGGTGTTCCTCGTCGTCGCGCTGGTCGCCGGTGTGCTCGGCTTCACTGGCATCGCCGGCATGGCCGCGAACATCGCCTGGCTGCTGTTCATCGTCGGTCTGATACTGTTCGTCGTCTTCCTGGTCCTCGGGCGCCGGCGCCCGCCCGTCTAGGGGGAGAAGCCGCACATGCCGCGGAGGAAGCCGCCCGTCCAGCAGCGGCCGCCCGGCGTGCCGGAGCCGCCGCCGCCGCGGCCGCCGACCGTGCCGCCGCCACCCGGACACCCGCAGCCGGCGCCGCCCGCCCACCCGCCCGGGGCGCCGGAGCCGCAGCCGCCGCAGCCGGATCAGCCGATCCCGCAGCCGCTGAAGCGGAGCGCGCTACTCAGCCGGTGCTGACGCCGGCAGCGCTCGCGCGCTCGAGCGTCAGTGTCCAGCGGCCGTATTCTTTGCGGTCGTTGTCGATGAACGAACCGCCACGGCGTTATGCACGCGGCGCTCGTCCGCACGCGTCGATCGTTCGGGAGCGAACTGGCCGGCGTCGACGACGCGTTCTCCCGGCGGCCGGGAACGGGGATCGGCGCGCGGCGCGAGGCGCTCGAGCGCGAGATCCGCGCCGAAGTCGGCCGCGCCCGCGACCAGACCTACGGTGAGATCGCCGGCCCGGCCCCCGACCCGGGCGACGAGTCGCTCGCCGACCTCATCGTCGATCTCGACACCGCCGAGGTAACGCGCGACCTGGGCGAGCTGCGCGAGCTCGACACGGCGCTCGGCCGCATCGCCGAGGGCACCTACGGCCAGTGCGTCGACTGCGGCCGCGACATCGGGCTCGAGCGGCTGGGCGCGCTGCCGACGGCGGTGAGGTGCGTCGACTGCCAGAGCGTGCACGAGAAGACGTTCGCGCAGCCCTATCGGCCGCGCCTCTGACGGCCCGCGGGGGACGAGCGATGCCCTACGATTCCGACGGGGCGCACGCCCGCCGGGGCCGGATCGGCGCCGACGTGCGCGGCCAGATAGAGCGCGTCCTGCGGGGCGTAGGCGCGCCGGTCGTTGTCGAAGTACACGTAGACGTCGCGCGTCTTGCGCCGGGGCGGTTCGCGGTCGGTGATGCGTCTCGCGTCGCCGGGCTCGCGGCCGGCCCGCCAGCGGCGGATGCGCTCGGCCCAGGCGCGCAGCGCGCGCGCGCCGTAGCGGCTGGCGTAGGTCTGTTCGTGCCCGTGCAGTCGAAGGTAGACGAAGCCGGCAGTGATCTCCTCGACGCACGGCCAGTCGGCGCTGTCGGACACCACGATCGCCACGTCGAAACGCCGCGCGAGGCGAGCGAACTCCGGATTGAAGAAGCTCTCGCTCCGCACCTCGAGGGCGTGCCGCATCGGCCGCTTGCGATCGGTCTTGGTCCAGCTGCGCCCTTTCACGCGCGCGTCGTGGCGGCGCGCGAGCCGCGCCGCCTGGTGCGTGTCGCGCGGCAGCAGCGCGAAGAAACGCTCCATGCGTCCGGCGTCGAAGCGGGCGTTCTCCGGCAGCTGCCAGACGAGCGGACCGAGCTTCTCCTCGAGCAGCAGCACGCCCGAGGCGAGGAAGTTGGCGAGCGGCGTTTCGACCTCCTTGAGGCGCTTGTTGTGCGTGATGAACCGGCTGCCCTTGACGGCGTACCGGAAGCCGCGCGGTGCGGTGTCGCGCCACTCGCGGTAGTCGTCGGGGCGCTTGAGCGAGTAGAAGGTGGCGTTCAGCTCCAGCGAGTTGAAGCAACGGCTCGCGAACTCGAGCTCGCGCGCGTGCGGCAGGCCGTCCGGATAGAACGCGCCGCGCCAGTCGTCGTAGCTCCAGCCCGAGGTGCCGATCCAGGTGCGCGCCATGAAGTCCTGACTCGAACGGAGGCGCGACCCGGAGCGCGCTCGCGTCAGCGGCGGCGCCTCTGATGGCGCGGGCAGCAGTAGCTCGTGCGGCCGCCGATTCGGTTGGCGCGCAGCTCGGCGCCGCAGCGCGGACACGGCTCGCCGGCGCGCCGGTGCGGCACCACGAAGCGGCGTGTCCCGACGAGCGAGCGGCCGCGCAGGCGGGCCGCCAGCACGCGGCCCGAAGTCTTGCGCAGGAGGCGTCCGGAGGCGAGATGCGCCGCGCGGATGCGCGCGTGGAGCGCCGTCGCGTCGAGATAGTCCTTGAAGACCTGTACGTCGGGCAGCTCGGGCATGCCGCGAGTCTAGCGCAGACGATGGGCCCGGAGCCGCGGGTCCGTATGCGAGCCAGAATGCGGCCGCGGGTACGAGGGTTGCGACAGGTTTGCGACGCGCCGCCGGCGCGGAATGCAACAATCGGATTCGACGAGGAGCGACACATCATGAACGTAGGCGAAGTAATGACGCGCGACGTGCGGCTGGTGGACCCCGACCAGAGCATCAACGAGGTGGCTCGAATCATGGCGAGCCTCGACACCGGGTCCGTTCCGGTGGGCGAGAACGACCGGCTGGTCGGCATGGTCACCGATCGCGACATCGCGATCCGCGCCGTGGCGGCGGGCAAGGGGCCCGACACGCCGGTGCGCGACGTGATGACGCAGGGCGTCAAGTACTGCTTCGAGGACGAAGACGTCGCCGACGTGGCCGAGAACATGGCGAAGCTCCAGCTGCGGCGCCTGCCGGTGAGGTCGGCGCGGACGACGACGACCAGGCGCGGCTGCTCGCCGCCCTTCTGCATCGCGAAGGCGAGCGATCTGCGCAAGAACTACGCGTCGGTACGTATCGGTGCGCGCCCGCACTATTCGGGGCCCGCCGGCGAGACTACCCTGCCCGCGTGGGGCTGAGGATCCGGATCTGGAGTCCGATGCTGGCGCGGAGCCGATGCCGCAGTCCGCCTCGCCGGATCGCAGCCCGCGCGGCGCGCACCGGTGCGCGCGCGTCAATGCGTGCGTCGCGATCGGCACCGAACGCGGCCTGGACCGGTACGGAGGCAGGATTGAACGACAGCCGAGGACTGGCCGCGCTGATCGAGCGCGAACGCGAAGCACTGATTGCTCGCTGGCGCCACAGGCTCGAGGCGCTGCCTGCCATGCGCACCGAGGCGACGGCGAACGCGCAGGTGCCGGCGCTGCTCGCCCGGCCGCGCCGCGAGGTTCAGGCGTGCGAACGTGCGGCGCCGCGGATCGACGCCCAGGCCCTGCTTGCCCGCGTCGCCGCTGCGCTCGCGCGCGAGGCGGCCGGTGACGGCGGCGGAGGGCGCTCCGCCGAGCCGTACGTGCGCGCGGACGCTGCGGCGCTCGCGCGCGAGATCGGCGCGCTGCGCGGCTGCCTGCACGAGCTCGCCGCGGCGAACGGCGTCGTGCGCGGCCGGACCGCAGATATCGTTCACCGGGAGCTCGACGACGCGCTTTGCCGCACGGTGCTGGAGCTCGTGCGCGAGGACGCGCCGGCGCCGGACCCGGCGCGGGACGAGCAGCTCGCGTTCCTGGTGCACGATCTGAAGGCGCCCTTGAACGCCATCACGCTCGCGGCGGAGTCGCTCGCGCGCGCGCTGCCGGCCGACGATGCGCTGGGGCAGCGCATGCTGGAGTGCGTCCGCCGCAATGTCGATCAGCTGGCCCTCCTCGTCGGCAAGGTGCTGGAGACCAGCGTTGCCGCACCGCAAGCGCCGGCGCCCTGTCGGCAGCGGCTCGCGCTCGCGCCGCTCGTGCGCAGCGTGGTGCGGGAACTCGAGCCGGTCGCGCGCGCGGCGGGCACCCGCATCGTCAATGCTGTGCCACTCGACCTCATGACGGATGCGGACGCGGAGCTGCTCGCGCGCGCGTTTCGGAACCTGATCGGCAACGCGATCGACCACGCGCCCGGCGGCGAGATCAACATCGGCGCCGGGTGCACCGCGGACGGCGGGTCGGTGGTCTG
>JAHDYJ010000009.1:14350-23529 GCA_023383795.1 Burkholderiales bacterium | reverse complement strand
GGGCGGGCGCGGGGGCCACGGCGGCCGGCGGGGCGGTGTGCTGGGGGGCCCGCGACGCCGCCCCCGGCACGGCCCCGGCCGAGATCGAAAGGGTGTTCCGCAAAGGTGCAGCCACGCGGCCCGGGCAGGGTGCTCGCGGGCTCGGGCTGTCGATCGTCGAGCAGGTGGTCGAAGCGCACGGCGGGCGCATCGCCGTCGAGAGCGCCACCGGGCTCGGCGCGACGTTCTGGTTCGAGCTCCCGGCGGAGAGCCCGCCGCCGCCGGCGCACTGAGCTGAGGAGCGGGCCGCGCGCCTCAGCCCAGCGTCGCGAACAGGCTGTTGAGCGCCTCGGCGAGCGTCGGGTGTGCGAACACGCCGTCGCGCAATGCGGTGTAAGGCAGCGTGCCCATCATCGCGATCTCCACCGCCGACATGATCTCGCCCCCGTGCACGCCAAAGATGGCGCAGCCGAGGATCTCCTGCGACCGGGCATCGACGAGCGCCTTCATGAAGCCGCGCGCTTCCCCGGTCTCGAGCGCCCGCGCCACGCTGCTCATCGGCAGCTTCGCCACCCGGTAGTCGATGCCCTGCGCACGTGCCTGCGCCTCGGTCATACCCACCCGTCCGAGCTCGGGGTCGGTGTAGACCGTATACGGGATCAGCCGCGACGCGGTACTCGCAGCGCCGTCGTTCAGCAGGTTCTCCGCCAGGATCCGGTAGTCGTCGTAGGAGACGTGAGTGTAGGCGGGCCCGCCCTTGACGTCGCCGATCGCATAGATGCCGGCTACGTTCGTCTCGAGCCGGTCGTTGGTGCGGACGTAGCCGCGGTCGTCGGTCGCGACGCCCGCGGCTGCGAGGTCGAGCCGGTCGGTGTTGGGGGCGCGGCCGACGGCGAGCAGCAGGTGGGTGCCCTCGATCGTCGCCGCGCCAGCGGGCGTGCTCACCGCGAGTGCGATAGCGCCGTCGTGCCGACGCACTCGCGAGGCTGAGGTTTCGGTATGGATCTTGACGCCCTCATCGGCGAGGATCCCCGCCATGGTCTCGCTCACGTCCTCGTCCTCGGCCGCGAGCAGCCGCGCGGACCGGTCGACGAGCGTCACGTCACTGCCGAGGCGGCGGAACATCTGCGCGAACTCGACGCCGGTCGCGCCGCCGCCCAGCACCACGAGATGCGCGGGCGGCGCGTCGAGCTCCATAACGCTGCGGTTGTCGAGGTGCGGCACGGCATCGATGCCGTCAATGGGCGGGACCGCGGGCCGCTGCCCGGTGTCGATGACAATCACCGCGGCGCTCAGCCGGCGCGCCGCGCCGCCGTCGGTTGCGACCTCGACCGCGCGCGGTCCGGTGAAGCGCGCTTCGCCCCGGACGAGCTCGAGGCCGTCCTGAGCTTCCAGCTGTCGATCCTCGCTCTGGCGATTGAACCGATCGACGAGCGTGCGATTGCGATCGCGCACTGCGCGCATGTCGACCGCCACATGCCCCGTGCGCACTCCGTAGTCCGCGGCACGCCGCGCGAGGTGAGCGATGCGTGCGCTTGCGATCATCGTCCTGGTCGGCGTGCAGCCTTCCACGACGCGCGTCCCCCCGCCCCGCGCGTCGCGTTCGATGATTGCGGTCTTCAGGCCCGCGCGGGCGAAGGCGCGCGCGAGCGGCGTGCCGCCCTGGCCGGTCCCGATGACGATCGCGTCGAGCTGCTCCGTGCGCGGCGGCATGTCGGCCTTGTGCGCCTCAGGGACGACGTGCGAGTCATCGACCGGGCCGGGCGCGCTCCTCGCCGTCGCCCGCGGTGTGCCCGAGCGGCGCGGCCGCGTCGGCGCCCTTCTTCCACACACGCGGGCGCGGTGCATCGGATTGCTGCGGCAGGGCCTGCGGACGGGCGTTCGTCGCGGGCCGCGAGAGTGCCGCGGTGGGCGTCCGCCAGGTGAGCAGCATCCTCACCGGCGCGCCGTTGCGCAGCGCGTAGGGCGCGAGTGCGATCGGCACGCGCTCGCCAGTCGCGCCCACCGCCTCGACCGGCACGCCGCAGCGGCACAGGAATGCGAGGCGCGGGTTCACGCGACCGTCGCAGAACAGATCGTCGTCGGCGAGCCGCGGGAACACGCGTGCAACCGGCGCGCCGCGCAGCGCGTCCGGCGGGTAGCCGAGAAAAGCGGCCGCCGCGGCGTTGCACTCGTGGATGATGCCGTGCCCGTCCAGCGCGAGCCGCGCGAGGCTGGGCTCCTGGCCCGCTTCGGGCCCGGGGCGCGCCGTGGATGCGTCTTGGTGCCGGTTCATCGCTCGTCTCGCCACACGCCGTTCAGCGACCCCGCCCGTGCGATGCGCGCCCGAGCCGCGCCGTGCGACGGAGGCTGCGTCGACGGAGGCGGTTGTCGCATCCAGCGCGCCACGGCGTGCGCGAGCGCCTCGATCGCATCCTGCTCGGTCGCGAAAGGCCCGACGAAGCGCGCTTCCTCGTTGAACATACGGCGCGGTATGCCCGGCGGCCAGCTCACCACGTAGAGGCCGGGGGCGAGGCCGCCGCCGTTGCGGCGCCAGTAGATGTGCTCCATGGCGTCGCCGTCGATCAAGCGTGCATGCGTCAGCACGGTGACGAGCTCGGGACGGTACGCCGGATGGTCGTGTGGGTGCGTCATCGGCAGTGCCTCCGCAATGGCAGGGGGGCCACCTTACCAACCGCTGACGAGCCGCGGCATCCGCATCGCCGCGTATACGTACGGTCACGTACGCGGGCAACGCGGGTCCGCGCCGCGTGGCCGCAACCCGTCAGTCGGCGTCGGGGTCGGCTGCGGGCGCGGCGCCGGTGGCGTCGATGCCGCACAGCGCGGCGGCGTGCGCGAGCTCGAGCAGCGTCGTCGCGCGCATCTTTCGCATGGCGCGGGCGCGATGGATCTCGACGGTGCGGTAGCTGAGCTCGAGGCGCTTGCCGATCTCCTTGTTCGGCAGGCCGGCGACCGCGAGCGCCATCACTTCGCGCTCGCGCGCGGTGAGCTTGGCGTACCGGGCGCGCGCCGCCGCGCGAAGGGCGTGATCCTCGTGCTGGCGCGCCTCGAGCGCCATCGCTTTGCGCACCGCAGCAATCAGCGTTGCGCCGGAGACCGGCTTCTCCAGAAAGTCGACCGCGCCGGCCTTCATGGCGCGCACCGAAGTGGCGACGTCACCGTGCGCGGTCAGGAAGACGATCGGCAGCCGCAGCCCCCGCTGGGCGAGCACGGACTGCAGCTGCGGACCGCCCATCCCCGGCATGGCCACATCGAGCACGACGCAGCCGGCGCAGCCCTGCTCGCACGCCGCGAGGAAGGCCTCGGCGCTCGCGAAGCTGCGCACCATGAAGCCGCCGGAGGCGATGAGCTGCTCTAGCCCTCGGCGCACCGCCGCGTCGTCGTCGACGATGTAGACGATCGGCGTCACTTCGCGAACGGCAGCGTGAACGAGAAGACGCCGCCCGGTCCGGCCTCGGCCCACAGTCGCCCGCCGTGCGCCTCGATGATCGTGCGGCTGACCCGCAGGCCCATGCCGAGGCCGCTCGGCTTGGTGCTGAAGAACGGCTCGAACAGCCGCTCCAGGCGGTCCTCGCGCACTCCCGGCCCGTTGTCGGTCACCGTGACGCAGGCCATGCCCTCCGACGTCGCACGCGTTGCGACGCGCACCTCGCCGATCTGCAGACCGGCCTGGGTGACGGCCTCGATCGCGTTGCGCAGCAGGTTCACGACGACGTGCTCGATCTGGATCTCGGCGGCTTCGACCGGCGCGAGGCCGTCGGCGAGCGCGAGCAGGACGCGGACGCGGTGCCGGTGCGCGAGCGGCGCGGCGAGCGCGCAGGTCGAGCGCACCAGCGCATTCAGGTCCACCACCCTGCGTGGCATCTCGCCCTTCGCGATGAATCGCCGCAGCTCGTTGACGTAGCGGCCGGCGCGCAGTGCCTGCTCGCTGACGCTGGCCAGGTTCGCCGCCAGCTGGTCGTGGTCGCCGGCGCCCAACTCGAGCGCGCGCAGGCTCGCCTCGCTCAAGTTCGCGACCGCCGCGAGAGGCTGGTTGAGCTCGTGCGCGAGCGTCGCCGCCAGCTCGTTCGCGGTGTGCACGCGATAGAGTTCCGCCAGCTCCTGAAGCCGGTTGTGCGCGTCGATCTCGGACAGGCGCCGCTCGGTGACGTCGAGGCCGGTCGCGACGACGTACGGTCTCCCGTCCGACCCGTCGAACCGTGTCGCGCGCCAGGCGATCATGCGCGTCGTGCCGTCGCGGTGGCGCCACTGCAGCTCCTTGCTCACCGGCGACTCGCCGGCGAGCGCTTGCGCGAATTCCGCCTCGGCGGGCGCGACGTCCTCGGACGCAAGCACGAGCTCCCACAGCGTCTTGCCGGCCGCCTCCTCCGACGCGATGCCCGTGAGTTCCTCGGCGAACCGGTTGAACCGCAGGATGCGACCCTCGGCATCGCGCACGACGAGCAGCATCGGCGCCGTCTCGAGAAGTGCGTTCAGCAAGTGGCGCTCCGCGCGCAAGGACACGATCTCCTGCTGCAGCGCCTGCGTTGCGCTCCTTGCCCCGCGCCGGCGCCTGCTGACGCCGCTCGCCTTGCTCGGCCTGGCTCGCACCATCGCGATGGGCTCCAGCAGGACCTCAGGGGAAAACGGCAAATCGCATCTTGCGCTCGTCAGGCTTACCGTAGTGGAAAAACTTTCCGACTCGCCCAGCGCGGCGGCGCAGTCCGGCGCGGGCACGGCGCGCCGGGCGTCTCAGAGAAGGGGACGGGTCGCATGTCGAAGTGCTCTGGCACCGGAAGGGCTTCGGCAGCACCAAGCCGGGTACGTGCGGGTGCTTCGAGCGCTGACGCGCCTCGGACGCAGCCGAGCGTTGCGGCGGCGAACTCCACGGCGCGTCGACGCCCCGCAGCGGTGGGCACGCCGCGTGCCCGCCGGCGTGGGTAGGCTGCCCGCGCGCAGCGGGTCATGACCTTCCTCACCCTGACCGTCGCGCCGCAGACCACGGTCGCGAAGCTCGTCGACGAGCATCTGCTCGCGAGCGACCAGCGCACCTTCCCGGTCGTCGCGCCGCGGTCCCGACTGGCCGATCCCGCGACGAGGAATCCGCGTCCGCGACGCCAGTCAGCAGCGCCTCACGACGCGCTGTCCCCCGGCGGCATCGGCGGCAGATCGAAGCGGAAGATCGAGCCGCGCCCCGGTGTGCTCGAGACTTCCACGTGACCGCCATGCGCCTCGACGATCTCGCGCACGATCGTGAGCCCGAGACCCATGCCGCCGTTCCCGGCGCGGGTGGTCTCTCCCGCCTCGAACACCTTGTCCATGCGCGCCGCCTCGATGCCGGTGCCGTCGTCGCGCACCCAGCAGGCGATGGCCTCGCCGGCCCGCTCCCCGCCGATCGCGACCTCGCCGTGCGGCGCGTGACGAATGGCGTTCTCGATCAGGTTGCGGAGCGCGCGACCGAGCAGGTTCGCGTCCGCGTAGACCTTGAGCTCGTCGGGGACCGCGTACACCAGCCGCGCGCCGCAGGCGCGCGCGAGCGGCTCGAGCTCCTGCACCAGCCCCGCGACGAGCGGCCACAGCTCGAAGCGGCGCCGATGCAGCTCGAGCGGACCGCCGGGCTGCGGCGCTGCGCTCGCCGCCACGACGCTGTCCACCAGCCGGTGGAGCTGGTCGGCGCTGCGGCGCAGGCTGCGCAGCATGCGCGCGGCGAGCCCATCGTCGGGCTGCGCGGGGGGCAACGCGAGCTCCAGCGCGCTCACGGCGAGCACGATCGCGTTCAGGGGCGTGCGCAGGTCATGGGTGACGAACGCGAGATGCTGCTCGTGCTGGCGCACGAGCGCGGTCGCGGTCTCGTGCGCATAGGCGCGCACCGCCAGGCCGATTGACTGGTTGAGCTCGCGGTTGAGGACGCGGAAGGCGGCGCCCTCGACGTGCACGCCGTTCGCCTCGGCCAGCGCGTGCAGGCTTTCGCGCAGCAGGCCGTACTCGGCGACCACCTGCTCGATGTCGTAACCATCGCGCAGGCGCTGAGCGCCGTGCGCCGCGGATGGATGCGCGACCGACGGCGCGTCGTCCGCGGCGACGGCCCGATCCAGCGCCGCGACGAGCGCGTCGAGGACCCGCGGCACGTGATCGTTCAGGGTCGGCGCATCGAGCGCGGCCGCCGCCGGGAGCGCCCGGACCCGCCGGCGCCAGTCGGCGAGGAGCGCTTCGCGGTCGCGCCGGATCAGCGCGGCAAGAGAGCGGGCGATGCCCATCGTGATGCGGAAGTCCTGCGGCGTGGCGGCCGCTGTGGGAGCCCGGGAGGGATTCGGTGCGCCGGGTCCGGACCGCGGGCACGCGTGTTGCATTTCGGTTGCCCGAGCAACGATTCTACCGGAGCAGCCATGACCGAGCACGTCTACAAGCACATAGAGTTGACCGGCTCGTCGCCCGAGGGGTTCGAGCGCGCGATCGAGCGCGCGCTCGCGCGCGCCGGCGAGAGCGTGCGCAACATGCGGTGGTTCGAGGTCGTCGACACGCGTGGCTTCATCGCTGAAGGCAAGATCGCCTACTGGCAGGTCACGATCAAGGTCGGCTTCACGATCGAGGAGTGAGGAAACGCTGCAATTGCCCCCCGGTCCCTCGTGCCAGCCCCCCAGTCCGGTGAACGAGTCCGCGCGTGCGGGCTTGGTCAGAGGTTCGCCGACTCGTCGGCCGGCAGCCGCGCGCCCAGGCGGCGTGCCTCGACCGGCGGGATGCGCATCGCGTCGCGGTACTTCGTGACCGTGCGCCGCGCGACGCGCACGCCGTAGTCGCCGAGCTTGCGGGTGACCTTGATGTCGGAAAGCGGCGCGCCCGGGCGCTCGTTCGCGATGATCTGCCGGATCAGCGCGCGGATCGCGGTCGACGAGCACGCGTGGCCGTCGTCCGCGAGGACGTGCGTGCCGAAGAAGTGCTTGAACTCGATCAGGCCGCGCGGCGTAATCATGTACTTGCCGTTGGCGACCCGCGAGACGGTCGACTCGTGGACACCGACCTCGCGCGCGATGTCGCGCTGCAGGAGCGGCTGCATCGCCACGTCGCCGTACTCGAAGTAGCGGCTCTGGCGCTCGACGATGGCCTGCGCGACGCGCCGGATCGTGTGAAACCGCTGCTGCGCGTTGCGGACCAGCCAGCGTGCCTCCTGCAGCTGCTGCGACAGGCCGGAGTTGCTCTCGCGGCTGCCGCGGAAGATGTCGGCGTAGAGCTCGTTCACGCGGATGCGCGGCAGCACCTGCGGATTGATGCTCGCAAGCCAGCGCCCGCGCACCTTGCGGACCACGACGTCGGCGACGACGTACCGTGCATCGGGCGCGCCGAAGCGCGAGCCCGGATGAGGGTCGAGGTGCATGATCAGCTCGTGCGCGCGGCGCAGCGCCGCCTCGTCGCAGCCGAGCGCGCGCAGCAGCCGCGGCGTGTCGTGCGCGGCGAGCGCATCCAGATGATGGCGCACGATCCTGAGCGCGAGATCGCGGCCCGGGCGGTCTTCCGGCAGCCGCGCAAGCTGCAGCCCGAGGCACTCGGCCGGCGAGCGCGCGCCGACGCCGGCCGGCTCCAGGCTCTGGACGAAGGCGAGCGCGATGGTGAAATCGTCCGCCTCGACCGCGAGGTCCGCCGGCAGCACTGCGGGCAGTTCGTCGAGCGACTGGCGCAGGTAGCCGTCGTCGTCGAGCGCCTCGACGACGACGCCGGCGAGCAGCTTCTCGCGCTCGTCGAGCCGGCTCGCGCGTACCTGATCCAGCAGATGATCGCGCAGGCCCACGGGCGACGCAGTGTAGACGCCGACGTCGGCCTCCTCGCCCGCGTCGGCGGGCGCGCGGCCGGTCCACCAGTCGGCGGCGAGGTCCTCGCGCGAGATGCGCTCGATGGCAACGTCCGCTGTCGTGTCGGGCGCCATATCCGGCGCGGCATCGGTCGCCGGCGCCGCGGCGCCATCGATGGGCGAAGACTGCCCGTCACCGGCTGCTCCAGGCCCGCGCTCTGCGGGCGCCGCGCCGGGTTCGCCGTCCTCGACTCGCTCGAGAAACGGGTTCTCGGCGAGCGCGCGCGCGATCTCCTGCTCGAACTCGAGCGCCGAGAGCTGCAGCAGCCGTAACGACTGCTGCAACTGCGGTGTCATCGCGAGCGTGGGTGCGGCGTGCAGTTGCAATGATTGCTTCATGGGGGTCCTCCTGTATGCCGGCTAAATCTGCAAGACCCGTGCCATGAAGCCCGGGGCATGGCGCATGCGCCTGTTTTGAAGGCATCTTGCGCATGCGGGCCTCCGCGCCGGGCCTGGCGCTTGCGGAAAAGGATGCACGGCCGGCAAGCCTTACCGGACTGAGCATCCGCACGCGCGGCATGTCGGGCACGGCGATTGCGGCCGGATACGAAAGTCAACAGGAGGGCGTTGCCGACGCGGTGCGATCGCACCCGCGGCGGCGAGGAACGGTGGACACTCCGCCAGTCAGAGAGGACATCGCGCCGGACCGAACGGCGCCGCGCCTGCTCGGGCGCGGCGCCGCCTATCTTGCGTTCGCGGCGTCGCTCACCGTGACGGCCATCGCGTGGAACGCCGAGCGGGCCGCACACCACGGCGCGCGCGCCGAGGCGTTCGCCGCCCAGGCCGACCGGATCGCGCGTCGCATAGAGTGGCGCCTCGACTCCTACGTGAACACTCTGCGCGGCGGCGCGGCGCTCTTCGCGGCCATCGACCCGGTCACACGCGACGAATGGCGCGAGTACACCGCGGCGCTCAAGGCCGCCGACACGCTGCCCGCGATCCGTGGCCTCGGCTTTGCGCGCCGCGTGGCCCACGCCGAGCTCGGCACCCACGTCGCCCGCGTGCGACGGGACGGGGCGCCCGACTACGCGATCCACCCCGATGGCGAGCGCGCGGAGTACGCCGCGATCGTCTACCTCGAGCCGGTCGACGCGCGCGCGCTCGGCTTCGACATGTACACCGACCCGGTGCGGCGCGCGGCGATGGCGCGGGCGCGCGACACCGGCATGGCGGCGCTTTCGGGACCGGTTGCCGGTGCCGCGGACGGCGCGGCGCGCGCCGTCCTGTTCTTCCCGGTACTGCGACCCGGTATGCCGGCCGGCACCGTGCACGAGCGCCGGGTCGCGCTGGTCGGCTGGGTGTTCGGCCCGTTCGACGTCGGCGAGCTGGTGCGTGCGATCGTGCCGCAGTCCGCTGCGCTCGACATGCGACTCTACGA